>CAZHTW010000051.1:0-19560 GCA_964535865.1 uncultured Sandarakinorhabdus sp. | reverse complement strand
GGACCCGGCGTCACAGCGGCCGGCGGGCACGGCGGCAGCGGCGGCGGCGGGGGCGGCGGCGGGGGCGGCGGGGGCGGCGGAGCCGGGGGTGCCGGCGGCGGCGGCGGCGGTTCGGCTTCGAAGAAGTTGTAGGTGAGCGTCAGCAGCACGCTGTGGCTGCGGAAGCGGGTATCGATCGGCAGCGCATTCTTGGTGAAGGCGCCAACGTCGGTCACATTCAGATAGCGATACTTCAGACCGATATCGACATGATCGCTGATCGGCTTGTACACGCCCGCCAGGAAGTTCCAGGCAAAGCCGGTATCTGCATCGTCAACGAACACGAGGCCCGGAGCGCGCAGACGGCCAAACATCTTGGTGCGGGCGATACCGGCACCAGCGCCGACATAACCGCCAGCGCCCTTGTCCTTGCCGCCGAAGTCAACCAGGCCGTTGAGCATGAAGGTCAGCGCCGAAGCCGAACCACCAGCATTCTGATAGGTCCCAACCGGCGGAACGCCGAGCACGTTGGCACCGGCCGCCGTGGTGTAGTTCAGGGCCGGCGGCGCATTGTCCACAAACGTGGTGCGGTTCTTGGCGCGGATGTAGTTCAGCGCGAATTCAGCGCGGAAGCCACCGAAATCATAACCAATGTTGGTGCCCACGTCGTAGCCGGGGAAATAGACCTGCTTGATCGAATCCCGGATCGTCGTCGCGCCATTGGCAGTCGAAATGTTCAGATCCTGGTTCTGGAGCAGGCCAGCGCCCGCCTCCAGACCGATGTACCAAGCCTTGTCCTTCGCATTGGCGGTGCCGGAAAGGGCAGTCGCCGCGAGGATCAGACCGATCGCAAAGCTGCGCATCATCATCCCCTTTATGGTTGTGCCAGTCCATCTGGCATCCTCTTCACCTCTAACGCACCCCGTTGCGGTCGGGCAAGTCTGGAATCGCCATTAATGTTGCGGTTGAGACACAGTATGGATCGGAAAAAATCCGACAAATGCCGGCATTTCAGGCCAGCAGGCCATGCGCCTGCAGCGCCGCGACCACCGCGGCCAGTGCAGCGCGAGCTTCGGCATCGACGATGGCGCCGCCACTGGCAGGGGCGATGCTGGCAGCCGGCCCGGCCAGCATCGTCCGCCCGGCCACGACCAGCCCGGCGACCGGCCACAGCGGTTGCCAGACAGACCGATGCACGATCATGATTCCCTCATCCATGACCAGGGCGATCTGGCCATCGAGGGGCGCTTCCGGCAACCAGCCATTGCCCTGCCAGTGCATGATCGTGCCGGCCGGCTGCCCCCACGCTGCTGCCGCCACGGTGGCGACGATATGGCAATCGCCGGCAGCAGGGCTGGAGGGTGGCCCGGCGGCAGTGCGTGACACGACCGCCAGCGCGACCACACGGTCAAGCCGCAACAGCGCATCATTGTGCGTGACATCTTTCTGGGCCTGACCTGCGGCCAACAAGGGAAGGGCAAGGCGGGTGGAGTGCGGCATGGCGTGATCTCCCTTCAATTGATCGGCAATGTCTCGGTCTGGCCAAGGGTGAGGCCCAATTGCGCCACCTCCAGCCAGCAGGGGCCAGGCGGCGCCGGGACGATCCAGGCCGGCGCGCCAACTTCGGCTTGCGCCCATATGCCCACCCCGCTCATCAGGCGCACCCGCCAGGCGGTCTGCGCTTCGCCGGGCGGCACATCGACGAAATCCGGCCAGCCAAAGCCGGCTCGGCTGGCCGGAATCCAGCGGCAATGCAGATCGCCGCCCACGCGGCGCACCGCCAGATGCACTGGCGCCAAGGGCCGAATGCCAGCCGGTCCGATCGGCAGCGACAAGGGCTCCGCACCGGCATCGCCCGCGCCAACGGCCCGCAGCCGCACGGTTTCGCCCAGCCGTTCCAAGGGCATGGGCAGCGGCAGCAGCAGCGACTGATCCAGCACCACAAAATCCTCGGCCGCGCCGTGATCCGTCACCGCCCATTCGGTGCCACGCCGGCCCCGCAACAGGCCCGAAAGCCGGAAGCGCCGGGGTCCAATGGCCTCGACCGTGCTGAACTGGATGATTTCCCGGCCCAGCAGCGCAAGATTGGCCCCGGCCAGGACGGAGGCTTCGCTCCGGCTTTCCAGCCACATCGGTTCAGCCAACAGCTCGACCTCCACTGATCCCAACCGATCCCAACCAGCCGGGCTGGCGGCGGCCAGCACCGTGAGCGCCTCGCCCATAATCGCGGGGCCGGGCAGCGTGCCGGCAAAGATGAAGCTGGCCCCGTTGTCCAGGCTGATCTCCACCCCGGCCGGCCGCCAGCCTGCCGCCGCCGATGCGCCGGCCAACCACAGCCGCGGCCCATCGGGCAGTTCGCCCGGCAGCGGCGGCACATCCAGCGCCAGCAACCGGGTCGCGCCGGCCGGCTGCACGCGCTGTTGCAGCGCCCGCCCGCCCTCGCCCGCCAGATTGACAGCCGCTGCCAATCCTGGCCGCTGAACCAGTTCCACGGTCAGCACAAAGGCTTCAAAGCGGATTTCCGTGACCTGCCAGTTGCCATCGGGAAGCGCGATCATGTCGCCAGGGGCCAGACCCAGAAAGCGCCACGGCAGGCGCAGGCTGCGCCGTCGCCGGGCGGCGGCCTGCCGCAGCAGCTGGCGGTGCGCCAGTTGCTTGGCGGTGGCCGGCAGCAGCGCCAGCGGCAGCACATCATTGTCCACCCGGGTGCCACTGCGCAACCGGGCGCGTTGCAGACCGGACTGGAAGTCGCGACTGGCATCGAAATAGGCCAGCTCCACCGCATCGGCGATGCTGCTGCTGCCGGCGCGCTGCTGGCGATCGGGTTGATTGCGCTCACGACCAGTGACGCGGGCCTGATCCTGCCCGGCCAGCGCCAGCGGGGTTGCCGATGCCCCATCGCCCACCAGCGCGCTGCCTGCGGCCAATATCGCGCCGCTGGCGCGCAGGGCCGGCCCGATCACATCGGCCAGCGGTGCCGCCGATCCGGCATAAACGCCTGTCACGGCGGGGAAATCGCCTTGCACCGGCAGATGAACGCCGGCGCGGGCGGCCAGGGCGGCCATGGCATCGCCCAGCGCCTGCGCACTTGCATCCGGATTGATCTCGAACGCCAGATTGGGCAGGCGATTGCCGAACTCGGCCAGCGCCAGATATTCAAACACCACATAGGCCGTGCCCCGAAAGGCCGGCGCCGTGGCTTCGGCGGCGGCAATCAACGGATCGGGCAACTGGCGCTCGCTCCCGGCATGGAGCCGCATGGTCACCGGCAGCGTCCATTGCCCGGCCGCATCGCGGATCAGGCGGCCATCGGCCCATACCCGGCCGATGGCATCGATCGGCCCGGCGCACAGCAGCACGGCAAAGCTGGCGGCATAGCTGGTGCCAGCGCCGGCGGGCTGGCGCTTGCCGCCGCTGCGGCTGGCGCGTTCGGAGAGGCCGGATGACCAGATGACATTGCCCGCCACCCGCATGCGCCCGGCCACCACCGGGATCGGCTCGCCATAGCTGGCGGCCTGGATCTCGGGGTTGGCCAGCCGCGCGCCATCGCGGCGATTGCCCATCAGATGGCGATCGAGCCCAAGGCCGAGCAAACTGCCGGCGATGCCGCCAAACGGCCCCAGCAAGGCGCGGCCAACCACGCCAAGTACGAGAGTTGCCATTGCAATTGCCCTTATCTGATGCCGGGCATGGCCCAATGCGCCACCACCGGCCAGTCCGACGGCGCCGGCCCTTCCACCACCCGGCCCAGGCCGGCATGGGCATGGATGATGCCATTCTCGCTGATCAGGGCGAGGTGGCGATGGCCGGGGATGAAGCCATATTCCACCAGATCCCCCGGCCGGCCGCGGCGCACGCGGCGACAGCCCAGTGCCCGCAGCGTTTGTGCCAGCAGATCATCATGCAGGCCGCCCAGCGCATAGGGCGGCACCGGTCCCAGCCGAACACCGGCCCCGGCCGCCGCCAGCAGCGCCACGCCAACGCAATCCAGCCCCAGGCCAATGGTGCGGCCCTGCACGCGGAAGCGTGTGCCAACCCCGGCGCGGGCCGCTGCAATGGCCCGCTGACGGCGGCGCGTGAGCTTGCGGGCCATCATGCGCCGATCCTCGTCAACAGATCGCCGCCGGGCACCATGGGCTCCCCGCGGAAATTGGCGGCGTTGCCAAAGCGGTCACGGCAGGTGGCAAAGCGCTTGTCACAGCCTTCCACCAGCAGCACGCGGTCGCCCACCGCCAGCGCCAGCGGTTCATCCAGGTGCAGCCAGCCTTCGGCAGCCGCCACCAGCCGCCGTTCCAGCCCGGCCGCCGGGCCATCCAGCACCAGCAAACTGCCCTCGGCATGATCGGCGGCAACAATGGCTTCGGCCTGCAGCCTGTCCGGCTGGGCCGCACGGATGCGGGTGATGCGGCTGCGGCCGCGCAGGCTGACGCGGCAGCGCGCATCGCCCAGGCTGGCCCGGCATTCGGGCGAGCAGGATTCAACCACACTGGCCTGCAACGCCGCCGCCGGGCTTTGCAGCGTGGCGACAAAGCCGGCGTCACCGCCCTCCCCCACCGAAATGTCGCCCAGCGTGCCGATGGCCAGCGTCACCTGGCCGGCCGCCGGATCTTGCCAATCCACCAGGAACAGCCGCAGCCGCGCGCCATCCCAGCGCCCGGCGAGCAGATCACCGCGCGTGAGCGCCGAGGAGGACAGGCCGCCGGCCACCTCCAGATCATCGGCCGTGACGCCATCGCCCAGCACGATGGCCGAAGGCGACATGCCGGGGCGGGCGAGATGGACCAGGCCATCAACCAGCAGATCGCGATCATGGCTGGTGAAGCCCAGCGCCACGCCATCACGGCGCACCAGCCGCCAGCACAGGGCCAGATGGGTGAGATCAGCGTCGATCAGGGGATTGGCCATTCAACCCTCCCTGATTTCGATCAGCGGCACCGACGGCAGTTCGCCCGCGCGCCAGCCGGCGATGGAGACCGATATGCGATCACTGGCAAAGCGCACCGGCACATCAAAGCGATAGCCCGCCGTCAGCCACGCGCCGGTGCCAGGCGGATCGGCAAAATCGATGAAACCGCCATCGGCCAGGGTCCAGCCGTCCAGCTGTTCGATGCCATCAATGGCAACGCGCACGCTGTCAGCCCAGGGCCGGCTGATGCGCCGCACCTGGGCGTCGGCCGCATCGCCATAATGCTTCACCAGCGCAAAGCGGGTGGTGGTGCCGCTGCCCAGCCCGAGCCGTTGATCGGTGGCCGCTGGCAGGGCCCCGACGGCGGCGCTGCTGTTGTCGAGCGGGTCCAGAAAGCGGAAACCATGGGCCTGGCCGCGGCGCGCCCGGAAAAACGCCACCAGTTCGGCGAGATCAGCCTCGGAACGGATGCCAACCCCGGCGTCATATTCCAGCCGCGCATCGGACCAATCGGCGTTGCGCTGCTCTGCACCCGAACCGGTGACCACCACCTGGGTGGAAAAGCCCGGCCCACCGGTGGCGCCAAAGCCAAGGTCCAGCGGGAAGCGCACGTCGTGAAAGGCCGGCATGCCGGTGTCTCCCTCATCATCAGCCAGATCAAAGGGGGTGAAGCCGTCGCGCGCCATCTGTGGCCAGGCCCAGATGAAAACCTGGGGCACGCCGCGCGCCTGGGCCGCAGCCGCCGCATCGGCAATCAGCGGCCATTGGCCAGCCGCATCGGCGGCGTTGAGCACAAAGCCGGCCAGATAATGCTGCCGCGCCAGCGGATAGCCCAAAGCCTCCCCCACCGCCGCCCGCGCCCGGGCCTGCCCGGCCTGATTGGCGCTGGTCACAAATGTATAGTCTTCCAGTTGCAGCACATCGAAGGCCGGGTGCGCCCAGCCTGCCGGCATGTTGGCACGGGCCAGATCGGGCCGGTCGGCCAGCAGCACCTGCGGCGCATAGAACAGCAGGTGGGAAACAGTGGCGGGGGCCACTGCGCGCGCCGCTGCCACCATGCCAGCGGTCGCTTCAGCCAGCCGCTCGCCGCACCAATCCAGATAGGCGCGCTCGGCGGCGGTCTTGGCGCCCTTCACATCCAGAATCAGCGGCGGCGGGCTGCCGATTTGCGCCTGCCAGCGCGCCACTGTTGCGGCATCATAAAGGCAGGGCCGATCATCGGGGCCAACCCACCACCAGGGCTCGCCCACCTGAAAGGCCGGCGCGCAGCCCGCCGCCAGCACCAGCGGCATCACGGCGGCCACCACCGCCTGCAACCAGGCCATGGCCGAGGGATGGCAAGGCGACAGCAGCGCCGATGGCGGCACCCAGCCGGTAAGGCCAATCGCGCCAGCGCCATCGCGCTGCGCCCAATCGGGCGGGCAATGGGCGGCAAACAGCTCCATCGACAGCGACAGGATCGGCGCAAAGCCCAGCCCATGCGCGCGCGCCAGAAAATCCTCGTGCCAAGCCTGCGCCGGGCCACACAGCGGCCGCGCCGGATCAACCCGATAACCGCCAGCGCCATCGGGCAGCAGTGCCATGAAATGGCTCATGCCCAGATAATGGGTGATGGCCCCGCGCCAGCCGAGCAGCAGCGCCTGATCAAGGACGCGCTCCGGCGTCTGATTGTAAAGATCATCATAGGCGGTGCACAGCCGCCACGCGTGCGGCGGCAGGCCGGGCTGGCCGGCGGGCAGCACGGCGCCATCGCCATCAACCAGCAGGTTGGTCAGCCGGGCCTGGCCAACGGCCACGGCGGGCAGCGGCGCATCCGTGCCATCATGGCCGGGCGGCACCAAAGAGATGAACATCCGGTCGATATCGCCAGCCCACACGGGATCGGCTTCGCCCGGCAGCAGAAACCCGCCGGCCAGCGCAGCGAAATCCAGCGCAATCTCGGCATCGGTCGGGCTGCCGCTGGCATAGTTCCACAGGCGCACAAACCAGCTGCGCGGGGCCCCTGTGGCATCGCGCCCTTCGATGGTGAGCACCGGGCCGTTCACGGCATCCAGCGGCAGGATCGCGCCCGATGATTGCCAGCGGAAGCGCCAGAGCAGCCCGCGATAATCCCGCCGTGTGGCCAGCGCGCACAGCGGATGGCTCCAGCGATCGGCCGATTCCCAGATCAGGCCGGCCAGATCGGCGCGGCGCTGGAACTCCACGTCCACCACCACCGTCTCATCGCCGGTGGTGGTCACGCTGGCCATCATCGGCCGCGGGAAATCCACCAGCCACCAGCGCGGATCAAAGCGGCGCACCCAGCGCTGCCGGCCCTGATCGCCGGGCCCGGCCAGCCACCAGCGCATCATGGCCGCACCCGATCAAGCGCGCGCGCCACGGCCCGCGCCACCTGCGCGCCGGTCTGGCGCATGATCTGCGGGCTGGCTTCGGGCGGGGCCGCCACATTCACGATGATGCTGATCGGCGCGCCGCCACCCTGGCCATTGGCCTCCACCCGCCCGGCGGCGGTGGGCACAAACAGTTCCGGCCCGCGTTCGCCCACCATATAGGCACGGCCGGCCGCCACCGGGCCACCCGTGGCCCGCCCCGGCAGGCCGAACAGCCCGCCCACCAGCCCGGCAAGGCTGCCGGCCCCACCGCCGCCAAACAGGCCGCCAAAATCAAGCCGCAGCGCGTTCTGGGCGATATCGCCCAGCGCCCTCAAGGCGATGCTGCGCAGATCGTCAAAACCCAGTTTGCCATCACGCAGCGCCCGGCCCAACGAACGCGACAGGCCCTGGCCCGCGCGGTCCAGCCCACCGGCGAACGGCCCGTCCAGCGTGCGCTGCATATCGGCGACACCGGCCAGAAACCCGCCCGTGTCGGCGCGCACCTTCACCACCAGTTCATCCACTGTTTCGGTCTGCATCGGGAAACCGCTCCATCAATTGCCGCAGCATGTCGCCGCTGGCCGGCGCCTCGCGGGCCGGCTGATCATGGCCCAGGCAGGTCAACAATTCGGCCGGGGTCGCCGCCCAGAACTCCGCCGGCCGCCAGCCCAGCCCGGCGGCGGCCACATGCGCTGCGCGCCGGGCCACATCGGCAAAGGCGCTCACCCCGCGCCGGCCAAGATCTGGCCCAGCAGCAGGCGCAGCGCCGGCGTCGCCCGCGCCAGCCCGCCGGCCACCAGCGCATCGGCAAATTCGGCCCGCGCCAGGCCGGGTTCAGGCGCGCAGTGCCACAGCAGGGCGGCCATTTCCGCCAGGGTCAGCTGACCCGCCGCGGCGCGTTCACACAGGGCAAACAACGGCCCCAATTCGGTTTCGGCTGCCACCAGCGCCGCAAAGCTCGGCCGGATCAGCACCTGCGTGCCCGCCAGTTCAAGGCTGGCCTCGCCCCGCACGGGGTTGGCCGCGCTCACGCCGCCACCAATCATACAGCCACCACGGGGCCGCTGCTTTCCAGCTGCAGCGTATAGGTGCGCTCCCCATTGAAATCGCCGGCATAATCCAGCCGGCTGATCAGAAAGCGGCCGCTCACGGTTTCGCCGCTTTCAAACTGCACCTGATAATCATCCAGCGTGCCAGCCAGCGCCGTGGCCTTCACCCGCGCTTCGGCGGCCGATCCGGTGAACACGCCAGAACCCTGCAACGACACCGATCGCACCCCGGCACCCGACAGCAATTCGCGCCAGCCGCCGGATCCCTGATTGGTCACCACCACGGTTTCGGTGTTCACCGTCATCTGGGTGGTGCGCAAACCCGCCACGGTGGTGAACGCCAGCGGCACGCCGCCATTGCCCACCTTCAACAGGAAGGCCGAGCCTTTTTCGATCGCCATTTCGCTGTTCCTTTCCTCAAATCTGTTCGGTCACCACGCGCAGCTCGATCAGGCCGGGTCGCCAGCCATCCTGCACGCCGCCCACGCTCATGCGGATCAGCCGCGCCGACACGATGCGCTGCCCGGCCCACACGCCGGACAGGCCCAGGGCAGCGGCTTCAACCGCGCCCAGCACGGCCTTCAACCGCGCCACACCGGGCCGATCGTCCCACGCCGTCACCGCCACCCGATGTTCGTGCGCCACGCCGGTCTTGTGGCCGGCATCCACGATCAGATCCGGCCCGATCACCAGATAAGGGGCGGCCGCATCGGGCGGCGGCCCATCGTACACCCCGGTGATCCCGCTCATGGTGCCCAGCGCCGCCACCAGCGCCTGCTGCACAGCCAGCCCTGCCGCCATCACCCTTCTCCCGGCCAAAGCAGGCGCGGATCGGCCAGGCGATCCCGCCGGCCAAAGCGCTGCTGCTGCCCATCGGGCGCGGCCAGCCGCACCCCATTGCGATCCTCTGCCACCTGGCCAAGCCCGGCCCAGCGCGCCGCGATCCGCTGGCGCGCGGCTGCCGCCCGGCGCCCCGCCAGCGCCCGGCCCCGGGCCTTCAGGCGCGCCGTCAATTGCGCCGCGTTCATGCCGGCTGGCCTTCGCAGCGCAGCACCAGCCGGTCGGGCCGGCGCGGATCATCCTCCACGCCCAGCACCCGCAGGATCTGCCCGCGCCAGCGCAACCGGATCAGCAGCGCCGCCGCCCCGGCCAGTTCGGCGCGCGGCCGCAACACCACCCGCCAGCGCCGCACCGAACGCTGCGCCTCTCCCGCACGAATCGGGCCGGCACTGTCGGGCATCACGCCGGCATAGCTGCTGCCCAGCATCGCCCAGGCCCCGGCATCATCGCCAAATTCGTCCCGTGCCGGTTGCCATATTTCCAGCATGATGCGTTCGGCCAACTGGCCGGCCAGATCATCCGCCATTGCAAATCTCCTGCTTCAGCCGATCGCCAGCCGCCGCCATGGCCGCCACAGCGCCGCCACGGCCGCCGGCGGGGGGCCGGCATCGGCCGCATCGCGGTGGGTGAAAAAATGGCTGACCAACCGCATGATGCCGGCGCGCAGCGGTTCGGGCACGCCGTTCCAATCCGCCGCCAGCCCGGCGCGGAAGCGCGCCACCACCGGCGTTTCGGGCGTGCGGGTCAGCCGCACCCAGCCGGTGGCATCGCTGGTCACCTCCGCCTCCCAGCCATCGGGCAGCGCAGTTGGGCCGGCGAACACGCCGGTCACCACCACCACCGGTGTGGCCTGCAGCCGCTGCCAGGCCAGATCGCCGGCCAGCCGCTGTTCGCCCTCGCGCTCGATCAGCCACAGGCCGGTGAAGGCTTCGCACAGCGCCATGGCGGTGCGGATATGGCCGGCGATCAGCGCGTCTTCGTCATCGCGGTCCAGCCGCAACGCCGCCTTGCATTCGGCCAGCCCCACCACCATCGCGCCGGCCTCCAGGGAAATTGCTGCCATCACCGGTCCTCCACCCGCACCACCAGGGTGCGTTCATCGCTGTTGCCATCGGACAGGCTGATGCGGTTGACGACGCGATAGACCTGCCCCGCCTGCCCGCCGCTCAGCCTGATGGCAGTGCGGCCACCGGCAAGGCGCGGCTGGCTCAACGCCAGCCCGCCGGGCGCATCGGGCTGCACGCTCCAGGCTGATGCGCTTATGCTGCGGCCCTCCAGATACTGGCTGTCCCAATCCACGGCATGATCCAGGCTGCTGCCCGGGTCTTTCAGGAAGATGCTCATGCGGCCATCCTTTCGTTCAAAGCGGGGCGCCGATGGCAAAATCCCAGCCCTGCACAGTCAGTGCAGTGCCGGCCAACAGCGGCTGCGGCTGGCACAGCGTCACATGCAACAGCTGCACCGCTGCATCATCGATCAGGGCGACATGATCGGCCGTGCCCGTGGCCAGCGCCACCAGCCCGGCCTTGCCCGCCACCGTCAGGCGGCGGCCGCCTGCCTCGCCATCGGCCAGGGTGAAATCCACAGGGGCCAGACTGGTTTCAGCCAGCCGCGACGCATCGGCCGCGGCCACACTGGCCGGCTGGCCGGCGGTCACCACCAGGCGCGTGGCACGGGCCACCACGGCCAGCGCCGCATCCAGCGCCAGCGGGTTGGCATATTTCGCCATCACTTTTCTCCTTCATGACGCGCGGCCGATGATCAGCACGGCGGGCGCCGCGCCCACCCGCAGCAACGGCCCGCCATTGCTGCCCAGCGGGCGGGTGATGATGGCGCTGGCCGTGATCAGCAGCGGGCTGGTCGCCGGTGTCGGCACGATCACCACCGCCGGCTGGGCACAGCACGCGATGAAATGGGTCAGGATCATGGCCGCCCCCTGTGTTCAGCTCGCGGCAATCGCCAGCGTGCGTTCGCGCAGCACGGTCACGCCATCGGCGGCCAGCATCCGCACGGTCACACTGCGGCTGCCGGTCCACCGTTCCGTCGCCACCAGCCTGGCCGCGCCACGTGCCGCCACCGCCACACCGGCCAGGCCGGTGCCCATCCGGTTGCTGCCCTGCAGCGGATTGCCCGGCCGGGCCCCGGCGGCGAAGTTGGTGCCGCCACGGTGGGTCTGATCGTCATAGAGCAGGCCATCCAGCAGGCGTTCGGTGTTGCGCTCGTCCGGCGTCTGGGTCGGGCCGAAGGGCCAGTTGCGGGCATAGTCCACGCGAACGTTGGTCGCCGGAAAGGCCGCCCCGGTGCTGGTGAGCACGGCGCGGGTGCCGCTGGCATCCAGCGCCACGGTGAAGCCGGTTTGCCCGAAACTCGCGCCATTGTCGGTGCTGATCCAGAACAGGTTGCTGATTGCCGCGCCGTTCAGCGTGCGGACAACACGGCCCAGTTCCACCTGGACGCTGGTGCGGCCGGCATCGGTGAACCACGCGGCCAGCACGCGCGGGCCGTGCGCCTTGATCGTGCGATCAAAATGCCACGCCGCCACCCGCCCCAGGCTGCGACCCAGGCGACCCTGGCCCACCTGATTCTGATCGCTCACCGGCGAATTGCCCACATTGGCGGCGGCATCGGTGGCGTTGTTGAATGCGCAGTGCAGGCTGCCGTTGCCACCCGCAATCGGGTTGGGGTTCCCGTCCATCACCACATCGGGCCAATAAGGCCCCAGCACGCCGCGCGCCCCCAGCTGCGCCACGAAATCCAGATGCTCCTGCCGCTTGGCGGTGGTGCTGCTGGCGTCCGGCGGTTCGCGGTGGCCGCGCCACGGCGGCATCACGATGAACGGCGCGGCGGCCTGGCTGAAGCGGGCGTCGATGCCGGCGACATAGGCGGCGCGCACCGCGCTGTCCCCGCTCATGTTCGGCGTCCACATCATCATGTGGGCATCGGCAAAGCGTTCCAGCGCGGCGGCATAGCTTTCCACCACGCCGCTGTTGTTGCCGCTGGCTGCTCCGGCCACCGCGCCCCCGGTGCCCATGAAACCCCAACTGGCGTGGCCGCCGTTCACCGTGGTGTTGTTGGCCCAATCGGCCATGGCCGTGCCGTTGATCGCCATGTTGCAGATCAGCAGCGGATGGCCGGGGTTGCTGGCGTGCCATTCGTTCACGAACAGCACGGCGCCATGATTGCTGGGCGCGGTTTCACCGCTGCGCAGCCGGCTCACCGCCAGAGTGGGTTGCAGATAGGCGGCGCTGGATCCGGCCGTCTGGTTCGCCAGTTTCATCAGCACGGCCTGCGCGCCGCTGGCCACGGCGATGCCCAGAGTGTTGCCGCCGGGGATATTGCCTTCAAACACCAGTTCCATGCCGGATTGGCCGTGCATCACCAGCACGGTGCCCACCAGCCAGTCATCGCTGCTGGCGGCATGTTCGGGCAGCGCGGCATAGCGCACGCGCAGGCGATAGGGGCCGCCAACCGGCAGTGTGTCGCTGCTTGTCCAGGTGCCGATGCCCTGCGCGTCAACCGCCTCCCAATCAAAACCCTCCAGCGCGGTGCCCGTGGCCATATGTTCCCAGCGGCGCTGCACATCCTGCCCGTCCACGCGGGTGCCAGCGATGGTGAGCGCGCGGGTGCCGCGCCCGCCGATGAACTTCACCGCCCGGTCGGTGATGGTGGGCGCGCCGCCATACCAGTGGGCCGGGGCCATGTCGGCCGCGTCCACCAGGCCGCCGGTCAGGCTGTTGTGATTGGTTGGCACCAGCGTGGCCGCGCCGCCGCTGCCGCTGTTGGCCAGCCCGGTGGCCAGACTGCGCAGCGTCCACCAGTGGGTGAGATTGCCCAGGCCCTGATCGCAATTGGCATAGGGCAGGCTGCCGGCATTTTGCGCCGCCACCAGCGTTTCATAGGTGAGGAAGGGATTGCCCCCCACCCCGGCCAGCGCCGCAATGGCATCATGGTGCGGGCGGTTGTTCGCCACGTCCCACGGAAAATCGCCCTGGCACAGCGCCACCTGTTCGATGGCCACGCCCACCGGGGTGCGCGCGATGCTGGTGCCCACGGCAGCAAAGATCTGGCGCAGCAGGGCGCCGGCCGGGCTGGCCAGCCAGATGGCGTTGATCGCGGTGGCGGCCACATGGCTGGCCGGCGTGCCGCTGCCGATCTGGCAGGCGGCGGCCCAACCGCGCCACACCGGGCTGGCGTTGGTGCCGATGTTGCTGATGCCGTCCACGATCAGATGCACGCCGGCGACCAGTTGCGGGATCGATGCCGCGCCGCCTTCGGCGCCCGCAGTGCCGGCAAAGGCATCCGCACTGTTGGCGCGATAGCGCATGATCGGCCGCAGCCGGTTGCTGCCCTGGCCCGAAGCGTCGCCGCCAATGCGCAGCGACGTATCCTCACCGCCGGTGAAATTGCCGCTGCCGCCAACGTCGCGGCCCAGCATCAGATAGGGCGCGTTGGCGGTGAAGCCGCTGGCCGGCACCCGCACGATCATCGCGCGCCAATGGCCCATGATCTGGCCCGGCTGGCCACCGATGCTGCGGCCCGTGGCATAATTGGATTTGAGGACATCAGCCGCCAACCGCAGATCGGTCGCGCCAACCATTTGCACCCGGATAGCCATCAGCCGTTCACCACTGCCAGGCCGGCGGGTTCCCCCACCAGCACGAAGGAAACACCCGCCGGGGTGGCGGCATCGGGCAGCAGATCGCCCACCGCCACCAGGCCCCAGGCCGTCACCACATTGTTGTTCGACAGGCTGAAATCCGGCCCGCCCACCACCACCGGGCGGGGCGCGCCGCCAAAGCGGCCCACCCGCCCCACCGCCCCGATCAGGCCAATCATGCCGCCACCGGCACAATCGACAGGCTGCCATCGCTGGCGCCATCGCGCACAAAGCTGATGAACTGCCCGGCCGTCAGGCGCAGATGGAATTTCTCGTCCGCCGCCAGCGGGATGCTGCCGGGGCCCACGCTGGCCGCCACCGCGGCATCGCCCACCCGGAAAAAGCCGCGCACCGATGCGTGCAACAGCACCTCGCCGGCCGCCACTGCCGCCGATCGCACCTGGCCGGCACCGGCGGTGGTCAGCCGTTGCCCGGCGGCAAAATCATAGGCGCGGGTGGTGGTGGCCAGCGTCGGCGCGCTTGCCACATGCACCAGCGGCGGCGCGGCAAAGCCCGGCAGGCTGCCGCCCAGGCTCACCGGCAAGCGAAATCCGTCCACGTCGGCCACGCGCAGCGCGGCATCGGCGGCGCCAAAGGCCAGCTTGGCAAAGGGCCAATGCACACCGGCAATCTCGTCGGTGGCAAAGGCCACACCCACGGCGGGCGCAGTCACATTGTCAGGCATGAAGCTCTCCTGAATCAGGGGAAAAATTGGGCCGGCGGCGGTGGGGAGCACGCCGCCAGCCCCGGCCGCAGCCTCAGGCCGAAAAGCGCATCAGCTTGATGGCGCGGCTGTCCAGCACCGCCCCGCCCACGCGGCGGGTGGCATAGAAATGCACATAGGGCTTGTTGCTGTAGGGGTCTTTCAACACCATCGTTTCGCGGCGCTGGGCGATCAGATAGCCCGCCTCGAAATTGCCAAAGGCGATCGACAGGCTGTCGGTGCCCACATCCGGCATCGCATCGGCTTCCACCACGCGATAGCCCAACAGCGTCTGCGGCTGGTCCGGCCCCAGCCCCGGCTGCCAGATGAAGGCGCCATCGCTGGTCTTGAACTTGCGGATGCGCGCCAGCGTGGCGCTGTTCATCACCCACACCGCGCCCTGGCGATAGGGGCTGGCCAGCGCATGCACCAGATCGATCAGCCGATCCTGCGGGTTGGACGCGGCAAAATTGCCCGCCGCGCCCGAGGTGACGAACTGCAATGTGCCAAACGCCCGCGTCGCATCGCCGGTCGCTGCCGTGGGGGCAGACAGAAAGCCGCGCGGCTTGTTCACGCCATCGCCGCTCACGAACGCCACGCCTTCGGCCCGGGCAAATTCGCGGCCGATCTCCTCGCCCAGCCAGGTTTCGACATCAAAGCCGGCATCATCCAGCATGGCCTGGGATGCGGCCGGATTGGCATAAAGCTCACCCATCGGCGGGGCGATCTCGGCAAAATCCGGTGTTTCGGTTTCGGGGCGCGCCTGCGTTTCCGAAACCCAGCCCGAAACCACGCCGGTGGTGGTGATCAGCCGGCGGTAACTGGCCGACCCCACCTCCACCACCTGGGCGATGCTGCGGATGGGCGAGGCCACACGCAACACGCGATCGATGGTGGCATCAATCTCCAGCGGCACGCCCAGCCCGCCCTTGGCCGGCGGCGTCATCGTCACCGCCTTGGCTTCCAGCGCCGGGCGCATCCCCATGTCCCTGGGCATTTCGATGCCGGCGTCGAACACACCGGCCAGATTGTCAGATTTCAACTCCAGCATCATGCTTGCTCCTCTTGCCAGCCCAGCACCCGCGCCTCCCCCTGCATGGGAAAGGTCACGAGCGAGATTTCAACCAGCTCCAGCCGCTCCAGCCGGCGGCCATTCCGGGTGGGGCTGGCGGCCTTCACCCGGTATCCAAAGCTCAACCCGTCGATGGCACCGGCCTTCACCAGCGCCGCCGCCTCGTGGCCGCGCCCCTCGCCCACGATGCAGGCGGTGATGCGCAGGCCGCGGCCATCCTCGGCCAGGCTTTCCACGAACCCGATTGGTTCATCCTGCTTGTGCTGCCACAACAGCGGCAGCGGGGCTGCGGCCCCGGCAAAGGCGCCCTTCACCACAACATCACCGCCCTTGTCAGGCCGGCCGAACACGCTGGCATAGCCGGCAATGCGCAAACTTGGGCGCAACGCTTCGGCGCTCATGGCCGGCCACCCTGCAAAAGGCCAAGCTTGAAGGCGATGCCCACCAGCAGCAGCGCCACCACCGTGCGCACCGCCCAGCCGATCAGGCTTTTCACCGCGGATTTCTTCACGTCGCGCCAGCCCTGCACCAGGGTGCGCAGCTCACCGATATCGGCCCCGGCATCGGCATCGGTCAGGCCCAGCCGGGCCAGCGCCCGCGCCGCGCCGGCTTCGGCTGCCTCCTCGATCACCGCCTGCACCGTCACCCGCGCCGCGCCCTGCGCCTCGGCCTGCGCCATCAGCCCTTCCAATATGGTGCTCATTGGCCATCCCCTTCAGAAAGACCCAGAATCCGACGCTTCTCCGCCGCATCCAAAAAATCGGCGCCGCGCACCTGTTCCCACAGGCGGGCGCGATCCTCGGCCAGGGCGGGCACGTCATCCTTGTCCACCGCCAGCGCCAGCCCCGGCCACCACCAGCCCAGAAAGCCAGAAAGCCCACCCAATATGCGCGCCAGCAGCGGCAACAGCGTCAGCCGCCACAGCGCCACATTGGCCTCGCGATAATTGGCATAGGTGTTGTCACCCTTCAGCCCGATCAGCAGCGGCGGCACCCCCAGCGCCAGCGCGATGTCCCGCGCCGCCGCCTCGCGCATGCCGGCAAAATCCATCTCCGCCGGTGACAGGCTCAGCGCCTGCCAGCTCAGGCCCCCTTCCAGCAGCATCGGCCGCCCGGCATTGGCCGCACCGGCAAAGGCCGCCTCCATTTCGGCCTTCAGCCTGGCATATTGGTCGGGGCTGAGCACCGATCCATCACCAGGCTGGTACACCAGTGCCCCGCTGGGCCGCGCCGCATTGTCGAGCAGCGCCCGGTTCCAGCGCGCCGCCGCATTGTGCACGGCCACGGCGCCGGCGGCAGCAGACAGGCAGCCGGCCCCCAGATGATCATCCAGCGGGTGGAAGCTGCGCAGGTGCAGCAGGCTGCCCTCACCCTCCACCGGATAGCGCCGTTCCTGCCCGCCGGCACGATAGACATGGGCGACCGGCCAGCCCTGGCTGTCGGTTTCCACCCGCACCCGTTCGGGGCGCAGCGCAAAAAGCGCGCGCGGCAGGCCATCGCTGCCACAGCCGGCCAGCACATAAGCATTGCCGTGCAGCAGCAGATGGCCGGCCAGCGTCTCGATCAGGCCCGGCCCCGAAGGCCCGCTGCCGCAACTGCCAAGCAGGCTGAGGGCCGGATGGTCCAGCGGCCGGCTCACCACCGGCGCACCGCCAGCGCCCTCGGTGATCATGCGGATGGCCCGCGCCGCCACCGGATTGCCCAGAAACGCCTGCCGCACCTGGCCGCCATAATCCTGGCTTTCATCGTGCAGCGGGCTGGCCCAGGCCGGTATGTTGCGGGCAGCCGGCGGGGTGGCGGATTTGGTCCGCAGGAATGGCAATCGCATGGGAAAACCCCTTTTTAACAAGTGGATCGCGGGCCAGAACAGATCCTCCCCCAGCGGGGGAGGATCAGAGCCCGCGGATGGCGGGCAACCCCGCCCGATCACCCAGCAACAGCGCGGTGAGCGCCCACACCGCCGCATCGGCCCGGTCGGGCGACGCCCCCGGCCCGGCATAGCGCCCGTCCAGCAACAGCCCGCACAGCTCGTCCTCCAGCGCCGGGAACACGCCGGCATGGCACACCCGCCCTTCGGCATAGAGCGCCGCCACCGGCTCGGCCCGGGCCACCTTGCCCCGCGCCGCGCGCACCGGCGTCACCGGCAGGCCGGCATCCACGGATTTCAGCATCGCCGTCACCATGGCACCGCCCTGGTTCACTTCCGCCACCACCCGGTCCGCCTGCCATTTGTCGGCCGCGGCCACCACGGCGCGCGCCCAGCCTTCCGGCCGCACCGCCACCTGGCTGGCATCATCCAGCACATGGGCACGGCCATCGGGGCCAAGCCCGGCAACGATGATCCCGCAGGTGCCGCCGCCAGCCGGCGGGTCCACCCCCACCACCACCCGCACCAGCTGCGCCGGCAGCCGGCCGCGCTGACGGTCAATCAACGCGCGGGTCCACAAGGCGCCATCCAGATCCTCGACAATCTGGCCGTCCAGCTCCTGCCGGCCGGTGATGGTGCCGCCAAAGCGCCGTTCCAGCCGGGACACGAACCCTTTTGGCAAATTCGCCGCATTGTCGCGGGTGCGCCCCTGGGTGACGATCACGCCCGGTTCGGCCAGCAACGCCTTCAACCAGCCCAGCGGCAGCGGCGTCGTGGTCAACATGATGCGCGGCGCTGCCCCCAATCTGGTGGCCATGCGCAGGTTCATCACGCCATCCTCGCCGCGGGCCCAATGGGCAAATTCATCCCCCCAGGCAAAATCAAACTGGCCACCGCGCAGGCCGTCAGGCTCCGCCCCGGAAAACAGCCGCGCCTCGCTGCCATTGTTCCAGATCAGGCGCTTGGCCGCCGGCTGCCAGGTCAGGCTCATGTCAGGCGGCACCCGCGCCAACAGGCCGGATTCACCTTCCACCATCACGGCGCGGGCCAGATCGACCGAGGGCGCCACCAGGGCAAAACGCCGGCCGCCACGGCTGGCCAGCTCATGCACCCATTCCGCCCCGGCCAGTGTCTTGCCAAAGCCGCGCCCGGCCAGGATCACCCAGATGCCCCAATCGCCGGACGGCGGCAGTTGCGCCGGGCGCAGTGATCCGGCCCCGGCCAGTGCCGCCAGCAACGCCTGTTCACCATGTTGGTCATACCAGCGGCGCTGCACCGTTTCGGGCAGGGCGCGAAACTTCTCCAGCAGCGAGGCTGCCGGTGCCTTTTTCCTGGCCATCTGTGGCGGCTCCCGCTGGGCCGCGCACGGCCGGTCTGTGCTGTGGGGCAGCAGCCTGTGGTCAGCCGGGTTCGGCCAGGCGGCGCAGTTCGTCACGCAGGCGGGCAACATGGGCGCTGTCCACCGGGCGGCCCGCGGGCCCGGCGCCGCTGGTGCGCGGCGTGGCGGCATCACGCCGGCCCAATATATGCATGGCCAGCTTGCTGTCGCGCAGGGTGCCGGACTTGCCATCGGCAGCATCGGCTTCCACCAGCAATTCCGACAGCAGGCGGTTTTCCACCCGTTCCCAGGCGATGGCGATGGCGGCATGCCACTGCGCCGCCAGCATGGCATCGGCATCGCGCACGCGATAGGCATCAAACAACGAAATGCCCAAGGTGGCCGCTGCCACGGCCGGATCGCCAGAGCGGGCAAGCGCATCCAGAAAGGCCAGCCGCGCCCGGCGCGTGCCGAAGATCCGCCGCCCCAGCCGGGTGGCCGGCCGCCGGCCCGCCGCACGCCGTGCCGGCATGGCTTCACAGGCCGGCGCAGGCGCCAGCATCATCACATCCATCACCATGATCTTGCCTCTTTGGCTTGAGGCGGAGGGGCCGGTTCAGGCCGATTCCGCAGGCATGCCGGATATATAACCATAAGCGTGACGATAGTCAAGGGTTAATGTGCCTATTTGGTTATATTTGCCCGTCGCGGGTGCAGCCATCCGCTTGGATCATCCGCGCACCGGGCGGGGCATCGGGAATGCGGGCATCATGTGCTTGCGGGCTTGTCAGGCCAGCG
>CAZHTW010000050.1:0-19700 GCA_964535865.1 uncultured Sandarakinorhabdus sp. | reverse complement strand
GCCGGCAAGGTGGCGCTGATCACCGGCGCCGCCGGCAATCTGGGCGGCAGCATCGTGCGCCGTTATCTGGCCGAAGGCGCCATCGTGGTGATGAGCGGCCGTGACGCCGTGCGCACCACCGCCGCGATGGAAGCGGCCGTGGCCGATGTGGGCGGGGCTGCCAGCATCGTCACCATGGACGGCGCCGACATCGAATCGGTGCGCGCCGGCATCGCCGACATCGTTGCCCGCCATGGCCGCATTGATGTGCTGGTGAACAATGCCGGTTCGGCTGGACCCAAGCAGGTGCTGGGCGATCTGCCGCTGAACGCCGATGAACTGGCTGGCACGCCCGACAGCGAAACCGTGGGCGATGCTGCGCGCAACATCATGGTGGTGGCGTGGAATCTGGTGCGTGCGGCAGCCCCGGCGATGGGCGAGGGTGGCAGCATCATCAATGTTTCCACCATCTTCAGCCGCACCGATTATTTCGGCCGCGCGGCCTATACGGTGCCCAAGGCGGCGCTGAACATTCTTTCCAAGCGGCTGGCGCGCGAGCTGGGGCCGCGCGGCATCCGGGTCAACACCCTCTATCCCGGCCCAATTGCATCGGAACGTATCCGCACCGTGTTTGCCGCCATGGACGGCCTGAAGGGCGATGCACCGGGCAGCACGGCCAATCATTTCTTCGATCTGATGGCGCTGGAGCGCAGCGTTGCCGGCGAGCCGAAGGCCAAGACCTTCCCGACCCCGGCCGATATCGCCAACGCCTGCGTGTTCTTGGGGTCTGACGAAAGCGCCGCCTTTGCTGCGCATGATTTCGAAGTGACGCACGGCATGGCCGTGCCGCAAGAATCGCGATCGGATTTCCTGCATCGCCCCGATCTGCGCGCCATCGATGGCGATGGCCGCAGCATCCTGGTCGCGGCGGGCAACCAGCTGGACGATGGCCTCGCCATTGCCGGCCTGTTTGCCGCCCAGGGCGCGCGCGTGCTGCTCGGCTACCATGCCCAATCCGCGCTCGATGATGCGCTGGATCGGCTGCCGGCTGGCGTGACCGCCGTGCGCTTTCCGCGCCACGATCATGTCGCCATGGACGAAGCGCTGGCCGAGTTCTCGGTTGGCGGCGCCGTTGATGGCGCGGTGATCCTGCCCACCCGTGGTCCCGGATACTTCACCGGCGCCCTGGGCGAGGCGACTGATGCCAATGTCGAACGCTTTGTTGATGACGAACTGGAAGGCGCCATCGCGCTGGCCCGCACGCTTGACCGTTACTGGCAGCGCAGCAGCGATCTGGCCGCCGATCCGCGCGTTGTGTTCCTCACCAACGGTGACGATGGTGCCGGCAACTTGTGGGCCGATGTCGAACGCGCCGCCACCGAAGAATTGCTGCGCGTGTGGCGCGACGAAGCACGCGTGGCCCACGCCCAGGGCAAGACCCCACGGGTGATCTGGGGCAACCAGATCGTGCGATATGGCAACAGCGAGGCCGAGAATGGCGACTTTGCCGCCGGCCATGCCGCCCGCCTGCTGCTGGGCGAACGCCAGATCGATCCGATCAACCTCTATCTGCCGGCCAGCATCGCCAAGGCCACCGGCGCGCGCCGGGCACTGGCGGGCACGGCGGAGAACATCACCGGGCTCCATCTGGGCAAGGTGGCGCTGATCACTGGCGGTTCGGCGGGCATCGGCGGCGCGCTGGCGCGGCTTTTGGCGCTGGCCGGGGCCAAGGTGATGATGGTCGCGCGTCGCGAGAGCGAGCTGGATGCGGCGCGCGAGCGGATCGTCGGCGAACTGCAGGATATCGGCTTCGCCGGGGTGGAGCGTCGTGTGCGCACCCTGGCCGGGATTGATGTGGCCGACATGGCCTCGCTGCGCCGCGCTGTCGATGAAACGCTGAAGGCCTTTGGCCGCATCGATTATCTGATCAACAATGCCGGCATTTCTGGCGCGGAAGAGATGGCAGTCGACATGGATGTGGGCGCGTTCCGCCACACCCAGTTCGCCAATCTGATTTCCAACTATGCCATGATGCAGATGGTGGTGCCGTTGATGCGCCAACAGGGCAGCGGCTATATCCTGAATGTTTCCAGCTATTTCGGCGGGGAAAAATTCCTTGCCGTGTCCTACCCGAACCGCAGCGATTATGCCGTGTCCAAATCCGGCCAGCGCGCATTGGTCGAATCCATGGCCCGGCATCTGGGCCCGCAGATCCAGATCAATGGCATTGCACCTGGCCCGGTCGACGGGGACCGCCTGGCCGGCCTGGGTGGCAAGCCCGGCCTGTTCGATCGGCGCGGGCGGTTGATCCTGGAAAACAAGCGGCTGAACGCAGTGCATGCCGCCGTGATCAAATCGGTGCGCGGCGGCGCGTCGGTGGCGCAGGTGCTGGCCAAGCTGGCCCGCAACGACAGCGTGCAGTTGAGCCACGACAAGGCCAACCCCCAGCCTGTGCGTGATCTGGCGCTGGCCTGCGCGCGCGAAGGCGATGAGCGTTGCTGCTGGGACCGGTTCATCCTCACCCCGCCGCTGGCGGCCAAGCTGCTGAAGCGGCTGCGCTTGGGCGGCTGGCTGATCGGCACCGATTGGCAGACCCGCGACGATGCTGACTGGCTGCTGCGGGTGCCGCCGGATGATCTGCCCTGGCTGCCGGTGGCGCAGATCGGGCGGGAAGCGGCCAAGGTGCGCAATGGTGTGCTGAGCCAGCTGCACTTGGGCAAGATGCCGACCGAAACCGAAGTGGCGCAGGCCACCGTGTTCTTCCTGGCCGATCGTGCGGTGTCGGGCGAAACCTTCATGCCGTCGGGCGGCCTGAATGTGGAACGCTCCCACACCGAACGCGAATTGTTTGGCAGCCCGAAGGCGGAACGCCTGGCCCAGATGGCCGGCAAGACCGTGTGGCTGGTGGGCGAACATCTCGCCGATTATCTGGGTGCTGCCGCGCAAGGATTCCTTGATACCGATGTGGCGCGGGTGGTGTTGATCACCGCCAGCGCCGCCGGGGCCGAGGCCATCCGCAGCCATATCGGCCAGGGCGCTGCCCGCGTGGAAACGCTGGTGATCGATGGCGATATCGAAACCACCATGCATCAGGCGCTGGCGCAGTGGGGCCATCCGGCCACCATCGTGTCCACGCCGCTGGCTGCGCTGCCCGATCGGCTGTTCGATGGCGACGAGCCGCTGGACGGCGCCGGCTTTGCCGAGGTGGTGGAACAGAATCTGACCCATCATTTCCGCATCGCGCGGCTGGTGTCGCTGTTCGATCATTGCCAGTTGGTGCTGGTGTCGCCCGATGTGCCGATGGGCGAAGGGGCCAAGGGTGCCTTTGCGCTGGCCAATTTCGTCAAGACGACGCTGCACGCCTTCACCGCGACCATCGCGGTGGAAAACGAGCGGCTGGTGCACGAAGTGGCGGTGAACCAGATCAACCTCACCCGCCGGGTGCGTTCGGAAGAGCCGCGCAGCGAGGCCGAACATCAGGAGGAGGTGCGCCGCTTTGCCCGTGCCGTGCTGCTGGCCGGCGCGCCATTGCCCGATGCGGAAGACAGCCGCTACCGCAGCCGCATCTATCGCGGGATGAGCCTGACGGTGTGAGAATAGACGGGTGGAGCGGTCAGCCGAGCAGTTGCCGCTCCACTGCGGCCCACAGGCCGTTGACGGCAAGTGCGGCCGGGCCAGCGGCAACCGGCTTGCGCGTGGCCGCCATGGCTTCCATCGCGCTGGCATAAGGGATCACCGGCCACTTCGGCTGATCGTCCAGCGCCGCCTTGTGGATGGACTTGCGCCGATCGACCATTGAGTAGACCGGCAACAGCGGCGGCGGCGATTTCATTTCGTCGGCCAGATGCGCCCGCAATTGCGCCACCGCCCGGCCTGACAGGGGCGATGGCACGGCCGGCACCACGATCAGATCGGCGGCGCGAAACATCTGGTCAGCCAGTTCCGTCAGGCCCGGTGGGCAATCGAGGATCACCCGGTCATAGCGGTCTTCCAGTGGTTTCAGCGCCCGCTTCAGGCGCTTCTCGCTGTCTTCTCCAGCCAGATCGGCCTCCAACCGGCGCAGCGAGCGATCGGCGGCCAGCACATCGAGATTGGGCCAGATCGAAGGCTGAATCAGATCGGCCAGGCTGGCAGCGGCCAGGCTCTTTCTCGCCTTGGCGCCGGCCTTGGGTTCAACGCCCAGTAGCCAGCCCGAGGCGCCTTGCGGGTCCAGATCCCACAGCAGGGTGCGGCGCCCGCTCTGGGTGGCGGCGACATGGGCAAGGCAGGCCGACAGGGTGGACTTGCCAACACCGCCCTTGACACTGAACAGCGCGACAATCTTCATCTTGGCCCCTTCAGGCGACCAGCGCCGCCGCCAGGCGGTTGCGGACGGCAATCACGGCCGCCCTGTCCAGGCCGGCAGGGGCAGCATTTGCATGTTCAGGTGCCAGCACAGGGGCAGGGGCCGTCGCTTTGGCCGCGAGCACCAGCTGAGCGCCCCGGATCGTCATGCCCTGATCTTGCAGCAGGCCCTTGATCCGACGCAGCAATTCCATATCGGCCGGGCGATAGAAACGCCGTCCGCCGGCCCGTTTCAGGGGTTGCAACTGGGCAAAGCGGGTTTCCCAAAAGCGCAGCACATGGGCCGGGACGCCAATTTCATCGGCTGCTTCGGAAATTGTACGGAACGCGCCTTCGGCTTTGCCACGCTCCCCGGAAGCAGACATGGGCGCCATCAACCGCGGTTGATGGATTCGCGCAGCAGCTGGCTGGGCCGGAAGGTGAGCACAGTGCGCGGTTCGATCGGCACTTCCACCCCGGTTTTCGGGTTGCGGCCAACACGCAGGCCCTTCTTGCGCAGCACGAAGCTGCCGAAGCTGGAAATCTTGACGTTGGAGCCCTCGATCAGGGCGTCACAGATCCGATCAAGCACAGTTTCGACCAGCTGGGCCGATTCAGTGCGCGACAAACCGATTTCCCGGTGCACGGCATCAGCCAGATCCGCTCTGGTGAGACTTCCGGCCGTTGCCTTGCTTGTCATTTGATTTCCCCCAACCCCGCTCCGCCGAGCCTGCCTTTGGCGGCCGTTATACGCGATATCATATTAGTTTACGCAGCTTTGCGCGATTCGCCACCGAAAGTTTCACGATTGTTTCACCAGCGGACAGCGGCGGCACCCCAAGTGAAACCACCGCCCATGGCTTCCAACAGCAACAGGTCGCCAGGCTGAATGCGGCCATCGCGCACTGCTGTATCAAGCGCCAATGGCACCGATGCCGCCGACGTGTTGGCATGGCGATCAACCGTGACAATCACCTGCGCCGGATCAAGTCCCAGTTTCCTTGCCGTCGCTTCCAGGATGCGCAGATTGGCCTGGTGCGGCACCACCCAGGCCACGTCCTTGGGTTCCAGCGATGCTGCCGCAAGCACTTCGCCCATCACGCTGGAAAGATTGGTCACGGCGTGACGGAACACCTCCTTGCCCTTCATGCGCAGATGGCCGGTTGTGCCGGTCGATCCCGGGCCGCCATCCACATAGAGCAGATCATTGTAACGCCCGTCGCTGTGCAACCGGCTGGCCAGCATGCCGCGATCGGCGGTGGTGCCGGGCTGCAGCTGCGCTTCCAGCACAATCGCGCCCGCGCCGTCGCCAAACAGCACCGCTGTGGTGCGATCATTCCAGTCCAGCAGACGCGAAAATGTTTCGGCACCGATCACCAACGCGCGGCTGTGGGCACCGGTGGTGAGCAGGGCATCGGCGACCGTAAGGGCATAAAGAAAGCCGGAGCAGACAGCCGCCACATCAAAGGCCACGCCGTGCGCCATGCCCAGCTTGTGCTGGATCACCGTGGCGACGGCGGGAAAGGTTTGATCGGGGGTGGCCGTGGCCACCACGATCAGATCGATATCGGCCGGGGCAAGGCCGGCTGCCTCAAGAGCGCGGCGGGCGGCCTCGGTGCCAAGATCAGAGGTGAATTCGCCCGGCGCCGCGATGTGCCGACGGCGGATGCCGGTGCGTTCGATGATCCATTCATCCGACGTGTCGAGCCGGGCGGCCAGATCATCGTTGCTGAGCACGGTTTGCGGCAGATAGCTGCCGGTGCCAATGATCACGGAACGGCGACGGGCGGCGGAGCTGGTCATGCGGCGTCGGGTTCCGGGGCCGTGGCTTGGCCCATGTTGATGCCAGACAGATCGGCGCTGATGCGGCGGCCCACATCATCGCGCACCAGATCATGCGCCACGCCAATGGCATTGGCCAGCCCGCGTGCATTGGCGCTGCCATGGCTTTTCACCACAATGCCGTTCAGGCCCAGAAACACCGCACCATTGTGGGCGTTGGGATCAAGATGGTTGCGCAGGCTTTGCAGGGCGCTGCGCGCGAAGAAATAGCCGAGCTTGCCCCACAGCGAGGACCGGAAGGCGTTGCCCAGCAGGCCCGTTACCAGCCGGCTGGTGCCTTCCGCCGTTTTCAAGGCGATGTTACCGGAAAAACCATCCGTCACCACCACGTCCACATCGCCGGTGCCGATCTTGTCCCCTTCGACAAAGCCGATGAACTGCATCGGCAGGCGGGCGCCTTTCAATATGGCGGCGGCCTTTCGAAGCTCGTCGGTGCCCTTCAGCTCTTCCTCGCCGATGTTGAGCAGGCCCACGCGTGGCCGTTCCAGGCCCAGCACGGTGCGCGCAAACGCCGCGCCCATCACGGCAAATTGCGCCAGGTTGGTGGCATCACACTCGGTGTTGGCGCCCAGATCGAGCATCACCGATTCGGATTTCAGGGTGGGCAGGATCGCCGCCAGTGCCGGACGATCAATGCCGTTCATGGTGCGCAAGCCAAACAGCGCCATCGCCATCAGGGCGCCAGTGTTGCCGGCCGACACGGCAGCATGAGCTTCGCCCTGCTTCACGGCATCAATGGCCATACCCATCGACGTGGTGCGTGCGCGGCGCAGGGCCTGGCTGGGCTTGTCGCCCATTGTCACGACATCATCGCTGTGGATGATGCGAGCGCGTCCGTCCAGCCGGGGCCAGCGCGCCAGTTCAGGCGCGATCGCCGCTTCGTTGCCAAACAGCAGGAAGCTGGTGCGGGGATAACGTTCGGCTGCAATATCAGCCGCTGCCACAGCCTCAGCCACGCCCGATTCGCCGCTCATCACATCAAGCGCGATGACCGGTTCCACCTGATGAGGGGCTGTCATGACTGGCGGGCCAAACCGGCGTGCGCCAGGGTTCAGGCTTCGGCGGCGATGACTTCGCGGCCGTTGTAGAAACCGCAGGCGCCGCACACATTGTGCGGCAGCTTCAGCTCACCGCAGTTCGGGCATTCCTGAAACTGCGTGGCTGTGAGCGCATGATGGCTGCGACGCATGTTGCGGCGGGAAGGCGAGGTCTTGCGCTTGGGAACGGCCATGGGGCACCTGTATCAATCAAACTGGTTCGGTCGATCCGGGTTCCAGAACGGCGCGACCCGCCTGTGCAGCGGCCATGCGAAATGGCGCAGGACGTTTCGTCCCGGAACATCGGAAGAAGCACGCGGCTATATTCGATTTTCGCGCCAGTGCAAGCGTCAATGGCAGTGTGGGGGCACGCCGGCTCTGGTTTTGCACTTTGGCCAGCCTCCCTTGCCGGCCTTGTCAAATTGCCTCTCGCTCCCGACAAGGGCAATCGGCTAACAGGGGCAGGTGCTGACGGGGCTTGCCATACAGAATATCGTGCTGATCGAGGCACTGGCGCTGGAATTGGCGCCGGGGCTGGTCGTGCTCACCGGCGAGACCGGGGCCGGCAAGTCGATCCTGCTCGATGCGCTGGGGCTGGTGCTGGGCAACCGGGCCGATGCCGGGCTGGTGCGGGCCGGAACGGATACCGCGCGGGTGGTGGCGGAGTTTGAGGTGGCCGCCGATCACCCGGCGCGGCACTTGCTTGCCCAGAATGATCTTGATGCTGATGGGCCCATCATCCTGCGCCGCCAGTTGAAGGCCGATGGCGGCAGCCGGGCCTTCGTGAATGATCAGCCGGTATCGGCGGCGCTGCTGCGCGAACTGGGCGGCAGCCTGGTCGAAATCCATGGCCAGCACGACGAACGCGGCCTGCTCAGCCCCAAAGGCCATCGTGCCCTGCTCGATCAGTTCGGCGGCCTGGCCGGCGATGTGGCAGCGTGCCGGGCGGCGTGGACCGGCTGGCAGGCAGCACAGGCCGCCGCCAAAGCCGCGCGCGCGCGGCTCGCCGCCGATCAGCGTGATCGCGAATGGCTGGATCATGCCGTGTCCGAACTGGAGGCGCTCGCAGCCCAGCCCGGCGAGGAGGAGGAATTGGCGCTGGCCCGGGCTGCCATGCAGAAAGGCGCCCGGCTGACTGATGATCTGGGCACGATCGCCGCGCTGATGACCGGCGGTTCTGACAATCTGGCCCAGGCCGCTCGCCGGTTGGACCGCATTGCCGGCGAGCATCCGTTGCTGGGCGAAGCGCTGGCGGCGCTGGACCGGGCGCTGGTGGAGGCCGGGGAGGCGGAAACCAAATTGGCCGATGCCACTGGCGCGCTGGATGCCGATCCGGCCCGGCTCGAACAGGTTGAACAGCGCCTGTTCGAACTGCGCGCACTGGCCCGCAAGCACAAGGTGAGCGCCGAGGCCCTGCCAGACTTGGCCGCCAGCCTGAAAGCACGGGCCGCCGCCCTTGTGGCTGGTGAAGAAGGGTTGATCGCACTTGATGCCGCTGCCGCCAAAACCCGTGCGGCCTATGGCCAGGCAGCGGCTGCGCTGGGCGCGGCCCGGTCGGCGGCAGCAGCCAGGCTGGATGCCGCTGTGGCCGCCGAATTGGCGCCGCTGAAGCTGGACGCCGCGCGATTCCGCACGGCCATCACCCGTTTGACCGAGAGCGAATGGGGGCCGGAGGGCCAAGAGCGGGTGGAATATGAAATCGCCACCAACCCCGGCGCCGATTTTGCGCCACTGGTGAAGATTGCTTCAGGCGGAGAATTGTCGCGTTTCATCCTGGCCCTGAAGGTGGCGCTGGCCAGCACGGGCAGTGCCGGCACGATGATCTTTGACGAGATTGATCGCGGCGTGGGCGGGGCGGTGGCCTCGGCCATCGGGGATCGACTGGCGCGGCTGGCGCAATCGGCGCAGGTGCTGGTGGTCACGCACAGCCCGCAGGTGGCGGCGCGTGGGCACAGCCAGTGGCGCATTGAAAAGGCCAGCGCGGTCGGGATCACCCGCACCAGCCTGGTGCTGCTCGAATCTGATCAACGTCAGGAAGAAATCGCTCGCATGCTGTCGGGCGCTGATGTTACGCCAGAGGCACGGGCTCAGGCCCTGCGCTTGTTGAATGGAGCCTGACCGATGCAGAATCTTGATCGTCGCGGTTTGTTGCAAGCCGTTGCTTTGGCTGCTGTTGGCACGGGTGCCGGCGCTGCCTCCGCGCAATTGCCGCTGCGCCGTCTGGCGCCGCTCCGCCATGATGCCGTGCAATCGCTGATCGATCGCTATGTCGCGGCTGGGCGGGTGCCCGGCGCCGTGGTGGCGCTGGTGGAACCGGGCAAGCACAAGCCGGTCTTCGTCTCCTCCGGGGTGACGGCCTTTGGCGGCAGCACCAAGGTGACGCCCGACACGCTTTGGCGGGTTTATTCCATGTCAAAGCCGATCACCGCGATGGCGATCATGCAGCGCATCGCAACCGGCGAACTCAAGCTGGATCAGCCAATCGCTGATATCATGCCGGAATTTCGCGACATGACGGTGGCTCTGGACCCGGCAAAGGGCCTGGAATCACGGCCAGCCGTCCGCCAGATCACCGTGCGCCACCTGCTGACCCATACGGCAGGATTTTCCTATTCAATCAATGGCAACGGTCCGCTGGAGCGCGAGTATAAGCGCATGGGCATCCAGCCCGGCAGCGTGCCGGCCTTCCTGCAGCCCGGCGAAGGCCCGCTGCCGGATCTGCAGGTGATGGCCACCGCGCTTGCCGGTCTGCCGCTGGCGCTGGACCCCGGCACGGCGTGGAAATACTCGATCAGCCTGGATGTTGCCGGCGCGCTGCTGGAACGGCTGACCAGCATGACGTTCGACAAGGTGCTGGACCAGCAGATTTTCGGCCCGCTGGGGATGGCTGACACCGGCTTCTGGGCCAAGGAAAAGGACCGTCTGGCCGCCAATTATCTGTGGACGGCGCCGGGCACCGCCAAGGTGCTGGACAAGCCGATCCCGATTTCCGTGCTGGAAAAGGATGGCTTCACCACGCGGCCCAAGCTGCTTTCGGGCGGCGGCGGTTTGGTGAGCTCGGCACGCGATTATGCCAAGTTCGCGCAAATGGTTCTGAACGAAGGCGAATTTGACGGCCGCACCATTCTGCCGCGTGGCACCGCCCGGCTGGCGACCAGCAATCTGATGCCGCCCGGCGTGTTCTTCGATGGCAGCAACGGCTTTGGCGCTGGTGGCCGGGTCACCTTGTTCGATACCCGCGGCAAGGCGGCATCGGCCTCAGGCTGGGGTGGCGGCACCGCCGATGCCTATGGCTGGGGTGGGGCGGCCGGCACCTTGTTCATGGCCGATCGGGTGCGCCAGTTCGGCGTGGTGCTGATGCTGCAGACCATGGGCGACTCCACCCTGGCGCGTGATGCGGATCTGGCCGCTGCGCTTGCGGCCGATGCGGATGGCCGCTGAGGCGCCCAGCCGTCGGATTGCCCGGCTGGTGCTGGCGTTGGTCTATGGCGCCGTGGGTGTTATCCACTTGAAAAGCCCGGATGCTTTTCTGGCGATCATGCCCGACATGGTGCCGTTTCCGCGCGAGGTGGTGCTGGCCACCGGGCTGGCGGAAATCGCCGGCGCCATCGGCCTGATGCTTCCGCGCCTGCGTCGGCCGGCGGCGTGGGGGCTGGCGGCCTATGCCGTCTGCGTGTTCCCGGCCAACATCAAGCATGCCGTGGAAGCCATTGCGATCAATGGTGAAGTTCTGGGCTGGGGCTATCACGGCCCGCGTCTGTTGGCACAGCCATTCATCGTCTGGTGGGCGCTGTGGGCGGGCAATATCATTGATTGGCCGTTCGGGCGGCGGGCCTGATGTTCATCGGGCATTTCGCGGCCTCTGTGGCGGTGAAGGCGGTGCGACCGCAGCTGCCGTTCTGGGCCTGTGTGGGCGCGGCGCAGTTGGTGGATATCATCTGGGCCGGGCTGATCTGGGCCGGGGTGGAACGGCTGCGGGTGGTGCCGGGCCTGCCGGGGTCGCCGCTCGATCTTTATCACATGCCCTATACCCACAGCCTGATTGCGGCGATTTTCTGGTCGGTTGGTGCCGGGTTGGTGGCCAGAATGCGCTGGGGCGTGGCCGGATGGTGGTTGGCGCTGGTGGTTTTCTCGCATTGGGTGACCGATTTGCTGGTGCATCGGCCGGATCTGGAACTCTGGCCCGGCAGCGGCCTGAAACTTGGCCTTGGCCTGTGGAATCTGCCCGCGCTGGAAATGCTGGTGGAGGCCGGATTGCTCGGCTTGGCCGTGACCTGGTGGGCCGCGCGGCGGGCCGCCGCCGGGCGGCCGGCGCGGCCGGCCATCGGCTGGTTTGCCGGCATCTTGGTGCTGGGCCTGATCAACGCCGTTCCGGGCGAGCCGCCCACTCCGGCCGGCATGGCGGCGCTGGCGCTGCTGGGCTTTGGGCTGGCGATCGGGTTGGGCTGGCTGGTGGACAGGGCCGATTCGCAACGGTGAACCCCGGCCGGAGGGGGACTCGGCCGGGGTTCCTGCCATCTGCTGCTCGCCAGCATCGGGTGGGGCGGCACGGCGGCAACCAAAGTTGCTGCCGTTGCCGAGGCACCGGTGATGATGGCCAGCGCCAGAATCGGGATGACCAGCATCCAGTCCAGCGATGGTGCCGGCTGCCGCGGGAGCGTCTGGGTGGGCCAGACCCCCGCGACCCGGCTGCGCCATAACAGGGGGGAACAGCGCAACCGGTGCCGGCTGACACCAGCATAGTTACATAGTGGTAATGTTCAAGCGAAAGCTTGGATCGTCCCGCTTCAGCCGCGCGGCGCCAACCCATCCACCAACAGGGCGTGGGCGGCGGCGGCGATATCGGCCGGGTCGCGGCGTTCGTCCCACACGCCGAATTTCAGGCCCAGGAACACGTTCATGCCCATGATCGCCCAGGCCCGCACCTGCCAGTCACCATCCGAAACCTCATGCTTGCCAAAGGCCTGCTCCAGGCTGGCGGCATAGCCATCGGCGACGCTGACATAATGGGCGCGATAGGCATCTTCGGCCACGAAGGCGCTTTCATCGATGATGCGATACAGCGCCTTGTGGGTGCGCACGAACTGGAGAAAGGCGGCAAGGCCGGCGCGTTCCCCGGCCAGCCGGTCCGGCGCCGCCAATATGTGCGGCACCACATGCTCGCGCACCTGGCGGCTCATGTCCGCCACCAGCGCGCGGAACACCGCCTCCTTCGAATCGAAATAGGTATAGAAGCTGCCGATGGCGACGCCGGCGCGCTGGGCGATGCGGGCAATGCTGCCGTCGTGATAGCCGCGCTGGCCAAATTCCTCTGCCGCCGCATCCAGGATCAGGCGCAGGGTCCGCCGCCCGCGTGCGGTGCGCGGCGTCTTGTCTGCCGGCTGTGGCAGCGCGGTCACATCTGCAGCCAAATCACATCCCCATCATTCCACAAAGCCAGCCCTGTTCCGATCCAGAGTTGAAACATGGTTCAGGTTTCAGTATTGCAAGCTTCAAGCAGAAACAAGCCCGGCCATCATCAACCGGCCGGGCCACGCTGGGGAGACCATGATGATCCTGACCGCACGCACCCGCTTTGCCCTGTTGGCCGGCGCCAGCCTGTTCTCCGCCCTGCCAGCCGCCGCCCAGGCCCAGCCCGCCGCCGTTGCCGACGCCGATGGCGTGGAGGCCGCCGAGATCGTGGTGTCTGCCCGCCGCCGGGATGAGCGGCTGATCGATGTGCCGGTGGCGGTCACCGCGTTCAGCCAGGCCGATCTGCAGAAGTTCCAGGCGGTTGATCTGGCCGGCCTGCAGGCCGCCGCTCCCAATCTCAATCTGGTGCAGGGCCGTGGCTCGGCCGCCAGCGCCAACATCTTCATCCGCGGCATCGGCCAGCCCGATGCGCTGCAAACCTTTGATCCGGCCGTGGGCGTCTATGTTGACGGCGTCTATCTCTCCCGCATCCAGGGCGCCCTGCTGAACCTGTTCGATGTCGAGCGGATCGAGGTGCTGCGCGGGCCGCAGGGCACGCTCTATGGCAAGAACACCACCGGCGGCGCGCTGTCGATCGTCAGCCGCAAGCCCAGCCTTGCTGACAGCAAGGCCGAAGGCTCGCTGCAATATGGCAGCTACAACCAGTGGGTCCTGAACGGCTATGTCTCCAGCCCGCTGGCCGGCGACAAGGTCGCGCTCAGCCTGGCTGGCCAGTGGGACAAGCGCGACGGTCTGGTCACCGATCCGCGCACAGGGCGCAAATATAATGACCGTGACAGCCTGACCGTCCGCGGCATCCTGCGCGCCCAGGCCACCGATCGCCTGGAAGTCCTGCTGTCGGGCGATTACAACCGCCAGCGCAACGCGCTCACCCTGGGTTATCCCACCGCGCCGCTGTTGCAGACCAGCCTGTTCCCCGCCGGCGTGACCACGCTGGTGCAGCCCAATCCCTATGGCACTTATGATTTTCAGGCCTCCACCAGCTTTCGCGGCAACGAAGGCCAGAAGCTGGATCATTGGGGCCTGAACGCCACGATGAACTGGACGCTTTCGGATGATCTCACCCTCACCAGCATCACCAGCTGGCGCAAGCTGGATCCCGATCTGTTCATCGATATCGATGCCAGCCAGGCCGAGCTGGGCGATGTGTTCGTGGGCATTGATCAGCGCCAGTTCAGCCAGGAAGTGCAGCTGAAGTGGAGCGGCGAGAAATTCTCCGGCGTGTTCGGCCTGTTCTATCTGAACGAGCGGGTGCGATCGCATCAGGAAGCCTATGCCGATGATCTGTTCACCTTCCTCGGCGGGCCGCTCACCTTCACGCGGCTGATCGATGATGCGCAGACCACCAAGAGCTATGCCGCCTTCGGCCAGGCCAGCTACAAGTTCACCGATCAATTGAGCGTCACCGCCGGCCTGCGCTACACCTGGGAAGAGCGGACCTACAACCGCTTCACCATCACCCAGTCGTCGTTCGCCGGGCTCAACAATCTGGCCTTCCGCTTCCCGGACAATCTGCCGGCGCCGCTGAACCTCGACAACAAGGCCGAATATGGCGCGTGGACGCCCAGCTTCACCCTGTCGTACAAGCCGGATTCAAACAGTCTGGTCTATGCGTCGGCCAGCCGTGGCTTCAAATCGGGCGGTTTCAACGGCCGCGCCAACAGCGCCAATGATCTGACCCTGGTGGTGAACGGCGCGCCCACGCTGGTGACGCGCTTTGATCCCGAAACCGTGTGGACCTATGAAGGCGGTGCCAAGGGCAGCTTTGCCGATGGCAAGCTCTTCCTGTCGGGCACGCTGTTCTACAGCGATTTCCGCAACTTCCAGGCCCGGGTGGGCGGCGGCACAGTGGGTGCCACCGGCGTGTTCCCGGTGCTGAACGCCGGCCAGCTTTCGATCTGGGGCATCGAACTGGAAGCCACCGCCAAGCCGACCAAATATTGGACCCTGCGCGGCACCTTCGGTTATCTCGATGCGCAATATGATGTGTTCAACGATGGCCGCCGCGTGCCGCCGCAAAGCTTCAGCTGCAATCCCACCGGCAACGCCGTCACCTGCGAACCGGCCTTCGCCCCGCCGATCACGCTGACCCTGGCCACCGATTATCGCATCCCGGTGGGCGATGGCGCGGTCACCCTGGGCGGCGATGTGCGCCACGTCGGCAAGCATTTCCTGAGCGTGGACAACCGCCCGGGCCTGACCGAGCCGGGTTACTGGCTGGCCAACGCGCTGGTGCGTTATGATGCCGGCAATGGCCGCTGGTATGGCCAGGCCGGCGTGAAGAATCTGTTTGACCGGCTGTATCGCACCGATGGGCAGGAGTTCAGCTCGGTGGGGAATATCCAGACGGTCTATTATGGCGATCCGCGCACGTTCAGCGTGATGGTTGGGTTCCGGTTTTGATCGCAGCCGGGCGCGCGCGCGTGCCGCGCGCCGACTCCGGCAAGATCGGCCAGCGAGCGAAAAGGGCGGCTCTCGAGCCGCCCTTTTTGACTCGTCTGACGGCGCGGCTTTGCTGGGCACTTTCTTCCTTCTTCCTTCCCTGGCTCCCCAAGCGGACTCGGCGGCTTTGCCGCCGGCTGCGCCCAACAGGCCAGCCCTTCGCTCCACACGCGCCGCCCCTCCGTCGCCTTCGGCGCCACCTCCCCATTCAAAGAATGGGGAGGACCTCTTCAGAACAAGGGCGCGCCCTGATACACCCGTCCCATGACCGCCGATCTGCCCGTCTCCGCCCTCACGCCCGATCAGGCCGCCGCCGAACTGGCGCGGCTGGCCGATGCCATCGCCCGGCACAGCGCCGCTTATTATCAGGAGGATGCGCCGCAGATTTCCGATGCCGATTATGATGCGCTGGTGCAGCGCAACGCGGCGATCGAGGCGGCGTTTCCGCAGGCGGTGCGCAATGATTCGCCCAGCCTGATTGTCGGGGCCAAGCCGGCGGCCGGCTTTGGCAAGATCACCCACAGCCGGCCGATGCTCAGCCTGGACAATGTGTTCAGCGATGCCGAGGCGCTGGAATTTGCCGCCCGGGTGCGGCGGTTCCTGAACCTGCCCGACGATGCAGATGTGCGCTTCCGGGCCGAGGCCAAGATTGACGGGCTTTCCTGTGCCATGCGCTTTGAAGATGGGCGGCTGGTGCACGGCGCGACGCGCGGCGATGGCGCGGTGGGGGAAGCGGTGACGGCCAATCTGGCCGCGGTGACCGGGCTGGTGCACGAACTTCCGGCCGGTGCGCCCGCCGTGGCCGAGGTGCGCGGCGAGGTTTACATGAGCAAGGCCGGCTTTGCCGCGCTGAACGCGCGCCAGGCCGAAACGGGGGGCAAGATCTTTGCCAACCCGCGCAACGCGGCGGCGGGCAGTCTGCGCCAGATTGATGCGTCTGTGTCGGCCGCGCGGCCGCTGGCCTTCATCGTGCACGGCTGGGGCGAGATGAGTGCCTTGCCGGGCGAAACGCAGAGCGCGGTGATGGACAGTATCGGCAGCTGGGGTTTTGATGCCGGCAGCCACGCGCTGGGCGATGCCACGATGGAAGATTGCCTGGCCTTCACCGCCGATCTGGAGCGGCGGCGGGCGGAATTGCCGTTCGATATCGACGGCGTGGTCTATAAAGTGGAACGGCTGGACTGGCAGGAGCGGCTGGGCCAGGTGGCGCGATCGCCGCGCTGGGCCGTGGCGCACAAATTCCCGGCGGAACAGGCCGAAACCACGCTGGAGGCCATCGATATCCAGGTTGGCCGCACCGGTGCGCTCACCCCGGTGGCGCGGCTGGCGCCGGTGACGGTGGGCGGCGTGGTGGTGACCAACGCCACGCTGCACAATGAGGACGAAATTGCCCGGCTGGACGTGCGGGTGGGCGACCGTGTGCGGGTGCAGCGCGCCGGCGATGTGATCCCGCAGGTGCTGGGCGTCGTGGCGGGGGCGGGAGAGCGGGGGCCGGCCTTTGTGTTTCCCGATCACTGCCCGGCCTGTGGTTCGACGGCGGTGCGCGAGGAGGATGGCGCGGTGCGGCGCTGCACCGGCGGGCTGACCTGCCCGGCGCAGCGGCACGAGCGGCTCAGGCATTTCGTCAGCCGCAATGCCTTTGACATCGAAGGGCTGGGGACGGAGCGGCTGGAGCAATTTGCCGGCCAGGGCCTGCTGGCGGGGCCGGGGGATGTGTTCCGGCTGCGCGACCGGCGGGCGGAACTGCTGGCGCTGCCGCGCTTTGCCGAACAGTCGGTGGACAAGCTGCTGGCCGCCATCGACGAGCGGCGCAGCGTGAGCCTCGACCGTTTCCTGTTTGCGCTGGGCATCCGCCACGTGGGCGAGGTGACGGCGCGCGATCTGGCCCGCGCCTTCAAATCGGCCGAGGGGGTAGCGGCGGCGGCGCAAGGCCCGGATGCGGTGAACCGGCTGACGGCGGTGAACGGCATTGGCGTTGTGGTGGCCGAGGCGCTGATCGATTTCTTTGCCGAACCGCACAACCAGGCGACGCTGGCCGATCTGCTCGCCGCCGTGTCGCCGCAGCCGCTGCCGGAGATCAGGCAGACCGGGCTTTCCGGCAAGACCATCGTGTTCACCGGCGCGCTGGTGAAGTTCACCCGCGAGGCCGCCGAAGCGCAGGCGGAACTGCTGGGGGCGAAAACATCGGGCAGCGTGTCATCCAAGACCAGCCTGCTGGTGGCCGGGCCGGGGGCGGGATCGAAACTGGCCAAGGCGCAGGCGCTGGGGGTGCCGGTGGTGGACGAGGATGGCTGGCTGGCTTTGGTGGCCGAGGCGGAAGCCTGACGTCCTGTAATCTATGCGTTCAATGCATAGCTGATGCCAGAAATGCTGCACTGCAAAACGCGCGGCTGTGGCCGTATATGGCTCTTGTCGGCTGGGAATGGTCCCAGCCCATATACAGGAGCGTACCAATGAAAGTCGTATCGACTGAATTTGAACCGCAGGTGCGCGCTGTTCCGGTTGCCGACAATTCGGCCCCGGTCCGCCCCCTGCGCACCGCCAAGCGTCGCATCATGCTGACGCCGGCTGTGGTGGAGTCCCGCCTGTTCCACGCGCTGTAATCAGCGCCGGAACGGCGGAAACCACGGGCATCACACCCGTTTTTTCGTCAGCACCAGGCAGGGCCATTCGGCCTGCATGTCCATCGCGCCGGCCGGTACCAAACCGTGCCGGCGATAGGCGTTGGCCACAGCGCGTTGCTGGTGGTGGAGCAACCCCGCCATCACCAGCACGCCGCCTGGTGCCACAGCCGCCGAAACATCCCGCGCCAGCGCCACCAGCGGCGCCGCCAAGATATTGGCCAGCACCAGATCATAAGGCGCCCGCACACGCAGCGCCGGGGCCGAAAGCCCGGTTGCGATGGCCGTCGCCATGCGCCCTGCACATACACCTGCGGCAAAATGGTTCAGCGCCATATTCTCGCGCGTCACCGTGATGGCGATGGGATCAATATCGCTGGCGATGCAGCGCGCGCGGCGGTGCTGGCGCTGTGCCGCCATGGCCAGCACACCGGTGCCGGTGCCGATATCGGCGATATTGTGGAACCGCCGCGCCTTGCCCAGCCGCGCCAGCGTCTTCAGGCAGCCGTGGGTGGTGGCATGCTGCCCGGTGCCAAAGGCCAGGCCGGCATCGATGCGCAGGCCCCAATCGCTGGCGCGCACCGCATCGGCATGTTCGGCGGTGTGCACCACGAACCGCCCGGCCCGCACCGGTTCCAGGCCGCGCTGGGACATCACGGTCCAATCCGCCTCTTCCAGTTCGGCCAGGGTGATCTGGCTGGCGGAGGGGAAATAGGCGACGATCTGATCAGCCGCTGCGGCATCGGGCTGTTCGGCGAAATAGGCGGTGAGCAGCCACTCATCCGGCCGCGAAGGATCGGGCTCCTCCACGTTCAGCGTGGGCGGATTGTCCATCACATCAAACAGATCAGGCAGATTTTCGGCGTCGGCACGGTTGACCCAGAAGCGCAGCGTCCAGCTCATGCCGGAACCGTCGCGCCGGCTTGCCACACATGGCTGCAGCCCAATGTCGTTGCGCTGGCACCGGCATCGAGCGCCGCCACCGTGATCCAGCCAGCAGCGCGCAGGGCGGCACCATCCGCGGCCGCTGTGCCCGGCGGCAGCAGGATGCGCTGCTGGGCCTCGACACCCAGGCCAAGATCAACCAGCCCATCGACATAGAGCGAAAAGCCGATGGCGGGTTCGGGCGCGCCATCCGGCCGATTGACCAGCCAGGCCCCGCCGCGCCCCAGTTCGGCGGCCAGCCCGGCGCCAAACAGCGAGAAGCCCAGCCATGTCTGATATTCAAAGCCATGGCGTTCGGTGGGATCGAGCGTGACGCTCACCCCGTCCAGCCCGTCGGCCAGCGCGGCGATGGCATCGAGCCGATCAAGCAGGGCATCCGGCAGATCCAGTTGCCTGAGCGCGGCGATGGCCGAAGCCACCGGGCCGGCGGCGGCAATCAGCGGCACGAACTGGCTGGCGCCCAGCGCCTTCAATGCACCAATATCCTTGCCATCCAGCAGCGCCTGCACCTCTGCCAGACTGCCGCGCCCAAGCGACCAGCCGGCCGCCGCCAGATCGGCCACCAGCGTGGGCATGGTGAGATCGACGCTGAGCCCGGTGACGCCGGCCGTCGCCAGCGCTTCGATCGCCAGTTGCAGCACTTCGGCGGCGGCGGCCGGGCCATCGCTGCCGATCAGCTCCACGCCGGCCTGGGTGCGCTCGCGCTCGGGCGACAGCTGGTCGCCGCGCACGCGCAGCACCTGGCCGGCATACATCAGCCGCAGCGGCCGCGCCTGCCCGGCCAGCCGTGTCACGGCGATGCGCCCAACCTGGCCGGTGATATCGGAGCGCAGGGCCAGCGTCATCTGGCTGACCGGATCGGTGAAGCGCAGCCGTTCGCGGCTGCTGCCGCTGGCCAGGCTGCTTTCATATTCGATCAGCGGCGGTGCCACCCGTTCATAGCCATGGGCGGCGCACACGCCGGTGAGGGTGCGCACCAGGCTGGCCAGCGCCTGCGCCTGCGGCGGCAGCCGATCGCGCAGGCCTTCGGGGAGGAGAC
>CAZHTW010000049.1:0-19863 GCA_964535865.1 uncultured Sandarakinorhabdus sp. | reverse complement strand
CACCGCCTGCCATGAGCCTGCGCCAGACCCTTGCCAGCCTGCCGCGCGATGCGCACTGGTATCGCCAGATCGCCGCCACGCTGCCACCGGTCCCGCCGCACCAGCGGGTGCATTCCTCGTTCCGGCGGCGTGCGCTGGAAGGCCTGGCCTATAATGCCGCCGATGTGCTCAGCCGCTGGCGTTATCCCAACTGGAACAACCACCGGCCCTGGCATCCGCTGGTGGAAGGCATGGGCTGGTTGCGCAAATTGTGGCGCAAGCAGGATCGGGAACGCGCTGGCGCTGCGCTGGTGGCACGGCTGCAAGCCAGTGGCGCGCCCTTTGTGCTGTTTCCGCTTCAGCTGGACAGTGATGCCCAGATTCGCATTCATTCGCCCTTTGTCGGCATTGCCGATGCGCTCAAAACCGTCATCCAATCCTTTGCCGCCCATGCTTCCCCCGATCTGCGCCTGCTGGTGAAGGAGCACCCGCTCGACAACGGCGTGCGCGATTGGGAACAGGAAACTGCGGACATAGCCCGCAAATTCGGGGTGGCGGATCGGGTGGATTATCTGGTGGGCGGCGATATCGAAGCGCTGGCGGCGGCGGCGCGTGGCATGGTGACGATCAACAGCACCACGGGCACACTTGGTCTGGCGTTGGGTGTGCCAGTGGTGGTGCTGGGACATGCGATCTATGATCTGCCAAGCATCACCTGCCAGGATGGGCTGGATCATTTCTGGCAGCAGCCGGTGCCGCCCGATGCCGAAAGCTTTGCCGCCTTCCGCCGCGTGCTGGTTGAACGCTGCCTCATCCCCGGCGGCTTTTTTTCAGCCGAAGCGCTGGACAAGGTGGTCAAACACGCCGTCGCCCGCTTTGAAGGCGCACCGCTGCCGCCTGATTAAGCGGGATCTTCATAAAGCAATGTGATGCTGATCCGGCGGTTGCGCGGATCGGTCGGGTTGGCCTTCACATAGGGATCGGTATCGGCCACGCCTTCGATCCGGCGGAAGCGGCCGGTGTCGATGCCGGCGCCGGTCAACAGCCGGCGGGTGGCATCGGCGCGGGCGGTGGACAGGCTCCAGTTGGATTGGCCGCCCTTGCCGCTGAAGCCCAAAGCGTCGGTGTGTCCGCGTACGGCCAGCCGGTTGGGCGTGTCGCCGATGGCATTGGCCACGGTTTGCACCAGCGCGCCGGCGGCCTGTGTGGGGGCCGAGGTGCCCAGCGTGAACATCGAAAAATCGGCGCGCTCCACCAGATCGATGCGCAAGCCATCGCGGGTCTTTACGAATTTCACCTGACCCTGCAGGCCTTTCAGCGTGGGATCGGCCTCCAGCCGGCGCTTGATCTGATCGGTCACCTTGTCAAACCGCGCCTGATCGGTGGCCCGGCTGGCCGCCGGCTTCTGCCCCGGCCGGCCGGGCGCCGCATCGGCGCCGGCACTCACCACCGGCCGGTGGCCGGCGGTTTCCGGCCGCAGCGCGCTGCCGTCTGGGGCGGCCACCGATTTGCCGCCGAAGAACCCGTTCGAACCGCCGCTGCTCTGCATCTGGATCACGGTGGGGGTGAAATAATCGGCGATGCCCTTGCGCTGCTGTTCGTTGGTCGCGCCCAGGATCCACAGCAGCATGAAGAACGCCATCATCGCGGTGACGAAATCGGCATAGGCGATCTTCCACGCGCCGCCGTGATGGCCATGGCCATGGCCCTTGACCTTCTTGATGATGACTTCGGGTTCGATCAGGCCTTCGGGCTTCATTTTTCGGCCCTCATTTCGCTGTCCGCATGCCGTCAAAGATCTCGCTGAAGCTCGGCTGGTGCGTGGGGCTGATGGCGGTGCGCGCCGCTTCGATCACCAGCGGCTGCGGCTGGCCCTTCAGCGTGGCGATGATCACCCGGCGCACCACCAGATAAATCTCGCTGTCTTCATCGATCACCGCCTTCAGCCGCGCTGCCAGCGGGCCAACCATGCCATAAGACAGCAGCACGCCCAGAAATGTGCCGACCAGCGCCGAACCCACCATGGCGCCCAGGATTGCGGGTGGTTTGTCGATGCTGCCCATCGTCTTGATCACCCCCAGCACGGCCGCGACAATGCCCAGCGCCGGCAGCGCGTCCGACATGGTCTGCAGCCGCTCCACCGGTTTCAGGGCGGCGTGGTGATGGGTTTCGATATGGGTGTCGATCACATCCTCCACCGCCATGGGGGACAATGTGCCGGTGGACACCACCAGCAGCCGGATCGAATCCGTCACCAGGCTGATGAAGAAATGATCGCCGGCGAACTGCGGATATTCGGCAAAGATGCTCGATGATTTCGGGTCTTCGATATGGGGTTCGACCGCAGTGGGGCCATCGGTGCGGAACAGGCGCATCAGCCGGGCCGTCAGAAAGATGGCGGCGCCATAATCGGCCTTCTTGTATTTGGGGCCCTTCACCACCTTGCCCAGGCCGCCGCCCATCTCCTTGATGCCCTTGATGTCGGTGGCGACCAACGTGGCACCCGCGGCGGCCCCGCCGATGATCAGAAATTCGTGCGGCAGTGCGTGCAGCACCGGGCCAAGGCTGCCGCCAGTGATGGCAAAGCCGCCAAACACCATGACGATCAGCACGACAAGGCCGACAATGGATAACATGGATATGCCTGCCTTCCCCGGATGATCCAGCAATCGGGGTTACGGCCTGCGCCAAACTGGATTTAATCTCTCCAAACTGGAGGATTAGCGCAGGTCGTCCCACAGGCTGAGACGGGAGACGCGGGCGAAACTGGCCTGCGCGGCTTCCAGCACGGTGGCCAGCCGTTCGAGCCGGGCGACGGCCGCGATCATGTCGGTATCTTCCAGTTCGGATTGGGCGGTCTGGCGGGCGAGGCCGATATTGTCCAACCGGCTCGCTTCGGCCTCCAGCCGGGCAGTGCGGGTGCCGATCAGGCCCTGGGCAGCGGCCAGATTGGCGACATGGCCGTCGATCGCCCCGATGGCTTCATCCATCGCGGCGGCGAAAAAGTCCGGACGGGGTTCGGCCAGGCTGGTGGCCAGATGGGCCAGGCTGTCAAACAGATTGCGCTGGCGCGGCGGCGGCGGGGCTGGCGGATCCGGCTCAGGGGCCAGCGGGTCAGGCGGTGGCAGCGGTTCGGTGATGCCAAAGGCTTCCGGGCCGCTGATGCCAGCGGGCAACAAGCGGCCCGTCACCGCCACCAGCGGCGGCGCGCCCAGCCCGGCCCATGAAGCCAGCGCATCGGCCGTGTCGATATAGGCCGGCGGGGTGCCCGCCCCGGCAAACAGCGCCTCGCCATCCGGGCCTTTGGCTTCCGCAAAGCCGCGCGCGGCGCTGAGCAGTTCGCGCACCTCCAATGCCAGCACGGCGCGGTCTCCGGCGTTAAGCGTGGCGTTGCGCCCCGCCAGCGCCAGTTCCTTGGCGCGGGCGGTGATGTCGGCGATGCTGGCCAGCGCCGTTTCGCTGGCGGTCAAGCGCCCGGTGGCGGCATCCATCGCCCGGCGCTGCGCCGCATCCGCGCCATCGCCGCGCCTGAAAGCGGCAATGCGGGCAAAGGCGATGGCATCATCGCCGGGGGTCTGCACCGTCTTGCCGGTGCTGATCTGGCGCTGCACGGCGGCCAGATCGCGGGACAATTCGCCCAGGCGGCGCACGGCGGCGTCATGGCCGGATCGGGCCGAAAGTGGCGGGATCACCGGGTGATGCCCAAAATCTGATCGAGCAGATCGCGCGCCACGCCGATGACCTGCGCGTTCGCCCGGTATGCCGCCTGCAGCCGAGTCAACTCGGCGGCTTCCCGCTCCAGATCCACGCCCGACACGGCATCATTGGCGCGCGCTGTGTCGTCCTTCAGGGCTGCCGCTGCTGCCTTCAGCCGCCTTGTATTGGCCACCTGACTGCCGATGCCAGCCAGTTCGGTATCGAGCTGCGCCTCGATGGTGCCGGCCGGGCCGGGCTGGCTGCGGCGGGCGGCCAGCGCCAGCGCGCCGCGATTGTCCTGGCTGCCCGGCGGGGTGGGCGCGATGCGGAACACACTGCCCACGGCAGCGCCCGCCGGCACGCTGAACCGCACCCCCGGCCCTTCGATCAGGCTGCCATCCGCCGGCACCATGGCCAGCAGGTTGATCCCGCTGGGGTCGCGGATTTCGGCCAGCCCGCCGGCCAAGATCGTGATCCGCCACGGCGGCGGCGTGGTATCGCCGCCGGGCAGGGACAGTGCGGTGACATCATCGCTGATTGCCGGCAGGCTGTTTGCCCCCTGCGGGCCATCCACCTGCCAGCGCCCGGCGGCGGCCACCTGCGCCGGAATCAGCGGCCGCAGCGACAGGCCCTGCGCGCCGGTGAGCGGTTCCATCTGCCATTGATCGCCCACCGCCGCACCGGCCCCGATGCGCACCGTCAGCCCGTCCAGCAGCAAAGGCCCCGGCCCGGAAACGCTGGCGCTGCCATCGCCGCGCGTCAGGGTGAAGCCGGCAGCATCGGCAATCAGCCGGTAACCGGAAGCATCGGGCACGGCGCCATCGGCCAGTTCCACATCCACCGGCGCATTGCCGGCATTGGCCTTGCCCACCGTGGTGCGCACCGATGTGGTGGCAAACAGGGCCGTGCCCGGCTGGCCGTTCGCATCCATGCCCTGGGTGTGCCAATCGTTGATCAGGCCGGCGAACTGGCTGGCCTGGCCATCCAGCGCGGCGCGGGCGCGGATGATCTGGCCGTTGGCTTCCAGCAACCCGGCCAGCCGGCCGGATGCGGGCAGGCGCAGCGGTTCCGGCGCAAACTCCGGGTTCAGCCGCACGGTCTGGCCATCGGCGGCCACACCGATGCGCGCCGGATTGCCGGCATAGGGCACAAGTTCCACCGCCGCCGGGCCCACGCCCAGCTTCACCGTCACAGCGCCGCGCGGGCCCTCGCTGATGCTGATCCGCACCTCGCCGGCCAGATCGGCCAGCAGCCGGTCGCGATTGTCCATCGCGCCGTTGGCGGCGGTGTCGCCGGGGTCGCCGCGCCGCAACTGCTCGTTCACCTGCGCTAGCGCTGCGGCCAGATCATTGACCCGGCGTGCGCTCAATGCGGCTTCCGCCCTGATATCCTGTTCCAACCCGTCCAGATCGCGGCCCAGCGCATTGAAACCGCCGGCGGCGGCATCGGCGGCGGCCAGAAATGCCCCGCGCGCGGCGGCCTGTGTGGGCGCGGCGGCCAATGCGGTACCGGCATCGAAAAATGCCCCCACCTGGCCGGCCACATCGGCTGCGGTGGCCAGCGATTCCAGCCGTTCCAGCCAGTCCAGCCGGGCGCCCATGCGCGCCTGATCGCCGCTGGCAACGCGCGCGGCATTGGCCTTCAGGTCATCGACATCGCGCACCACGGCGGCCGTGCGCACCCCGGCGCCGGACGGGGTCAACCGCTCCAGCGGCCCACCGCGCCCGGCGGGCAGGGTGGACAGCACGGCGCGGCGGCGCACATAACCCGGCGTGTCGGCATTGGCCACATTGTCGCCGGTGGCATTCAGCGCCTGTTGAAAGGCCAGCACCCCTGATCGGCCCAGCGCCAGCAGATCCATCATGGCTTCGCCCCTTTCGCCAGCAGCTGCGCCAGGCCCAGCGGCGCGGCGCCAGCGATGATGCGGCCCTGTTGTTCGTCGATCATGTCGCGCAGCTGATCATTGCCGCCCATCAGATCATCGCCCAAATTGGCCGCCCGCGCGGTTTTCAGCAGGCGGGTCACCATCAGCGCCTCGAAATCGCCGGCGGCCCGGTCGCGTTCCTTCGCTTCGCGGGCCGGCACCGGCTGCCGGCCGGGCTGCAACAGGGCAGGGGGCCGCACGTCCATCAGATCACCACCAGTTCGGCGCGCAGGGCGCCAGCGGCCTTCAGCGCTTCCAGTATCGCCACCAGATCGCCGGGCGCCGCGCCCAGCGCGTTCACCGCGTCCACGATCTCCGCCAGCCGCGCGCCGGGGGCAAACAGGCTCATGCGCGCCGGGGTTTCGCTGGCGTCCACCGATGATTGCTGGGTGATCGCAGTCTGGCCGCGTCCGAAGGGATTGGGCTGGCTGGCCTGTTGATTCTCGGTCACCCGCACCACCAGATTGCCGTGCGCCACCGCCGCCGGCAGGATGCGCACCTCGCCCGAAATCACCACCGTACCGGTGCGGGCATTGACGATCACCCTGGCCGGCGGCGGTGCCAGCACCACCTCCAGCCCCTCCACCCGCGCGGCCAGCGCGATGCGCCGGGCGGGACTCTCGGGCGCGTTCACCCGCACGCGGATGCCATCCTCGGCAGTGGCGGCTTCTCCGCCATAGGCTGTGTTGATCGCCTCGGCGACGGCGCGGGCGGCAGAGAAATCCGGTTCGTTCAGATCAAGATACAAGGGCCCCGGATTGGCAAAAGGGGAGGGCACGGCGCGTTCCACAATCGCGCCGCCGGGCACCCGCCCGCTGGTGGGGGTGCCGGCCACGATGCGGCTGCCGTCGCGGCCCTCGGCGCCAAAACCGCCCACCGCCAGGCTGCCTTGCGCCAATGCGTATATCTCGCCATCCGGCCCCTGCAGCGCCGTGAGCAGCAAGGTCCCGCCGCGCAGGGATTTGGCCTGACCCATTGCCCCCACGGTCACGTCCAGCCGCTGGCCGGGCTTGGCAAAAGGCGGCAGTTCGGCGGTCACCATCACGGCAGCCGCGTTGCGCAACTGCGGGTTCACGCCGGGCGGCAATTGCACACCCAGCCGGTTGGCCGCCGATTTCAGCGACTGGATGGTGAATTCCAGATTCTGGTCGCCGCTGCCGGTCAAGCCGATCACAATGCCATAACCGGTGAGCGCGTTGGACCGCACACCGGAAAAGCGCGCGATGTCCTTCACCCGCTCGGCCGCGGCCGGGCTTGCCAGCAGCAGCAGCAAGGCCAGAGCGGTGCGCATCAGAACGGCGTGATCTTGGCAAAGAAGCGCGCCAGCCAGCCCTGGCGGCTGTTGTCCGCCACCTGGCCGGTGCCGCCAAAGCGGATGCGGGCATCGGCCACGCGGGTGGAAGCGACACTGTTGTCAAAGCCCAGATCGTCGGCGCGGATATAGCCGGTGAGCTGCAGATGCTCCTCGCCCCGGTTCAGCATCAGGCGCTTTTCCCCGGCAATGCGCAGCACCCCGCCGGGCAGCACCTCGGCCACCGTCACGGTCAATTCGCCGAACAGTTCGTTGCTCTGCTCGGCGCTGCCCGCACCGCTGAAGCCCTGCGTGCTGCCGCCCTGCAAGGCCGCCTGCGGGATGCGCGAGAAGGGGAAGAATTGCGGCAATTGCAGGCTGGTGTTGCCATCGCGGCTGGAATCGGCGCTGGCCGATTTGGCCGCCGTGGTGCGCTCCACCAGCCGGATGGTGACCAGATCGCCCACCCTGCGCGCCCGCCGGTCCGTTACCAGTCCGCCAAAGCTAGTGGCATCGAACAGGCTGCCGGTAGGCGGGTGCGGCGGCGGCAGGGCAAGGGGCAGGGTGGGGGCAATCACTGCCAGCCGGGCCGCCATCAGCAGCAGCACCAGATCAGACATTCTGCACCACATAACGGCCCATTTCATCGGCCGCATTGATCACCTTGGAATTGATTTCATAGGCGCGCTGGGTCTCGATCATGTCCACCAGCTCCTGCACGGATGACACGTTCGATCCCTCCAGCATCCCCTGCCGGACGCTGCCCATGCCGGCCTGGCCAGCCACGCCCAGCGTGGGCGGGCCGGACCCGGCGGTTTCGCGATAGAGATTGTCACCAATGGGCATCAGCCCGGCCGGGTTCAGAAATCTTGTGAGCTGCAACTGCCCCACCTCCACCGGCGCGGCCTGGCCGGGCAGGCTGGCGGTGACGATGCCATCGGGGGACACCACCACTTGCGACGCGCCATCGGGGATCACCAGCGGCTGCGCCAGCCGTAGCCCGGATGCCGTGACGATTTCACCGGTGGCCGAAAGCTTGAAGCCACCATCGCGCGTGAAGCCCTGGGTGCCGTCAGCAAGCTGGATGGCGAAGAACCCCGCGCCATCAATGGCCAGATCCAGCGCATTGTCGGTGGTGATCATGTTGCCTTGGGCATGGATGCGTTCGGTGCCGGCGATGCGCACGCCGGTGCCGGTGCCAAGGCCGGTGGCATATTGCGTGTCCGGCCCGCTGGCCGCGCCGGGGTTGCGATCATCCTGATACATCAGGGCGGCAAAATTGGCGCGGTCGCGCTTGAACCCGGTGGTGGAGACGTTGGCCAGATTGTTCGAAATCGTCTTCATCCGGTGATCCAGCGCGTCCAGCCCCGATCGGGCGATCTGCAATGCCGTGGTCATCGCTCTGTCCTCCTCATCCGTTCAGGCGCATCAGCTGGGCGCCCTGTTCATCCATCTCGGCGGCCAGCTTGATCAGCCGGGCATTCACTTCAAACCCGCGCTGTTCTTCCACCAATTGCACCAGCGCTTCGGCCGCCGTGAGATTGGCGCCTTCCAGCGCACCGGTTTCCACCTTTGCCGCCGGATCAGCCGGCAAAGGCTCCTGTGGCAGGAACAGGCCATCGCCGGCCTTGTCGCGGCTGTTCAGGCTGGTGCCATCCACCAGCTTCAGCCTGCCCAAGATCTGCGGGCCATCGGCGTCCATGGTGGACACGGTGCCATCCCGGCCGATCACCAGTTCGGCCCCCGGCGGGACCGAAATCGGCACGCCAGCGGCATTCAGCACCACGCGGCCATCGCCATTGGCCAGCACACCAGCCCGGTTCACCACCAGATCGCCGCGCCGGCTGTATCCCTCACGCACCGCGCCGCCCACCACCGGGCCCTGCACCGCCAGCCAGTGCCGATCCGAAAGGGCGATATCCAGTTCGCGCCCGGTGGCGGCGATCTTGCCGGGCTGCTGCGGGGTGGACAGGCTGGGCGAACCCACCTGCGCCCGCGCTTCCCAGGCACCATCGGCGGCGGTGCGGGCATCGAGATAACGGCCTTCCTGCGCCACCACATCGCGGCGGAAACCCGGCACCTGGGCGTTGGCCAGATTGTTGGCCGTCACCAGGCTTTCGCGCGCCCGGGCCGAAAGGCCGGTGAGGGCGGTGTAGATCAGGCGGTCCATGGCGGGCTATCAACTGCGCAGGTTGATGATGGTCTGCATCAACTGGTTGTCGGTTTCGATCGCCTTGGCGCTGGCCTGGAAATTGCGCTGCGCCGCGATCAGGTTCACCAGTTCGGTGGTCAGATCGACATTGGAGCGTTCGAGGTTGCCCGACAATATGGTGCCGATGCCGCTGCGCCCGGCCTCGGCGGTGATCGGCTCGCCGGACAACGGGCTCACCACCCAGCTGGCATCACCGGCCTGTTTCAGCCCCTGCGGGTTGGAGAAATTTGCCAGCGCCACCTTGCCCACGGTCTGCACCAGGCCGTTGGAAAAGCTCACGCGCAGCCGGCCTTCGGGATCAACCGAGACGCTTTCCAGTTCGCCCACGGTCACGCCGTCCTGCTCGATCACCGGCACCGAAAACGGCCCGGCCTGCTGAACGGTGGCGGTGCCATGGTCTACCGCGATGGCCAGGTTGGCGCCGCTGGTGGGCGGTGTGAAGCCATCGAACTGGAAGGGCGTTGCGGGGGCCACCAGCGCGCCGCCGGCATCAAATTCCAGCTCCACGCCAGGCGTGCCGCCCACGCTCAACTCCGTGTCTCCCACAAACACCCGCGCCGTCCAGCGGTGCACCGGGTCGGCCACGGTGGGCGCGCTGTCCTTCACATAATAGATGGTGGCGGCCAGCGGATTGCCCAGGCTGTCATACACTGTGGTGGAAGTGCTGGCGTTGAAGGTGGCCGGATCATCCCGGTTGAACACGTAGGGGTTGGTTGGGGTGTAGATCGGGGGGTCGCGGGTGTCGGCCCCATCGGCCGGCAGATTGGCCGAAATCCGGATGCTGGTGGTGGCCACCGGTACGCCAGATGATTGCGGCAGCCGCGCCGAGATGGTGGAGCCCAGCCCGGGGGAAAGCACATCGCCTTCCGGCGTGGTGGGGAACAGTTGCAGCCGCCGCCCCTGCGCATCGACGATGAACCGGTCAGCCGTCACGCCAAAGCTTCCGTTGCGGGTGAAGCCGGTCTGCACGCCGCCAGGGCCGGACTTGACGATGAAGAAACCGCTGCCGGCGATGGTGAGATCCAGCGACGAGGAGGAGGTTTCGGTGGGCCCCTGGCCGAACTGCTGCGAAATGGAGCGCACCGTGGTGCCCGAACCGGTGATGCGGTTGGGGTTTGACAGGGGGGAGACCGCGATAATGTCCCCAAAGGCGACGCGGCTGCGCTTGAAGCCGGTGGTGCCCACGTTGGCGATATTGTTGGCAATGGCCGACATTTCGGTCTGGGCGCCGGCAAGGCCGGTCAGGGCGGTGTAAAAGGCCATGGCTCACTGCTCCATTGCGGGGGTGGGAAAGCGTGTCAGCAACTGGTCGAGCCGGTCGGCGATGCCGTCCAGCTTGGAATTGGTTTCGGTGGTGCCGGCAATCTGGCTGAACATCGCCATCTGCTGCACATATTGCAGGTTATCGACCGGCTTGGTCGGGTCCTGGTTCTTCAACTGGGCGGTCAGCAGCGAAAGGAAATCCGATTGGTCCAGCGTCGCCTTGGGCGTGCGCGCCGGCGCGGTTGGGGCGGCCGGGATGCCGGCGGGAAGCCCGTCAACCCGGCTCATTTGCCGATCCTCAACGTGTCGATGGCGAGGCTCCGGGCGGTGGAGAGCACCTCCACATTGTTGGCATAGGCGCGCGCGGTTTCGACCATTTCCACCATCTCCTGATTGGGATCGACCGCGGCCACCCACACATGCCCGCTGGCATCGGCGAGCGGATGGCCGGGATCGAGCTTGCGTTCCGGGCTGCCGGAGCGGGCCATGCTGGCCACATCCACGGTGGCGGCCTGGCCGTCATAATGGGTGGCAAACACCGGCCGCAGCGCGCGATAGGCGCCGGCCTGGCTGCCAGCCACACTGCCGGCGTTGGCCAAGTTGGAGGCGATGGCGTTCATACGCACCAGCTGCGCCGCCATGGCGCGGCCGCTGATATCGAAGCTGGTCAGCCCCGGTTTCATCCTTCACCGCCCTTCAGCGCCGCCAGTATGGAATTCACCCGCGACCCCAGAAATTCCAGGGAGGCGCGATACTTCATGGCATTTTCGGCAAAGGCCGCCTGTTCGGTGGCCATTTCCACTGTGTTGCCATCCAGGCTGGGGATCAGCGGCGCGCGATATTGCAGGCGTGCATCGGCCAGTTGGCCCGCGAAACCGGCCTGAGCGGTTCGCCGCAGTGCCGCATCGGCATCCAGATCGCGCGCCTTGTACCCGGGGGTGGAAGCGTTGGCGATGTTGCCGGCGATCACGTCCAGCCGCTGGGCGCGCAACCGCAGCGCACTGGCTGACAGGCCAAGCGTGGCATCAAGCAGGGAGGTGTTGGGCGATGTCATGCCGACCGCTCTGCAACGGTCGTGCCAACATGGGCTTTGCCGCCCACAGCCCGGTGGTTTGGCCCGGAGCCGGCAAGGCCTTGCCGAACGTGCGGCAAGCCATCGCCGGCCCCGGGCCGATGGGGCAGGGCGCCAGCCGGAGGGGGGCGGCTGGCGCGCTTCTTGCTGGCTGGTCGCTTGGGTCGCGCCTTCATGGGGGGTGAAGATGATCGACCAGCCAGCCAGAAGGAGCAACGGCCAATGCAGGCACGGATTAAATGGCAGCATTTCGCCCTCACCCTCGCCGGGCTGGCGGCATTGTGGTGGTCGGCCCCCGGTCCGGCCCAGCCGGCCCTGCATGATGTGGCGGCGCTGCGTGGGCAGATTGGCCGTTTTGCCGGGGCACCGGCCCGGCTGGACCCGCAACTGGTGGTGCCGCGCTGCGCCGTGCCGGCGTTCAGTTGGGCGCGCACCGATGTGGTGCGGGTGGACTGCGCCGATCCGGCCTGGAGCCTTTATGTGCCCATTGATCAACCGGCCGGCGCGGCCAGCCCAACTGCCGCACCCGCCCGCCCGGCCATAAGGCGCGGCGACCGGGTGATGGTGCAAGCCAGCGGCCAGGGCTTTGCCGTGACGCTGGAGGCCGAAGCCGAACGCGATGCTGATGGCCGCCGCATCGCGCTGAAAACCAGCAGCGGCCGCCGGCTGGTGGGCCGCATCGAAGACAGCGGCCAGGTGGTCATCGCCCGATGATTTAATCGCCATGGTGAATGGCCGTTAACGGCGTTGCCAGCGACATGCAGGCGGAAAGGACAAGATGATGATCGATGGTATCTCCGGTGGCGGCGGGCTGGTGCGCGGGCCCTTTGCCGGGCGCAGCGCGGCGACCTCTGCTGCCGACAGGAAGGAGCCGGCGCAGCCGGTGCAGCGCATCAATCCCACTCAGCGCAGCGGGGCCGGCGGGCTGATCGCCGACATGGCCAGCGCGCCGCCGGTGAACAGTGCCCGGGTGGCGGAGCTGCGCGCCCAGGTGGCCGGCGGGCGATACCCGGTTGATCCGCTGGCGATTGCCGATGCCATGCTGCGGCTGGAGCGCGGCAAGCCGTGAGCGCCGATGCTCTCGCCGAGACATTGGTGACGGCGATCGAATCCGAACTGGCGGCGCTGGCCGCCGAAGATGCCGATGCCATCGCCCGTGCCACTGCGCAAAAGGTGGCGGCGCTGGCCGATCTGCAGGCGGCGGTGGCCGGGGGCGCAGAGCCGCCGCGCCCATTGCTGGAGCAGGCGCGCGATCTGAATACCCAGGCGATCCTGCAAAGCCGGGCCAAGCTACTGGCGGTGGAAAAGCGGCTGGCCGCCTTGCGCCCTGATCCGCTGCCGGTGCGTGCGCCGCTGGTGTATGGCCGCGACGGGCGTTGGGCGTGACCGGCGCCTTCGGCTTGGCATGGCCCTTGCTCTGGGCACAAGCATGACCCAGCTCATCAGCTTTTCGCCGGCCGGCACGGCTGGCGTGATCGGAGCGCTGCAGCAGGCGGCGCAGGCAACCGGCGTGGATTTCTCCTATCTTCTGGCCAATGCCCGCGCCGAATCCGGCCTGAACCCCGCCGCGCGCGCCAGCACCTCCTCGGCCAGCGGCTTGTTCCAGTTCACTGATGCCACGTGGCTGGCCATGGTGCAGCGCCATGGCGCCAAGCATGGGCTGGGCTGGGCCGCCGATGCGCTGCAGGGCGGTGCGTCGCAGGGGGTCAAATCCACGATATTGTCTTTGCGGCACAATGCCGAAGCCGCCGCACGCATGGCCGGCGAGTTCACGCGCGACAATGAGGCCCGGCTCGAAGGTGCGCTGGGCCGGGCAGCGGGGGCCAGCGATCTCTATCTGGCGGCCTTTTTCGGCGCTGGCGGCGCGATCAAGTTTCTGAAATCCATGGCCGCCGCCCCCGGCATGGCCGCCGCCCAATTGCTGCCCGCGGCCGCTGCTGCCAACCGCAGCACCTTCTTTCACGCCGATGGCAGCCCACGATCACTGGCCGAAGTGCATGATCTGGTGGCCAGCCGCATCCACCGGCATCTGGATGGCCGCAGCGGCAAGACTTTGCCGCCCGCTGGCCGCACTCTGCCGCCCGCCGATCCGGCACTGGCCGCGGCGCGGGCCCGCATGGCCTATCTCGTGTTGGCGGCAATGTCGTGACCGCGCTCGCCGCTTCGCTGCGCCGCATTGATGCGCGCACCACCCTGTTGCCGCTGGCCATTTTGGTGCTGGTGGCGTTGATGGTGGTGCCGTTGCCGGCAGTGCTGCTTGATCTGTTCTTCATCACCAACATCGCTGTGGCGTTGATCGTGCTGATGGTGGCGATCAACATCCGCCAGCCGCTGGATTTCTCGGCCTTTCCCACCGTATTGCTCTATGCCACGCTGCTGCGGCTGGCCCTCAACGTCGCCTCCACCCGGGTGGTGCTGGTGCACGGCCATGAAGGCACGGCTGCTGCCGGCCACGTGATCGAAGCCTTTGGCAATTTCCTGGTGGGCGGCGATTATGTCGTTGGCCTGTTCGTGTTTGCCGTGCTGATGATCATCAATCTGGTGGTGATCACCAAGGGCGCCGGCCGGGTTTCGGAAGTGGCGGCGCGCTTCACGCTGGATGCGCTGCCGGGCAAGCAGATGGCCATCGATGCCGATCTGAACGCCGGCCTGATCACCGCCGATGATGCCCGCGCCCGCCGCGCCGAAGTCACCACCGAGGCCGATTTTCACGGCGCCATGGATGGCTCGTCCAAATTCGTGAAGGGCGATGCCGTGGCCGGCGTGCTGATCCTGGCCATCAACATCATCGGCGGGCTGATATTGGGCATCGCCTCCCACGATCTCACGCTGGCCAATGCGGCGCGAACCTATCTGCTGCTGGCGGTGGGCGATGGCCTGGTGGCGCAGGTGCCGGCGCTGCTGCTGTCCATCGCGGCGGCCATGGTCGTCACCCGCGTGGGCAAGGATGCTGATCTGGCCGGGCAGGTGGGGGCGCAATTGGGCATCACAGCGCCGTGGCTGCCGGTGGGCATCATATTGGGACTGCTCGGCCTGTTGCCAGGCATGCCCCTGCTGATCGTGGCGCCAGCAGCCGGGGCGGCGCTGTGGCTGGCCCTGCGGCCGAAACCCGCGCCCACAAGCACCACGACCGCCACAGGCGATGACTCCGCCACCAACGATGACAGCCGCATCGAGTGGGCGGAGGTCGCCGAGAACGCCGCCGCCGCGCTTGATATCGGCTTTGGGCTGGTGCCCCTGGTGGACGAAGCACGTGGTGCGCCACTGTTGGCGCGCATCACCGCCATCCGCCGGCAATTGTCGAAACAATTGGGCTTTGTGCTGCCGCAGATCCGGGTGCGCGATGATCTGGCGCTGCCGCCCTTCCGGTATCGGATCACGCTCGCCGGGGTGGTGGTGGGGGAGGATGATCTGTTCCCCGACGATGTGCTCGCCATCGAAGCCGGGCCGATTTCAACCCCCATCCCCGGCCGAGGAGCTGCCGATCCGGCCTTTGGCCTGCCAGCCCGCTGGATTGATCCGGCCGAAACCGATCTGGCCGAAGCAGCAGGCTATACTGTGGTGGACCCCGCCGCCGTGGCCGGCACCCATCTCAACCAGTTGCTCGGCCAGCATGCCCACCGCCTGCTCGGCCAGGATGAGGTGCAGGCCCTGATTGACACGTTGGCCGATCAGGCCCCGACGCTGGCCGCCGCGCTTGCCCCCAAGGCGCTGCCGGTCAGTATCGTCACCCAGGTGCTGGCCCGCCTGCTGGAGGAGGCCATCCCCATCCGCGACATGCGCAGCATCGCCGCCGCCCTGATCGCCGCCGCGCCCAAATCACAGGACCCGGCCGAGCTGGCCGAACTGATCCGCCCGGCGCTGGGGGCTGGCATCGTGCAGGGGCTGGCGGGCGTGAAGGGTCCACTGACGGCCGTGGCGATCGATGCCGGGCTGGAAGGGCTGCTGGTGCAGGCAGTGCGCGCCAATCCGGGGGCGGCGCATCCCTTTGATCCGGCGCTCGTGACCCGCGTCGCAGAAGCCGCTGCCGCCGCCACCGCTCCCCTGCTGGCGCAAGGCCAGCCTTTTGCCGTGGTGACCGTGCCGCAGGTGCGCCGTGCGCTGTGGCAGTTGCTGCGCCCCCGGCTGAGCCAGGTGCCGGTGCTCGGCTTCCCCGACATTCCCGATGATCGCGATGTCACCGTGGCCGCCGTGATCGGTGCTGCCACGCCCCCCACAGGAGACCGTTGATGGATGCCCGGCTTGGCCTTGATCTTGCTCCCTATGCGCCGTCCCGGCTGGCGCAGACCGATCCCGAACGGTTGATTTCCAGCCATCTGGCGCTGGTGCGCCGCATCGCCTGGCATGTGCATGCCCGGGTGTCATCTGCCATCGATGTGGAGGATCTGGTGCAGATCGGCATGGTCGCGCTGATCGAGGCGGCGCGCGGTTTCGAAGATCGCGGCCACGCCGCCTTTGCCACCTATGCCAGCGTGCGGGTGCGCGGCGCGATGATCGATCAGTTGCGCAAGGGCGCCACGCTGGTGCGGTCGGCGATGCGGCGCAAGCGCGAATGGGGCCAGGTGCGCAGCCGGCTGGAAGGCCAGTTGGGCCGCACCGCCAGCGATGCCGAAATGGCTGCTGCGCTCGAGATTCCGGTGGCCGCCTATCGCGCTGGCATGGCGCAAACCCATGCCGTGCACACCGAAAGCCTGGACGATGCCTACAGCGATCACAGCGACTGGTTTGCCAGCGATGATCCCGATGCCCATGATGTGCTGGAAGGCGAACGTCGCCGCACTGCCATCGCTGCTGCCATCGCCGAACTGCCCGAACGCGAAGCCCAGGTGCTGCAACTTTACTTTGTCGAGGAACTCAATCTTGAGGAGATCGGCCAGGTGCTGGGCGTGGGCGCCGCGCGCATCTGCCAGATCAAGAAAGCCGCGCTCACCCGGATGCGCGGCAAGCTGGCTGGATGGGATGACGATGGTGGCTGAAAGGTGAGTTGAAACCGGCCCACGCCGCTGGCAGGCTGCGGCCCATGATCGATTTCACGCCGCTGCGCTCTGTCCTCTATCTGCCGGCCAACCGCGCCAGCGCCATCGCCAAGGCCCGCACCCTGCCGGCTGATGCGGTGATCCTGGATCTGGAAGATGCGGTGCAGCCCGATGCCAAGGCACAAGCCCGCGCCGCCGCCGTTGCCGCCGCGCTGGAGGGCGGCTGGGAAGGCAAGCAGTTGTTCCTGCGCATAAACGGCATCGGCACGCCGTGGCACGCCGATGATATGGCCGCCGCGCCCAGTGCTGGCTTTGCTGGCATCGTGGTGCCCAAGGTGGACAGCGCGGCCGAAGCTGCCAGTCTGGTTGCCCACGGCGGCGGCCGGCCGGTGCTGGCGATGATCGAAACGCCCGCCGCCGTGCTGAACGCCGCCGCCATCGCCGCTGTGCCGGGCGTTGCCGCGTTGATGGCCGGCATGGCCGATCTGGCCAAGGCGTTGGGCTGCGGCGACGATGCGGACCGCCTGCCGTTGCTGTTCAGCCTGTCCGCCATCGTGCTGGCGGCGCGGGCCGGCGGCATCGCCTGTTTCGATGGCGTGTGCACCGAGTTCCGCAACGAAACCGCTTTCCGCGCCGAAGCCGCCCAGGGCCGGCTGCTGGGGTTCGACGGCAAGACGCTTATCCACCCCAGCCAGGTTGCCCCGTGCAACGAGATATTCTCGCCGTCGGCACAGGCGATCGCTCACGCCCGCGCCCAGATCGCCGCTTATGACGATGCCCTGGCCGCTGGGCGCGGTGTCGCAACGCTGGATGGCCAGATGGTGGAAGTGCTGCACGTCGAACAGGCCCGTCGTCTGCTGGCTCGCGCAAACGCGCTGGGCTGATTTGTTGTGGCTGAATCGACCCAGCACCGGGTGCAGCCATTTTCCGCTTGGCAAAAGCCCCCCGATTGCCTAACGCACCGGCCCTGCTGTTGGGGCGTCGCCAAGCGGTAAGGCACCGGTTTTTGGTACCGGCATTCCCAGGTTCGAATCCTGGCGCCCCAGCCAACTTTCACGCAAAATCGCTGATGGCTCTGGTGCAAGCCTTTTCTGCTGCACCCTTTCCGTCATCATCTCCGCGGGAAAATGCCGATCGTTCGTGCAAGCCCCCGGCAGGATCAGTGCACGACAAGCGTGATATGCTGTTCAGCGTGGGCGTCGCTGCCGATCCACAGATCGAACTGGCCCGGATCGAGCAGCTGCCGCCGTTCGCCGGCGTGCCAGTAAGACAGCATTGTTCCATCAATACGGAAGCTGACATTGTGGCTTTCGCCTGGCGCCAGGGTGACGCGCTGGAACGCCTTCAGTTCGCGCGCCGGGCGCATGGCGCGGCCGGCGCGCTGGTGGACATAGAGTTGGATCACCTCGTCGCCGGCCCGGTTCCCCATGTTGGTGACGCGGGTGGTGAGGGTGACAGGTGTCCCCGGAGCCAGAACGGGCCGGTCCAGCGAGGGCGCATCGATGCGAAATCGTGTGTAGCTGAGGCCGTGACCGAACGGGAACAGCGGCGTTGACGGCGCGTCGTGGTAGAGACGCTCGGCCCGGTCAGGCGTGTGGGTAAGGCTGCGGGCATAATGGATCGGCACCTGGCCCACGCTGCGCGGCCAGGTGACCGGCAGCTTGCCGCCGGGGTTCACATCGCCGAACAGCGCCCGCGCCACCGCCGTGCCGCCGCGGGTGCCGGGATACCAGGCCATCAGTATTGCCGGGACGCGATCGACAATGGCGCTGATGTCGAGCGGCCGGCCGGCGAGCAGCACCAGCACCACCGGTTTGCCCGTCGCCAGCACGGCATCGAGCAGCCGCAACTGGTCGCCGGGCAGTTTGAGATCACTGGCCGAAGCCCGCTCGCCGCTCTGGCTCTGGGCTTCGCCCAGAACCAGCACGACGCTGTCCGCCGCATGCGCGGCCGCCACGGCCGCCGAAAAATGTGCGTTCACTTCATCCGGCGTCCACGGCCTGGCCTTTGGCCCAAAGGCCTCCAGCCCTGATGGAATTGCCCGCACCAGCTGCACGCCGGGCTGCACGTCAACCGTGGCAAGGCCGGCCAGGCGTTCGCTGATGCCACGCGCCACCGTCACGGTTTCCGTCTTGTCGGGCACGAACACCCAGGGGCCCAGTGTGTCGGCCACACTGTCCGCCAGCGGGCCGATCACCGCCACCTGCTTGGCCGCGCCGGGCGTCAACGGCAGGGCATTGTCCCTGTTCTGCAGCAGCACCAGGCTGCGCTCGGCCGCGGTCTGGGCAAGCGTGCGGTGGGCCGGCTCGGCCAGAATATGCGCGGCGACGGCCTCATCAACGAAGGGCTGTTCAAACAGGCCCATTTTGATCTTGGCGACCAGCACCCGCTCCACGGCACGATCCAGCACGGCCATAGGCAGCTTGCCCTGGTCCACCAGCTCGGGCAGGCGGGCAAATGCATTGGGCCCCAGCGCCATCTCCATGTCGTTGCCGGCCATCAGGGCACGCTGTGCCGCCTCGGCTTCGTCAACGGCGAAATGCTGCGCCACCTGATTCTGTACGGCGTTCGCATCGGACACGACAAAGCCTTCAAAACCCAGTTCACCGCGCAACAGATCATCGAGCAGCCAAGTCGCTGCTACCGCCGGCTGCTGGTTGATGTCCATATAGGCGGACATGATGTTGCCAGCCCCCGCCCGGATCGCTGCGGTGAACGGCGGCAAATAGACATTGCGGATTTCTGCATCCGACAGATCGACGGGTTCGTAATCGCGCCCGCCCGGCGCCGCGCCATAGCCCAGGAAATGCTTCGGCCCCGCTATCACCCGGCCTGGCGTGCCGATGGCCGGCCCTTGCAGGCCGCGCACTTGCGCTGCGGCCATCTCGCTGCCCAGATGCGGGTCTTCGCCGGCGCCTTCCACAATGCGGCCCCAGCGCGGATCGCGGGCGATATCCACCATTGGCGCAAAAGCCCAGTGGATGCCGCTGGCCCGTGCCTCTGCCGCCGCGGCGGCCTGCGCCTGTTCAACCATCACCGGATCGAAACTGGCGGCAAGCCCCAAAGGCACCGGAAAGATGGTGCGCAGGCCATGCACCACATCAAAGCCGAACAGCAGTGGAATACCCAGCCGGCTGCGTTCCACCGCCAGCCGCTGCAACTGGTTGATCCGCGCCGGATCAGAGACGAACAGCAGCGATCCCAGCCTTCCGGCCGCCACCGCATCGTCCACCGGCGGCAGGAAGGGCACGGCAAACACCTGGCTCAATTGCCCGGCCTTTTCGGCCAGCGTCATCTGCGCCATCAGGGCGCGGGCGCGGCTGGCGGGATCGGTTGGGCGGTCGGCTTGCATCGGGCCGGTCTCCTGTGCGGACATGATTGCCGGCACGGTGCCGCATAATGCAGCGCGCGCCAAGCCAGCCACCGATGGCGGCGCAATTGTTTGAAATA
>CAZHTW010000048.1:0-20519 GCA_964535865.1 uncultured Sandarakinorhabdus sp. | reverse complement strand
GGAAACAGCGCGGCGGCCAGCACGAAGAACATCACCGGCAACCACAGCGCCGGGGAGCGGGCGATCATCAGCACATCGCGGCGGAACAGCGCCCACAGCATCAGCCCAGCCTCAACACGGCGGCGCCGTCCAGGCCGATATCGCCGTGCACCGCCGCCACCACGATGCCGCCCGCCGCCCGGTGCGCCGCCATGGCGCGCGCCAGCAGATCGGCCGACGCCATATCAAGCCCAGCCGTCGGCTCATCCAGCAGCCACAGATCGGCACCGGCGGCGATCACCCGCGCAATGGCCGCCCGGCGTTTCTGCCCGGATGACAGCATGCGGCACGGCACATCGGCCAAAGGCGCCAGGTTCATCGCCGCCAGTGCGCCTTGCACCCGCGCCAGCCCGCCATCCAGCCGCGCCCAATGCGCCAGTTCCGCCCCCAGCGTCTGGCGCGGTTTCAACGCCACCTCATGCCCGGCAAAGGCGCGGCGGCCGCCGAAGCTCACGCGGCCCGCCGCTGGCGGCAACAGCCCGGCCAGCAGCCGCAACAGCGATGATTTGCCGGTGCCATTGGGCCCCACCAACAGCAGCGCGCCGCCGGGCGCCACGCGCGCCGACACGCCGTCAAACAGCAGCCGCCCGCCCCGCCGGCAGGCCAGATCGGTGATTTCAAGCGCTTCGCTCACAGTCTCCGGCTTAAACACCGTCCCGCGCCGCCGCAACTGGCGAAGCCGGGCAATTCAGGCTATGCCCGCGCCATGTCCGCCGCTGACCGCCCGAAACTGTCGACCACCAGCAATCTTGCGGTGAATTTTGGCCCGCTGCTGCTGTTCTTCGCCGCCAGCAAGGCCGGCAAGGCGATGTTTGAACGGGGTGAACTGCCAGGCTTGCGCGATGCGGACATGGCCAGCGCCATGGTGGGCACCGGTGTGTTCATCATCGCCAGCCTGATCGCCGCGGTCTGGCACTGGACGAAAACCCGCCATCTGCCGCCAGCGATGATCTTCACCACGGTGATCGTCGTGCTGTTCGGCGGCCTGACGCTGTGGCTGCAGGACAAGGCGTTCATCCAGCTCAAGCCCACGATCATCTATGGCGTGTTCGCGGCTCTGCTGTTCGGCGGCCTGTTCACCGGCCGGCCCACGCTGCAACTGGTGATGGGGGAGGCGTTGCCCGGCCTGTCGCCGCGCGGCTGGCGCCTGCTCACCCGCAATTGGGCGCTGTTTTTCCTGGCCCTGCTGGCCGCCAACGAAGCCGTGCGGCGGTTATTGTCCTATGATGACTGGCTCAGCTTCAAGGTCTGGGGCGTGACGGTGGCAATTCTGGTCTTCACCCTCGCGCAAACCCCGCTGCTGGCGAAGCATGGCGTCAAGATGGATTGATCGGGCCCTATTCCCCCAACAGGTCATGCCGCTTCAAGGCGTGGCGCAACTGGTCATAACTCAACCCCAGCGCCGTCGCCGTGCGGCGCTGGTTGTGGCGGTTCCGCTCCAGCGCGGCTTCCAACAGCTGCTTTTCATAGGCAGCCACCGCCCCGCGCAGATCGGTCACCGAATCCACCGGCGGCAATGCGCTTGCAGCCGCGACAGGGGCTGCGGTCAGCGGGGCGTCGGCGGCAACAGGTAGCGGCGCGATTGGCTGCATCGGCTTTGGCCGCCACGGCGATTCGAACGGATCGATCACCAGCTGCCCGATTGGCCGTTCGGCATCGCCCCAGCGATACAGGGCGCGTTCCACCACATTCTTCAACTCGCGCACATTGCCCGGCCAGTGCCAGCTGAGCAATTGTTCCTGCACCCGCGCCGAAAACCCCGGAAAGCGCGGCCAGTTCAGTTCGGCCGCCATGCGGCGGGCAAAATGGCTGGCCAGCAGCTCGATATCCTCCGCCCGCTCGCGCAAGGGCGGCAGGGTGATCACCTCGAAACTCAGCCGGTCGAGCAGATCGGCGCGGAACCGGCCGCGCGCCACCAGGCCGGGCAGATCCTCGTTGGTGGCGCCCACCAGCCGCACATCCACCTTCACCGTCTTGTTCGAACCCAGCCGCGACAGCTCGCCATATTCCACCACGCGGAGCAGCCGTTCCTGCGCCTGGGATGACAATGTGCCGATCTCGTCCAGAAACAGCGTGCCGCCATCGGCATCTTCGAAGCGGCCGGCGCGTGCCCGCTGCGCCCCGGTGAAGGCGCCGGTTTCATAACCGAACAATTCGGCATCGATCAGATTTTCCGGCAACGCCGCACAGTTGAGCGACACCAGGGACTGCGACCAGCGCGGAGACAGCCGGTGCAGGCGATCGGCAATCAGTTCCTTGCCGGTGCCACGCTCGCCAATCACCAGCACCGGGCGGTTCAGGGCCGCCGCCGCCGAGGCTTGCTCGACCGCATCGAGGAAGCTGAACGAGGAGCCGATCATCTGGGCGGGTGCAACCATGCGATCAGTTGGCCATTTTTCCCAATATTTGGCAAGACGCTGGCCGCAGAAAATCGCGGTGAATTATTTATCCCTTGTTTTTTCGTATGTTAGCTGGCGCGGGCCACTTGGCACGACCCATGCAGTGTATCTGGCATGAGCGGCCCCCGCCGCCCACCAACTTCACAGGAGACACACGATGACCATCAATTTCAGCCAGCTTGGCCGCACCATCACCGCCCTGTTCGCCGCTCTGCTGATCGGCACCACCTTTGTTGCCGCCGCCACCGGCCCTGCCATGGTGACGCCGGCTGCAAACAGCGATATCGTGGCGTGACCCACGATATCGTGGCTGGGGACCTGGTTCCGGTGTTCCGCCCCTTTGCACCGGAACCAGCCCCAGCCCATGCTGCTTTTGCCAAGTTCGAGTTTCTGGAGATCAAACCAATGGGCATTTTCTCACGCACCCGCGACATCGTCGCCGCCAACATGACCGACCTGCTGGATCGGGCCGAAGATCCGGCCAAGATGATCCGCATGATCATCATGGAGATGGAAGAGACGCTGGTGGAAGTGCGTGCGTCGGCTGCCCGGACGATCGCTGATCAGAAGGAAATGAAGCGCGCCATGATCAAGGCGAACCAGGCGGTGCAGGATTGGCAGGACAAGGCCGAACTCGCCCTGTCCAAGGGCCGTGAGGATCTGGCCAAGGCCGCACTGGTGGAAAAGAACAAGGCCAAGGCCTTCATCGAAACCACCCAGGCCGAGGTTGACCTGTTGAACGAAACCCTCGCCCTGAACGAAGCGGACATCGCCAAGCTGGAATCCAAGCTGCGCGAAGCCCGCAGCCGCCAGAACGCCCTGATGAACCGCATCGAAAGCGCCACCCAGCGCTCCAAGCTGCGCGACATGATCCGGGGGCCCCGCGTGGAGGAGGCTTTCAGCCGCTTCGAGGTGCTGGAACGCCGCGCCGACATGGCCGAAGGCCGCGCCGATGCGCTTGGCCTCGCCGGCCCCTCCGGCGCCCGCAGCCTGGCCGATGAATTTGCCGCCTTGCAGGGCAATGATGAAGTTGATGCCGAACTGGCCGCCATGAAGGCGCGCATCGGCAAGACGGAAGGCTGATCAGATGAATATCACCGGCGTTTTTGCCATCGTGTTCGGCGTTGGCATTCCCCTGATCGGCCTGCCCTGGCTCATCATGCACTATGTCACCAAGTGGAAGAGCCAGACCGGCATCAGCCGCCAGGACGAAGCCCTGCTTGATGAGCTGCACGAACTTGCCCGTCGGCTGGATCAGCGCATCGACACGGTCGAACGCATTGTCGCTGCCGACAACCCCAATTGGAAGGACAATCGGATCGCCGATCTGTCTGAACAGCGCCGGCAACTGCGCTGATCCCCCGGCCCCGAAGGAGGCCAACATCATGACCCGCCAGTTTCTCGTCAACAAATCCGAAGCCAAGATCATGGGCGTCTGCGCCGGGATCGCCAACTACATGGGCTGGGACACCACGCTGGTGCGCGTCGCCTTTGTGGCGGCCGCCATCTTCGGGGTGGGATCGCCCGTCCTGATCTATCTGCTGATCGGGTTCATCGCCCCGTCCACCTATTGAACCCACCATCTGCCGGGCCGGCCTCGTCTCCGGCCCTGGCCAACAGGGATCATTTGACATGTCTGAAAGCCGCACCCGCTTCTATCTCGACAAGCGCAACGGCAAGATCATGGGCGTTTGCGCCGGCATCGCCGATTATTTCGGCTGGGATGTCACGCTCGTCCGCATCGGTTTTGCCCTTGGCATGATTGCCGGCGGCGGCTCCACCCTGCTGGCCTATCTGGCCATCGGCTGGATCGCCAACGCCAAGCCCAACACGCTGTATGACCAGAGCCCGGAACGGGTGGAATTCTGGCGCGATGTGCGGGTGGCGCCCAAGCGCACGCTGCGCGATGTGAACGCCCAGTTTCGCGATGCCGATCGCCGCCTGCGCGACCTGGAATTCCATGTGACCAGCGAGAGCCGCCAGCTGGCCGACGAAATCGAAAAGCTGCGCTGAGGGGCGTGCGATGAGCGACAGTCAGATCTTCATCTCCGTGCTGGTGGCCATCAGCACCGTCGGTTGGGTCATCACCAGCTGGATCCGCGCCCGCCACGGCTATCCGATCACCGACGATCTGGGCAAGACGGTCAACCGCCTGCCTGACGCCTCGGCCGAGATGACGGCCCTGATCAGCGAGAACGCCGCCCTGCAGGATCGCGTGATCCGCCTGGAACAACGGCTGCAGGTGCTGGAACGCATCGCCACCGACACCCCGGCCCGCCTGACCGCCGAAATCGAAGGATTGCGTTGATGTCCCCGCTGCTGATCCCGATCCTGGGGGTTTCCATCCCCATCGTCGCCATCCTGGCCGGCGTGTTCAACAAATGGCTGCAGCTGAAGGAAAAGCAGCTGGCCATGACGGCAACGCAAACCGCCGAACAGGCCGCCCAATATGCCGCCCGCATTTCGGTGCTGGAAGAACGGGTGGCCGTGCTGAACCGCATCGTCACCGATCGCAACGAAGGCCTGGCCGTGCAGATCGAAGCGCTGCGCGACGCGCCCAAGCAATTGACCTGAAAGGCTGAACCATGGGCATCAATCCGGAAAATCTGCACATTTTCGCCACCCAGTTTGCCCCGGTCATCGGCGGCGTCGGCTTTGCCGGCGTGGTCGGCTGGGTGATCACCACCTGGCTGAAGATCAAGAACGGCTATCCGCTGGAAAGCAGCTGGGGCAAGCCGCTCCACCCCAATGGCGGCGGCGAGGCGATGGAACGCATCCGGCTGCTGAGCCAGGAAAATGCCCAGCTGCGCGCCGAGCTGGGCAGTTTGAAGGACCGGGTGGCGGTGGTGGAACGCATTGCCACCGATCAGCCCAGCAGGCTTTCGGCCGAAATCGATGCGCTGGCCACCAAACAATTGAACTGAAATCCACCGGCCAGCCCCCGGCCGGTGATGGGAGGGAACGACAATGAATCCGTTTGAAATGGTGGTGATGATCGTGTTGATCGTCACCATTGGCCGGGTGCTGTCTGGCCGCATGGGCGACCGCACCAACAAGACATTGGAAAAGCTGAAAAAAGGCGGTTCCAGCGACACGGATGAGAATATTCGTCTGAACGCCGAGGTGGCCCGCCTGAACGACCGCATCCGCGTGTTGGAACGCCTGGCCACCGATCCGGCCAAACGGCTTTCCGACGAAATCGAATCCCTCAAAGACAAATAACCCCCCAGAGAAGGAGACTGACATGCCCCCATCAGTGCCTCCCGCCGAAAGCCTCATGATCCTCTCGTCCGCCTCGTTGATCGGGCTGGCGATGATCGGCAGCCTGGCCGCCTGGGCCTGGGCTGGCTGGCTGAAGCTGAAGATCCGCGAGATTGATTCCCGGCCTGCGTTCAGCACCGATCTGCCGGCCATCGGCCAGCGCATCGATCTGGCCGACCTGAAGGAACGCATCCGCAAGCTGGAAGCCATTGCCGCGGGCGTTGATCTTTGACTTGACCGCAGCCCCGCGCACCCGCCAAGGGCTGCGGTCATGGCCATCACCACTTTCGCTGATGTCGAGGCCGAGTTCGACGCCTTCGACGATTGGGACGACAGATACCGCCTGATCATCGCGCTGGGCGCTGCCCTGCCGGCGATGGACCCGGCGCTCAAGACCGACGCCAACAAGGTGCGCGGCTGTGCCAGCCAGGTGTGGCTGCACCCGACGCGCGCGGGCAATGTGCTGCATTTCGCCGCCGACAGCGATGCCGCCATCGTGAAGGGCCTGGTGGCACTGGTGCTCATGCTCGCCGATGGCCAGCCGGCCGCCACCATTGATGGGGCGGCGATTCTGGCCCGGTTGAACGGGCTGGGCCTGTCCAAACATCTGTCGTCCAACCGCACGCAGGGGCTGGCATCGATGATCGCCCGCATCGACGCGCTGGCGAAGGAGCCTGCATGACCGGCTTTGCCGAACAGGTTGCCCAGTTCATGGGGCCGTTCGTCGGCCGCGTGCCGCACAACAAGCAATTGGGCCTGCGCTTCATCGCCGCCGGGGATCGCTGGGTGGAACTGCAACTGCCCTTCTCGCCGCAGTTTCTGGTTGATCCCGATCATGGCGTCTGGGCCTCCGGCCCGATCATCACCTTGATGGACACGTGCGTGGGCATGGCCTCCATGCTGGCGCGCGGGGCGTTCGAACCCCATGCCACGCTGGATCTGCGCACCGATTATGTCCGCAGCCCGAAAGCCCAGGCCACGGTGACGGCGCGCGGCGAATGTTACCGGATGACGCGCCAGATCGCCTTCGTGCGCGGCCTTGCCCATGATGGTGACCCGGCCGACCCAATCGCCCACGTCGCCGGCACCTTCATGTTTGCCGCCTCCAAACTGGCGGGGGGCTGGCAATGACCAACCCGGCGCTTGCCACCCTGCTGCGGGATGTATCGGGCCGGCTCGATCTGTTGCCCTATGCCGCCATGCTCGATCTGTCGTTCGAGCGGGTGGACGGCGAATTGCAGTTGGTGATGCCCTTTGCCGACACGCTGATCGGTTCGCCCGGCCGGCTGCATGGCGGCGCCATTTCCGGCCTGCTCGAACTGGCCGGCCTGCTCACCGTGATCGCCGCCCAGCCGGAGGGGGAGGCCCTGCCGCGCGTGCGCCCGGTCACCGTCACGGTGGATTTCATGCGCGAAGGCGCGCCGCAGGAAACCCGCGCCGCCGCCAGCATCACCAAGCTGGGCCGGCGGGTGGTGAATGTTCACGCCTCTGCCTGGCAGGGGGACCGGGCGAAGCCGATCACCGCGGCGCACATCAATTTCGTGCTGGACTGGCCTGATCAGCCGCCAGCGCCCTGACCGCGGTTGCGGTCGAATCGCTGAAAATCCCGTCGATCCCGGTCGCAAGAAACACCCGAATTTCCGCCACGCCGTCGCCAATCCCGGCCGGGCTTGCCCCAGCCTTGAACTCGGCCGGCAGGAAGATATTCTCTGGCCGGAACGTCCACGGGTGCACCTGCAGGCCCACCGCATGGGCATTGGCGACGAAATCCGTCGCCGCGCCCAGCCGGCCATCGCCAGTGCGGGGGATGATCATGGATTTTTCCGGCCCCGCGCCAAAGGCATAGGCCGCAACGCCCTTCAGCCCTTCCGCCGTGGCCAGCGCGGCATAATCATGGCCATCGGCCGTGCGGCCCGCTGGCGCCATCAACTGGATCAACCGCACGCCGGTCTGGCCTTTCAGCGCCTTCAGATTGTCCACCTCGAAACTCTGGATGAACACCGGCGCCGCTGCCGTCGTCCACCCGGCACGCGCCAGTTCGGCCAGCAGCACGGGCTCGATCGGCAGGCCCAACGCCTTGAAATAGCTGGGATGCTTGGTCTCCGGATAAATGCCGATCACCCGCCCGGTGCGCGCCGAAGCCGCCTTGGCCAATGCGATCACCTCGGCCAGGGTGGGAATTTCGAACTGCCCATCAAAGCTGGCATTGCCCGGCCGCACCTGCGGCAGGCGCTCCCTGGCGCGCAGCGTCTTCAGCTCGGCCAGGGTGAAATCCTCGGTGAACCAGCCGGTCATCGTCTCGCCATCGATGACCTTGGTCGCCTTGCGGCTGGCAAATTCCGGGTGCGCGGCCACGTCGGTGGTGCTGCCGATCTCATTCTCGTGCCGTGCCACCAGCTGATGGTCCTTCGTCGGCACCAGGTCCGGCTCGATGAAATCGGCGCCCTGTTCGATCGCCAGCGCATAAGCCGCCAGCGTGTGTTCGGGCCGATCGGCACTGGCGCCGCGATGGGCGATGATGATCGGCGGGGCCGGCGGCGACACTGGCGGACCGGCGGGTTTCAGCCCGGATCTGGGAGGGGCGGCAGCCATGATCAGCACCATCAGGGGAAGGAGAGCGAACCGCGTCATCCTATCTGCTTAGGCCCTGCCGGTGACAGAAAAAAGTCAGCACCGCAGCGCCAGCTGCCTGGCCGGCTTGTCCACCACCAGCGCGCTGCACCCCTGCGCGTCCAGTTGCGTGCGCGACAGGGTGAGCACCCGCACCACCCGGCGCGCCTTGCCGGTGTCGGCGGTCACCAATATCTCCGACGGATCGTCATTCTCGTCCGGCGCGCCGGCCTGGCCATTGGCCAATTGCGCCGTGGCGTCGCGGCGGTCATTCACCCGCACCGCGATTTCGCTGAACCGGAACGGCCCCAGTTCCAACGGCTTGTCCAGCACCAGCCGCCGCACCGGCCGCGCCACGCCCAGAAAAATCTCCTCGTCCCACGCCTCACCCACCAGCTTGCCGCCCAGCGCCGCGGCGATATCCGCCCCCAGCGCCGCCGTTGCCAGCGGCAGGCGCATCCGCCCCGCCACATCCACGCTCAACCCAAAGCGTGTGCCGCCGGCGGAGAGCCCGCCATAGCTGCCGCTGTTGATGTCGCCAAACAGCGGCAACGCCCAGTCTGTGCCGCCGCCATCGGGTTTCAGTTCCACCGTCACCCGGCCGTGCGGGAAGGCCATCGGCCCGATGCTGCCATCGCGTGCAATCGGCCCGGCGCCTTCAAACCAGAAGATGCGCTGGTTGAACGGCACATCGGCCAACACCAGCTTGCCCGGCGTGTTGCGCCCGGTCAGCACCTTGGCCCGCCCGATGCGCACGCTGGATTTGCCCATCAACCCCGCCGGTTTCAGCCCCAGCCGCGCCACCGTGCCGATGTTCAGCGTGATGCGGTCCACTGCGCCCGTCGCCAATGTCAGGCTGACCGGCTGGCCATTGATGCTGGCGGCAATCGGCGCATCGGCGGGCAGGGTGATGGCGGCGGGCGCCAGGGCTTTTGGCGGCGCGGCGGCGGCGAGCAGCAACAGGGCGGCGGCGAACAACATGCGGCGCATCGGCAATTCTCCGTATTGTCCATGCAATACGGCGCGGATTAATTGCCGGCAACCGCTTGTTGCGCCACGCACTTCGCGGCACTCTTGCCACCGTGACGATTCCGCGCCCCCGCCCGAAGTGGCGCGCGCTGGCTGCTTTGGCCGGTGCGGGTCTCGCGCTGGCCACCGCGCCGCTGATTGCCCAGTCGCGCCCCGGCGTCACCGGCTTTTCGCCCAGCGGCACGGTGGCGGCCCCGGCCCAGATTGTCGTGCGCTTTGCCACGCCCATGGTGGCCATGGGGGCCAATGCCCCCGCACCCATTGCCGGCGCGTGTGCGCAAGGCGGGCAGGGCCGCTGGCTTGATCCGCAGCGTTTCGCCATCGATCTGAAGGCCCCGCTGCCCGGTGGCCGCGCCTGCCAGTTCACACTGGCGCCCGGCCTGGCCGATCTGGCCGGGCGGCCCTTGCCCGCCGCAGGCCCGTTCCGTTTCACCACGCCCGGCCCCGCCATCCGCGCCGTGCTGCCCGATGGCGGCGACGTGGCCGAAGACCAGATGTTCCTGATCGCCGCCGAAGCCCAGCCCACCGCTGCCAGTCTGGCCAGTGGCGCTGCCTGCCTGATCGACGGGGTGGGTGAACGTGTGCCGCTGGATCCCTTGCCCAACAGCGCGCGCGACGCGCTGATCAAATCCAGCCGCGGCGACTGGAGCCTGAACTGGTTTCTGGAGCGCGCCGGCTGGCGGGCCGATTCGGACGGCAACCGCGCTGCCCCCGCCCACTTGATCGCCGCGCGCTGCCGCCGGCCACTGCCGCAGGGCGGGCAGGTGACGATCAGCTGGCGCGGCAGCATCGCCGCCCCCAACGGCCTGAAGGCCGGCAACGACTGGCAACAGCGCTATCGCGTACGCCAGGCCTTTGCCGCCAGCATGGCCTGCACCCGCGTCAACGCCGGGGCGGCCTGCTCGCCGCTCGATTCGATCCGGGTGGATTTCACCGCGCCGGTGCCGCGCGCCCAGGCCCTCGCTGCCCGGCTGCGCCTGCCCGATGGCCGCAGCCTGGCCCCGGAAGCGCCGGGGGAACGCGCCAATGTGGTAAGCGATCTGCGCTTCAAGGGCCCATGGCCGGCGCGCGCCCGGCTGGTCTTGCAGCTGCCTGTCGGCCTGAAGGATGATGCCGACCGACCGCTGAGCAACGCCAATCGCTTCCCGTTGGCCATTGCCACCGGCGAGTTTCCGCCGCTGGCCAAATTCGCCGGCCGTTTCGGCATATTGGAGGCGGGTGAGGGCGGCATCCTGCCCGTTACCCTGCGCGGGGTCGAAAATCCGCTGCCAGCCAGCGCGCTCACCCTGCCGGTGCGATCATTGCGGGTGGATGATGATGCCCAGGTGGCACGCTGGCTGCGCACAGTGGAGCGCGCCGGGGAACGCAGCTTCCGCGATGAGCCCCTGGCCGGTGGCGGTTATAACAATGTGGAAACCACCGGCAGCCGTGCCGTTCTGGCCAGCACGCCGGGCACGCGCCGGCTCAGCATCACCCGGCCCAGGGATGGCGCCATGCAGGTGGTGGGCATCCCACTGAAAGCGCGCGGGCTGCACGTGGTGGAAATCGCCTCTCCGGCGCTGGCGGCCGCGCTCACGCCCGGCAGCACAGGCGGCGGCGCAGACAGGGGGGCCTATCACGTCAGCACTGCGGCGCTGGTCACCGATATGGCGGTGCATTTCCAGTGGGGTGATGGCGTCTCGCTGGCCTGGGTGACGCGCCTGGCCGATGCCGCGCCCGTGGCCGGCGCCGCCATCCGCATCAGCAACAGCTGCACCGGCCAGATGCTGTGGCAGGGCAAGGCCGATGACAGCGGCCGGGCGCTGGTGCCGGGCGGCCTGCTGCCCAAGCCGGCCACCTGGACCAGCTGCGACAGCGAAACACCGGCGCTGATGATCAGCGCACGCACCAGCGATGATTACAGCTTCACCCTGACGAATTGGGGGGAGGGCATTCAGGCCTATGACTTCAATCTGCCCTTTGGCGGCTGGAACTGGCGGCCGCTGGCCCATGCCGTGTTCGATCGCACCCTGGCGCGGCCGGGGGAGCGGATCAATTTCAAGCTGTTCCGCCGCACCGCCAGCGATGCCGGCCTGCGCCGCCCGGCGGCCGAGCCCATCACCCTGGTGGCGCGGCACTGGCAAAGCGACACCAGCCTGAAGGTGACGATTGGCGGCGGGCCGGACCCGGTTGGCCAGATCATGCTGCCGGCCAGCGCGCCCACCGGCGAATGGGAACTGCGGCTGAAAGCCGGCGCAACAGGCGAATCTGGCGATGAAACGGGGGTGGGCAGTTTCCAGGTGGAGGAGTTTCGCCTGCCCACGCTGCGCGCCAGCCTGTCTGGCCCGAAGGCCATGCCGGTGGCGCCCACCAGCCTGCCGCTCGATCTGGCGTTGAGCTATTTCTCCGGCGGGTCGGCTGGCGGCGCCCCTGTCACGCTGCGCACCCGCGTGGTGCCGCGCAGCGTGGAGGTGCCGGGCTTTGAAGGCTGGACCTTCGGCGCCGAAACCCTGCGCCCCGGCCTGGCCCGCATGGACGAGGGCGAGGCCAACGCCGCCCCCATCCGCGCCCGCGAACAACCGCTCAATCTGGGGCCGAACGGCACGGCGCGGGTGGCGGCCAGCGGCTGGGCGGCGATCACCCAGCCGGCCACGCTGGTGGCGGAAATGGATTATCCCGATCCAAACGGCGAAATCGCCACCCGCATCGCCCGGCTGCCGCTGGAACCCGCCGGCTTGCGGGTGGGCATCGCCCGCGATGGCTGGCTGATGAAGGCCGATGATGCCCGGCTTCGCCTGGTGGTGCTGGGGCTGGACGGCAAGCCGCTGGCCGGCCGCGCCATCACGGTGCGATTGTTCGCGCGCGAGATACTCTCCACCCGCAAGCGGCTGGTCGGCGGCTTTTATGCCTATGACAATATGGTCGAAACCCGCGAACTGAAAACCAGCTGCACCACCAGCAGCGATGCCCGCGGCCGCGCGCTGTGCCAATTGGCCCCCGGAACGTCGGGCGAAGTGATCGCGTTGGCGCAGGTGCAGGACGATTCGGGGCGCACCGCGCGCGCCAGCCAGAGCCTGTGGCTGGCCGGCGATGATGATTGGTGGTTCGGCGGCGACAATGGCGACCGCATGGATCTGGTGCCGGAAGTGGCCGAAGTGCCCATGGGCGGCACCGCGCGCCTCGCCGTGCGCATGCCGTTCCGCGAGGCGACCGCGCTGGTGACCATCATGCGCGGCGGCGTGATCGACAGCTTTGTCACCACATTGTCGGGCAAGGAACCGGTGGTGAAGGTGAAGATCACCGGCAAGCACGCGCCCAATGTCTATGTTTCGGTGCTGGCGGTGCGCGGCCGTGTGGCGGGCTGGCGGCTGTGGCTGGCCGATCTGGCACGGCGCTGGAATCTGCCGTGGCTCAGCCGCGACGGTGGCGCACCCACCGCGCTGGTTGATCTCGCCCGCCCGGCCTATCGCATCGGCATGACACAGTTGAAGGTGGGCCATGACGCGCACCGCCTGGCCGTGACGGTGACGCCGGACAAACCAAGCCACGCCGTGCGCGAAGCGGCCAGTGCCCGCATTCAGGTGACAGCGCCAAAGGGCGTGGCCCTGCCCGCCGATGCCGAAGTGGCCTTTGCCGTGGTGGACGAGGCGCTGTTGGCGCTGAAATCCAACGACAGCTGGCGGCTGCTCGATGCCATGATGGCGCCCCGGCCGATGGGTGTGGTGATGGCCACCGCGCAGGGCCAGGTGGTTGGCAAGCGCCATTATGGCGCCAAGGCGGTGGCGGCCGGCGGCGGCGGCGGTGCCACGGCCGGCATGGCCCGGCGCGATTTCACGCCGGTGATCGCCTGGGTGGGCCGGGCCAGGCTGGATGCGGCCGGGCAGGCGCTGGTGCCATTTCGCCTGAACGACAGCCTGTCGGGCTTCCGGCTGGTGGCGATTGCCAGCGCCGGCCCCGGCCTGTTCGGCACTGGCAGCGCCAGCTTGCGCACCACACAGGATTTGCAGATTCTGCCTGGCATCCCGCCCTTGGTGCGCAGCGGTGATGCCTATGTGGCGACCGCGCTGATCCGCAACACCAGCAGCGCCGCAATGCGTGTGGCGGTGACGGCCAAAATGGGCGAAATTGCGCTGCCAGGGCAATCGGCCACCATCGCCGCCGGTTCTGCCACAACGCTGCGCTGGTCGGTCACCGCACCGGCAGTTTTGGCCACAAACTGGGTCATTGCGGCAAGTTCCGGCCGAATTTCAGACCGGGTGGTGGTGCCCCAGACGATTGAGCCGGCTGTGCCCGAACAGGTGATCGCCGCCAGCCTGCTGCGCCCCGGCCAACCGCTGGCCCTGCAACCGCCGCCCGGCGCGCAAGCAGGCCATGTCGGCGTGGCGATGCTGCGCAGCCTGGCCAGCCTGCCTGGCGTGAAGGCCTATATGGCCAGCTATCCCTATGATTGCATTGAACAACGCCTGTCGCGCGCAGTGGCCACCGGCAATCGTGCCGCCTGGGATATGGAGGCAGCCGGGCTGTTGGGCTGGGCCGATGCCAATGGCCTGTTGCGCTATTTCCCCACCACCGCTTTGCCCGGCGATACGGAACTGACTGGTTATGTGCTTGTATTATCTCGCCTTTCCGGTTGGTCATTGCCCCATGCCACCCGCGCCCGCCTGGTCGCCGGCTTGGCCCCCATTGCCGATGGCCGCGTCCAAACCACGGATTCCAAACGACTTTCTGCCTTGGCCGCGCTGGCCGGCGAAGGCCAGCCCGTCGCCCGCATGCTCGCCGGCCTCAACATCGCGCCCGATCGCTGGAGCAACGCCACCCTGATGGACTGGCTCGCCATCAATCAAAGCATTGGTAAAAAAAGGGAAATTCTCGCCACCCTCACCCGCCTGCGCGCCCGCCTGGATGATCGTGGCACCAGCATGCGCCTTGGCGGGCCAGCCGCAGACTGGGGCCTGATGGCCGATCCCGATGCTGCCCTCGCCCGCCTGCTGCTGATCGCCACTGCCGATGCCAATTGGGCCGGCGATGCCCCCCGCATCGCCCGAGCCCTGGCCCTGGCCCAACAGAGCGGCCACTGGCGCACGACGCCCGCCAACGCCTTGGGAACATTGGCCATGCAGGACTTTGCTCGCCGCTTTGAATCAGGCGCTGTTGCCGGCACCAGCCGCATCACTCTGGCCAGGCAACAGGCCAGCGTTGCTTGGTCCGCCAATGCACATCCCGCCCCGATCCGGCTGCCACTCACTGCCGGCACATTGGAGATCAGCCACCAGGGCAGCGGCCAGCCGTGGGCGCAGGTGACCATGGCCGCCGCCGTGCCCCAAACCCGCGCCATCGCCGCCGGCCTCCGCTTGACCCGGACGATCACGCCGGTTTCTCAAGCACTTGCTGGCCGTTGGAGCCGCGGTGACGTGATTGCTGTGCGCCTGACCATCCGCGCCGCCGCGCCCACGCCGTGGGTTGCGCTGATCGATCCCATCCCGGCCGGTGCCACCATCCTGGGCGGCGGGCTTGGCGGCCGGTCCGAACTGCTGGATCAGGGCGGCAGCGGTGGTGGCACCCCGCCCGACTGGCTTGAGCGCCGCACTGGCGCGGTTCAGGCCTTCTGGCGGCAGCTCGATGGCAGCGCCGTGGTCGAATATCGCCTGCGGCTGGGCAGTGAGGGCCGCTTCACCCTGCCGCCGGCCCGGGCAGAGGCCATGTATGCCCCTGATATCACGGCGGCTTTGCCCGCCAGTCGCCTGTCCGTCACCGCTGGCAAATGAGCATTCATCTTCGGCGCACGCGCGCCCTGCCAATGCTGTTGCTCGCAGTGCTTGCCCTGTTGTTGTGGCGCACCCAGCCGGCGCGATTGCCTGATTATCAACAGCTTGCCTGTCAACCCGGCAGCATCGCCGTGCTGGTGGACCACCGGGGTCGGGAACTTGCCCGCCGCCGCACCGATGCCAACGCCTTTCGCGGTGACTGGCTGCCACTGGCCGCCATCAGCCCCGATCTGGTGCGCCGGTTGGTCGCCGCAGAGGATCGGCGCTTCTGGCAGCATCATGGCATTGATTGGCGCAGCGTGGGCGGCGCCGCACTGAGCCGCCTCTGGGGCGAACGGGCACGCGGAGCCTCCACCATCAGCATGCAGCTGGCCGCCTTGCTTGATCCCACCCTTGGCCGCGCCGGTCAGCGTGGCTGGCGGGCCAAGCTGCAACAGGCCCGCACCGCCCGCGCCTTGGAAGCCCGTTGGAGCAAGCGGCAGATATTGGAGGCCTGGCTCAATCTGTTGCCCTTGCGGGGTGATGTGGTGGGGGTGGCAGCGGCTGCCTCCAGCCTGGCTGGCCGGCCGGCGGCGGCGCTGGTGCCCGCCGAAAATGCCGTGCTGGTGGCGCTTGCCCGCCGCCCATCGGCACCGCCGGCCGCGGTGTTGGCCCGGGCCTGCAGGGCCGCGCCAGATCTGGATTGCGCAGCGATCGCCCTTGCCGCCGCCCGGTTGCTCGGCCCGCGCCAGGCCATTGGCAACAAAGGCTTGGCCCCGCATCTGGCCGCCCGGCTGCTCCGACCCGGCGTGCGCGGCAGGGTGCGGACCAGCCTTGATGTCGATGTGCAGCGGATGGCCCAGACCGCGCTGGATCGCCAAATAGCAGCGCTGGCGGGCCGGAATGTCCGCGATGGCGCGGCGCTGGTTGTGGAAAATGAGACAGGCCGCATCCTGGCCTGGGTGGGGGCGGCCGGTGCCAACAGCCGGGCTGGCCAAGTTGATGGCGTCACCGCGCCGCGCCAGGCCGGTTCAACGCTGAAGCCGCATCTTTATGGGCTGGCGATCGAGCGCCGCCTGCTCACCGCTGCCTCGCTGCTCAACGACACGCCGATCGATCTCGAAACCGCCACCGGGCTTTATATTCCACAAAATTATGATCGCAGCTTTCGCGGTGCTGTCAGCGTGCGCAGCGCGCTCGGCAACAGCCTCAACATACCGGCAGTGCGGACCCTGCTGCTCACCGGGCTGGAACCGTTTCGCCAGCGACTGTTCGATCTTGGCTATCGCGGGATCAACCGGCCGGGGGATTATTATGGCTATGCGCTGGCGCTGGGATCGGCCGAGGTGACGTTGCTGGAACAGGCGGCCGCCTATCGCGCGCTGGCACTGGGCGGCCGCAGCGGGCCGTTGACCCTGAAGCCCGATGAGACTCCGGCCACCAGGACGCTGATCGATCCCGGTGCTGCCGCCATCGTCACCGCGCTGATTGCCGATCCGGCCGCCCGCAGCGCCAGTTTCGGGGAGGCATCGGGGCTTTCGCTGCCCTTTGCCGCCGCCGTGAAAACCGGCACATCCAAGGCCATGCGCGACAATTGGGCGGTGGGCTTTTCGCGCCGATATACCGTTGCAGTGTGGGTCGGCAATTTTGAAGGCGATGCGATGATCGGCGTGTCGGGCACCAGCGGTGCTGCTCCGGCCTGGACGGCGATCATGCTGGCCCTGCACACGGTGCCGCCACCCGGCTTTGCGCTGCCTGCCAGCGTGGAGCGTTTGCCCGTCGCCTTTGCCACGGCCGTGGAGCCGGCGCGGCAGGAGCTGTTCCTGGCCGGCACCTGGCAGCCTTTGTTTGCGCCGGCCAGCACTGCGGAGGCGGTTCCGCGCTTGACCGCTCCCAGTGACAACAGCCTGCTGGCGCTCGATCCTGACATTCCGGCCAGCCGGCAGTTGCTGATCATCCGCGCCGCCGGCAATCGCCCAGGCCTGTTCATCAGCGTTGATGGCCGCCGCCTGCCTGGCCTGCCGGCACGCTGGGCCCCCGTGCCCGGCCGGCACGAAATTGCACTGAGCGACAGGCAGACAACCTATGACCGCGTGCGGGTGACGGTGCGCTGATCAGGGATGCCAGTGGATATCGATGTCCATGTCCAGTTCGGCCAGCAGTCGGCCGATGGGCAGTTTGCTGGATGAACCCTGCTTCAACGCCTGTTCCACCAGCTTGCGCTTGGCCTTGCCTGCCACCGTGAGGGTGAGCGTGCGGGCCGAGGTGAGCGTTGGGCCGGTGAGCGTGACACGCGGCACCGGGGCATTTTCGGGCAGCGGATCGGGCCGCACCCCGATCGCGCGGCGCGCCTTTGGGCCGGCGATGGCGGCTTCAAAATCCGGGCCTGGGAAGATGGAGGCGGTGTGGCCATCCTCACCCACGCCCAGCCAGGCAATATCCAGCGGCCATTCCAGGTCGGCGATGCGTTCATCCGCAGCGCGGCCGGCGGCCACCGGATCCTTCTCGCCGGCGGTCAGCGGCAGCACGCGGGCCTTCTTGGGCAGGAACAGCCGCGCCAGCATGCCGGCGTTGGACAGGGGATCGGTCACGGGCACCAGCCGGTCATCTGTTGGCAGGATCGTCACGTCCGCCCATTCGATCTTCATGTCGGCCAGCAGCTTGAGCGCCGGCAGCGGGGTGGAACCGCCGGGGAAGGCGACCAGCGCCCGGCCGCGCGCCTCCAGCGCCTGACCGATGATATAGGCGATATCGCCCGCCACCGCCTCGGCCATCTCGTCGGCGCTGTCATACTCCCACCACTCGGCATCAATCACGGGTCATTCTCCAACCGGCACGGTGTAGTTAAGGCCGAGCCGGCCACCGTCCGCATAAAGTGTCTCGCCGGTAATGTAACTGGCGTCATCGCTCAACAAAAAGGCGGCGATTGCGGCAATTTCCGCCGGCTCGCCCGCGCGGCCCATCGGCGTGCGCGACAGGATCTGCCGTCGCGCTGCATCATCCGCCATCACGGCATTCTTTGCCAGCTCGGTGAGGATGGTGCCCGGCCCGATGCCGACGACCCGGATGTTGTGCGGCGCCAGCGCCACCGCCGTGTTGCGGGTGAGCTGGTTCAGCCCGCCCTTGGCAACATTATAGGCCAGCAGGGATGGAATGGTGAGCAGGGCATTGACGCTCGACATGTTGACGATCACCCCGCCGCCTGACGCAACCAGGTGCGGCACTGCCAATTGGGTGGCGTGAAAGGCGGCGGTGAGATTGGTGGCGATCACGCGATCAAACTGGTCGGGCGTTTCGGTGAAGATGTCCCCACGCGGGGCGACGCCGGCATTGTTGACCAGGCCATCAATCCCGCCCAAACGGGCAACAGTGGCGTCAATGGCGGCCGCGATCTGGACACGGCTGGACACATCACAGCACACAAAGCCAGCGGATTCGCCCAATTCCGCCGCCCGGTCTTCGCCTTCGGGCAACACATCGGCCAGCATCACCCTGGCCCCTTCGGCCACCAGACGCTGAGCAATAGCCAAGCCGAGGCCGCGAGCGGCGCCGGTGACGAGATAACGGCGATTTGACAGACGTTGCATGGCGCGTGCTTAGCGGAAGCCACTGCCTGCCGGCCAGAACTATTCGGTCAGCTCGCTCCACACGCCTTTGAGCTTGTCAAAAAAACCTTGGCTTTTTGGCGTGTTGCGGCCGCCTTCTGCGGTTTCGATGGTGCGGAACTCCTCCAGCAGTTCGCGCTGCCGCGCCGTCAGCTTCACTGGGGTTTCCACTTCCACCTGGATCACCAGATCACCGAAGCCCCCGCCGTTCAGGCTAGGCATGCCGCGCCCGCGCACCCGAAACTGCTTGCCGGTCTGGGTACCGGCCGGAATCTTGATCACCGTCTTTTCGCCATCCAGCCCCGGCACCATGATCTCCCCGCCCAAGGCAGCACTGGTGATCGACATGGGCGCCATGCTGAACAATGTGGTGCCCTCGCGCTGGAAAACAGCGTGCTGTTTCAGGTTGACGAAAATGTAAAGATCACCTGGCGGGCCGCCGCGTGAGCCCGCCTCGCCCTCACCCGCGACGCGGATGCGTGTGCCATCGTCCACGCCGCGCGGAATGTTGACGTTGAGTGTCTTCTGCTTTTCGATCCGGCCCGCACCGCCGCAGCTGTCGCACGGATCGGCGATGATCTGGCCTTGGCCATGGCAGGCCGGGCAAGTGCGTTCCACCATGAACAGGCCCTGGCGCATCGCCACGCGGCCGCTGCCATTGCAAGTGGTGCAGGTGCGGGCCGATGTGCCCGGCTTGGCACCACTGCCGCTGCAGGGTTCGCAGGTTGCTGCCACGTCAATGGTCAGGCTGGCCTGACGGCCGTGGAAGGCCTCGTCCAGGGTCATGTCAAGGTCGTAACGCAGGTCTGAGCCGCGGGCCGGGCCACCCCGGCGTTGGCCACGACCGCCGCCGCCCATGAACTCGCCGAACACGCTTTCAAAGATATCGGCAAATCCACCGAAATCCTGGGCGCCACCGCCAAAGCCACCGCCCCCGCCGCCCTGCTGGAAGGCGGCGTGACCAAAGCGGTCATAGGCGGCCCGCTTCTGCGGATCCTTCAACACGTCATAGGCTTCGCTGATCGCCTTGAACTTCTGTTCTGCGGCGGCGTCGCCGGGATTGCGATCCGGGTGAAACTTCATCGCCAACCGGCGATAGGCGGCTTTCAACGCAGCTTCGTCGGCACCGCGTTCCACCTCAAGCAGTTGATAATAATCGATTTCGGTGGCCATTGTTTGGTCGCCCTGCAACAGACATGACAAGGCGCGCCGCATCGCTGCGGCGCGCCTCAAGCGACTGCTTATTTCTTGCTGTCGTCCACGTCGGTGAACTCGGCGTCCACCACGTCATCGCCCTTGGGCGAATCGGCGGCCGATGGTTCAGCCTTGGCCTGTTCGGCCTGATAAATGGCCTCGCCAAGCTTCATCGCCACTTGGCCCAGCGCCTGCACACGGGCGTTGATGGCATCGGCGTCGCCCGAATCCAGCACCGATTTGACTTCGGCGATGGCAGTTTCGATACTTGCCTTCACTTCCGGCGTCACCTTGTCACCATGTTCACCCAACTGCTGTTCGGTGGAATGCACCAGGCTGTCGGCCTGGTTGCGAGCTTCGGCGGCAGCGCGGCGCTTCTTGTCTTCTTCGGCAAAGGCTTCGGCGTCCTTCACCATTTTCTCGATATCGTCCTTCGACAGGCCGCCCGACGGCTGGATGCGGATCTGCTGTTCCTTGCCGGTGCCCTTGTCCTTGGCATTGACTGCCACAAGGCCGTTGGCATCGATATCGAACGTCACTTCAATCTGCGGCACGCCGCGCGGCGCCGACGGGATGCCAACCAGCTCGAACAGTCCGAGAATGTTGGTGTCGGCTGCCATCTCGCGCTCTGCCTGGAAGACGTGGATGTTTCATGCCGA
>CAZHTW010000047.1:0-20625 GCA_964535865.1 uncultured Sandarakinorhabdus sp. | reverse complement strand
AAAGGCGACGTTGAGCGATTCCATGCCCAGCGCCGATCCGAAATTCTTCGATCCGGTGAATTCCACCACCTGCTGGTTGAAGGCGGAGCGGCCGACATAGAAGCTGGTCGGGCTGGCCGCGCCCAGCGAGGCGTTCACCGTGTTGCGCGCAAACTGGTCGAGGTGGTTGTGGCCAAAGCCATAGCTCAGATCGAGATTCCAGCCATCATACTCACCGCGCAGACCGGCGTTGACCGACCAGTCGATCGAGCGGCCGGGCAGCACCGGCACATAACCATCGGGGAAGATGGAAAGATTGGAATTGGCAAAGGTGGCCGGTGCGCGGAAGAAGCCGGCCGCCTGGATATCCTTGCGCGAATAGCCCCCGAAGGCATAGGCGGTGATGACGTCTGAAAGCGGCAGCTCGGAATTGACGAACGACTGGTAGGTCTTGTTCTGGTTGGAGCCATAGATGCCGACCACGAACGGCCCCTGCGGATAGACACCGCGATCGGCGCGCGGATTGGCGGTGGTGTAGGGGAAGGTCGCCGTTGGCCCGGTGAAATTGGCTGGCGCCGCCGGATACAGCACCCCGTCATAGGGATCAGACCGGTTGGTGGCATCGGCGCTGAAATATTCCAGCGTGTAGTTGATGAAACCACCATTGTTGCCCAGCTTCAGGCCCTGGTTCCACATGGCGCGCACGGTGAAACCGTCACCCGCCTGCTGGATGCCGGACGTGATGTTGGCATTCACGCCTTCGCTGGCATCGTTCAGGCTGAGGTTGATGATCCCGGCAATGGCATCGGAGCCATATTGGGCGGCGGCGCCATCGCGCAGCACTTCGATGCGCTTGATTGCGCCGGACGGAATGGCGTTCAAATCGGAGACGACCGTGCCGAGGCCGGGCGAGACGTTGAGGTTCAGCGCCGAGAATTGATGGCGGCGCTTGCCATTGAGCAGCAACAGCGTCTGGTCGGGGGCCATGCCGCGCAGCGAGGCCGGATCGGCGAAGTTGGTGGCGCCGTTGATGCCATATTTGGTCGAGTTGAATGACGGCGAGGTGAACTGCACCTGTTGGCCCAGATCGATCTGGCCAGTGCTGCGCAATTCGGCGGCCGAAATCACGTCAACGGCCACCGGCCGGTCAACATCGGTGCGGGCCTTGCCGCGCGAACCGATCACCGTGATTTCACCGGGATCGGCTTCGGCGCTTTCGGCAGTCTGGGCTGCAGCCGGCGCAGGCGCGGTTTGCGCCATTGCGGGCGCAAACGCGGCGGTGCTGGCCAGCAGCATGGCGAGATGAAGTTTGGCAGTCGTCATGTCTGATCTCCCCAGATGGTTTTTTATATGATTAATCTTCGTCGTTCTCGATCGCGGGCCTGGCCAGGCCTGTGTCGCTTGCCCCCGGTGCCAGCGCTGCGGCCAGCTTGTCCCGGTCCAGCCCGCCTTCCCAGCCGGCCACCACGATGGTGGCCACGGCATTGCCCATGAAGTTGGTGAGGCTGCGGCATTCGGACATGAAGCGATCAATGCCCAGGATCAGCGCCATGCCGGCAATCGGCACGCCGGGCACGATCGACAGGGTGGCGGCCAGAGTGATGAAGCCGGCGCCGGTCACCCCGGCAGCGCCTTTGGAACTCAGCATGGCCACGCCCAGCAGCAACAGCTGATCGCCCAGGCTGAGTTCGGTGCCGGTGGCCTGTGCGATGAAAAGGGCTGCCAGCGTCATGTAGATATTGGTGCCATCCAGGTTGAAGCTGTAGCCGGTGGGCACCACCAGCCCCACGATGGGCCTGGCGCAGCCGGCGCGCTCCATCTTGTCCATCAGGCTGGGCAGCGCCGATTCCGACGAGCTGGTGCCCAGCACCAGCAGCAGTTCGGCCTTGAGATAGCGGATCAGGCTGAAAATCGAGAAGCCCGCGGCGCGACCGACCAGGCCCAGCACCACCACCACGAACAACAGCGACGTGAGATAGAAGGTGGCGACCAGCGCCGCCAGATTGGCAATGGAGCCAATGCCATATTTGCCGATGGTGAAGGCAAAGGCGCCGAACGCGCCAATCGGCGCCGCCCGCATGAAGATCGACACCAGCCGGAAGAACGCCGCGCCCAGCGCTTCGAACAGGCGCACGACCGGCTGGGCCGCTTCGCCGGCCAGAGCGATCGCCACGCCGAAGCTGATGGCGAAAAACAGCACCTGCAGCAGATTGCCATCCACAAACGCCCCGGCCACCGACACCGGGATGATGCCGGTGAGGAAGCTCACGATGGTCTGATCCTTGGCCTTCTGCACATAATTGTCGACTTCGCCGGTTTCGAGCGTCGCCGGATCGATGTTCATGCCGGCGCCGGGCTGCACGACATTGGCCACCAGCAGCCCGATGATCAGCGCGATGGTGGAAAAGCACAGGAAATAGGCAAAGGCCTTGCCGGCCACGCGCCCCACGCTGCCCAGATTGCGCATGCCGGCAATGCCCGACACGATGGTGAGGAAGATCACCGGGGCGATGATCATCTTCACCAGTTTGATGAAGGCATCGCCCAGCGGCTTGAGCGCCACGCCGGTTTCAGGCGCGAAATGCCCGATCATGCCGCCAGCCACGATGGCCAGCAGCACTTGCGCATAAAGCTGGGCATGGACCGGCTTGCGTTGAGCCGGTGCGCCCGCCGAGACAGACGGTGTGATGATGGCAACTCCCCAACATCGGCAAATCCCCAGCGCCGATGCTCAGCCTCCATGATGGCTTCGGCTGCTGATTGCAACGTGTCTGCAACCTGGCCAAAATTGCTTTGAATCAAGCAGTTGATGTCGAAGATCGCCTGCATCTGTGCGGAAATCCGCACATGATTGGCGGTGAATGTGCGGAAATCCGCACATTTTCCTTGTGTCACCGCGCCGGGCTGGCATGTTGGCGCCATGCCCAACCGGCCAAGATCACACCTGCCAACCCTCACGCCGCTGCGGCGCTGGCTGCTGCTGGCTGCCCTGATCGCGGTGGCGGCCAGTTGGGGCGCGGCGGTGATCGCGACCCGCCGAGAGGATGCGGCCCTGCGGCGCGAAGCCGGCGTAGCGGCCAATCTGTTCGAAGCCGTGCTGCGCAATGTGCTGGAACGTTATCGCGCGCTGCCGCTGGTGCTGGCTGGCGATGCGGCGGTGGAAGCTGCGCTGCGCGATCCGGCCGTGCGCCCCCGGCTGAACCAGCGGCTCGCCGCGCTGGCGGCGCGCACCGGGGCGGCGGCGATCTATGTGATTGCCGCCGATGGCCGCACCATTGCCGCCAGCAATGCCGGCACGCCGCTCAGCTTTGTTGGCCGCGAATTCACCTATCGCGACTATTTTGCCAAGGCGATGGCGCAGGGCCGCGGCGAACAGTTTGCGCTGGGCACCACCACCAACCAGCCCGGCCTCTATCTGTCGGCCCGGGTGGATGCCGCCGGCCGCGCGTTGGGGGTTGTGGTCACCAAGATCGATTTTTCGGCCGTGGAACGCCAGTGGCGGCAATCGGCAACCCCGGTGTTTGTCAGCGATGGCAATGGCATCGTCATCATCACCAGCGTCGAAGCCTGGCGCTTCCGCCCCGAACGCGCGCTGGCGCTGCGCCCCAATTCCAGCCACCCGGCGCATGTGGATGCCCGGCTGCCCGGCGGCACCGAAGGCGAATATGTGCGGGCAAGGCGCGCCACAGGCATGGCCGGCTGGACGCTCAATCTGCTGCAGCCGGCCGGTCCGGCGGTGGCGGCGGCGGCGACGGCGGCCAGCACGCTCACCCTGATTGTCGCCGGCCTGATGATCGCGGCCGGCTGGTGGATCAACCGGCGCCGCACCCGTGATGCGCGGGCCGCCGCCGCCCGCGCCGCCGCCCAGGCCCAGCTGGAGGCCATGGTGGCCGACCGCACGCGGGAATTGACCGCCGAGATGGACGAACGCCGCCGCGCCGAAGCGGCCCTGCTGCAGCTGCATCTGGAACTGGAACAGGCCAACCGCTTGACAACGCTGGGCCAGATCGCTGCCGGCGTGACGCACGAGATCAACCAGCCGGTCGCCGCCATCGCCACCTGGGCGCACAGCGCGCGGCACTATCTGGCGCGCGGCCAGGCCGAACAGGCCGGCACCGCGCTGGCCACCATCCAGCAGTTGACGACACGCATCGGCCATATCACCGGCGAACTGCGCGATTTTGCCCGCAAATCCGATGGGCCACCGGTGCCCGTTGTGCTGGCCGACGCCATCGCCGGCAGCCGCCTGCTGGTGCCCGATGGCCAGGGTCGCCGCCGGATCGAGATTGACAGCCGCGCCGTGCCCGCCGGCCTGGCCGTGCTGGCCGATCGCATCCGGCTGGAACAGGTGCTGGTCAATCTGCTGCGCAACGCCCAGGAGGCCGGCGCCAGCCGCATCCGCCTCAGCGCGGTGGACGATGCCGGCCAGATCCGCATCGACGTGGCTGACAATGGCCCCGGCCTGCCGCCCGCCATCGCCGCCAGCCTGTTCACGCCGTTTCAAACCAGCAAGCCGCGCGGGCTTGGCCTGGGCCTGATCATCTCCCGCGATATCTGCCGCGCCATGGGCGGTGATCTGGCGCTGGCGCCATCATCCGGCGGCACCTGTTTTCGCATCACCCTGCCGGACGCGGCATGATCAGCCCTGGCCCCATCCTGCTGGTTGATGATGACGAGGCGCTGGGCGCGGCGATTGCCGCCAGCCTGGAACTGGCCGGCCATCAGGTGATCCTGCACCGCGATGCGCAGGCCGCGCTGGCCGGGCTGGACCGGCGCTTTGCCGGGGCGATCATTTCCGATCTGCGCATGCCCGGCATGGATGGCTGGCAGTTTTTCGCCGCCGTGCAGCAGCTTGATCCCGATCTGCCGCTGATCTTCATCACCGGCCACGGCAACATCGACGAAGCGGTGAGCGCGCTCAAGGCCGGCGCCTATGATTTCGTCGCCAAGCCCTTTGACCCCGAACGCTTGCTGGCCAGCGTGGCCCGCGCGCTGGAAAAGCGCCGGCTGGTGCTGGACAATCGCCGTCTGGCCACCATCGCGGCCAATGCCGCGCCCGATCCGCTGGCGCATCTGATGGTGCTGGCCGGCGATGATCCGGCCATGGTGGCGCTGCGCGACCGGGTGGGGCCGGTGGGTGATGCCGATATCGATCTGTTGATCATTGCCGAACCGGGCTGCGGCCGCGACCGGGTGGCCCGCGCCGTGCACGATCGCAGCCGGCGGCGCGCCCGCGCCTTTGTGCCGTTCAACTGCGCCGCTGTCCCGGCCGAGGCGCAGGCGGCCGAGCTGTTCGGCCAGCCCGGGCCGCGCGGCAGCCGCGGCCGGCTGGCCCAGGCCGTGCAGGGCACGCTGTTTCTGGATGGCATCGATGCCCTGGCCCTGCCGGTGCAACTGCGGCTGCTGGCGGCGCTGGAGCCGCTGGATGTGCGGGTGATCGCTGCCGCCCCGGCCATGCCCGATCGGCTCCACCCCGAACTGCTGATCCGGCTGGGCGGTGTGCGGCTGTTGATCCCGCCGCTGCGCCAGCGCCGGGATGATGTGGTGATGCTGTTTGGCCAGGTGGCGGCGCTGGCGGCGCAGCGGCTGGGCCAGGCGCTGCCGCCGATCAGCGCCAGCGTGCGCGCCCATCTGATCGCCCACGACTGGCCGGGCAATCTGGCCGAGCTCGACAATTATGCCCAGCGCTTCGTGCTGGGGCTGGCCGAAGACGGGCAGGCGGTGGCCGATGATGCCGGCACCAGCCTGGCCGAGCGGCTGGGCCGGATCGAAGCCGGGCTGCTGCGCGAGGCGCTGGAACGCTCCGGCGGACGTATCGAAGCGGCGATGGCCGCCCTCGGCCTGCCGCGCAAGACCTTGTATGACAAGCTGTCCCGCCACGGCATTGATCCGCGCCGCTATCGCCGGCCGGGCACCGGCAAACCGCCCTTGCCATAGTGGCCGGGTTCAGCCGGGTTCGCCTGCCGCCGCCGGCCAGCTGGCGGCCACGATCTCCACCTCCTGCCCGGCCAGCATCACGACATCGCCGACCTGCCGGCCGATGACGGCCTTGGCCAGGGGCGAGACATAAGACACGCTGCCCCGGGCCGGATCGGCTTCATCGTCGCCCACAATGGCATAGGTCTGGCGCCGGCCGTCGCCGCGCTCGAAACACACGCTGCTGCCAAATCCGACCCGGCCATCCGCCGGCCGGCGTTCCACCAGCTGCGCCGACGCGCGGCGCGCCGACCAATAGCGCAGATCGCGGGTGGCGCGGGCCATGGCGGTGCGGTCACTGCTGATCGATCCGCTGGCCTGCGCCGCGGCATAGGCGCTGCGCGCCGCCGCCAGTGCAACGTCGATCTGGGCCAGGCCGGCGGCTGTCACCAGATTGGCATGCGCCGGGATCGGCCGGTCCGGCAGGTCGGCGGCCACCGCCTCGGCATCGGATTCCTTGGTGAAGGCAACGCTCATCGTCGGCAGTCAGCTTTCTGTCAGGGCCATGCGTGCCCGCTCCACCGTTGCACCCAGGCCGGTCAGCCCCATGATGATCATGTCGTTGATGCGCGCGGTCGCATCACTTGGGCAAGGCCGGGTTTCAACCAGGTTGGCGATCAGCGCCTGGCACAGGCCAAGCCAGAACAGCACGCCGCTTTCCATTGCCTCGGGCCGCAACAGGCCTTGCGCCAAGGCCAGCTCGATATCGGCCAGCAGCCCGCGGTTGAGCGGGTGTGTGCGCAAGGTCGAGCTGGCGTGGCTGCGCAGCAGCACGGCACTGCGCTTGGGTTGGGTGAGGGCAAAGTGCCCGCCAGTCCGCATGCCGCCGGCGATGCGCAGAAGCGGATCGGTCACCCCGGCATTGGCCCGGGTCACCAGGGCTTCCAGCTCCAGCCGGACTTCGGTGGCAATGACGCTGGCGAAATCGCCCTTGTCGGCAAAATGGTTGAAGAAGCTGCCCTTGGCCACGCCGGCGCGCACCACCAGCTCGTCAATCGGGATGGCATCAATCGGCTTTTCGACCAGCAGATCAAAGCCGGCGGCAATCAGGGCGGCGCGGGTGCGGGCGGCGCGGGGAGAAGGGTCAGGGCGCGAACTCATGCGGTTTCTCTACTTGACCATATGGTCAGAAGCAATATACTTGACCAAATAGTCAGATGTTCGCGGGGTGGGGAATCATGGCGGTGATCAGGGTTGACGATATTGCCCATGTGCGTTTTTCCGCGCCCGATCTGGCCGCCATGCGCAGCTTTCTCGACGATTTCGGCATCATCCCCTTTGAATCCGGCGGCCGGCTTTATGGCAAGGGCCGCGACGGTCGTCCGTTCCTGCACGTGACCCAGCCCGGCCCGGCAAAATTCCTCGCCGTCGGGCTGCGCGCCCGCAGCCTGGCCGATCTTGAAACCCTGGCCGCCAGCGAAGGCGTGGCGGTGGAACCGCTCGACGCGCCCGGCGGCGGCCATGTCGTGCGCCTGACCGATCCCGATGGCCATGGTGTGGAAATTGTTGCCGGCCAGGCCGTTGATCCGCCGGCGCTGTCGCCACCGGCCGTGCTGCACAACGATGCCGGAACCAAGCAGCGCCTGCGCACCGTGGTGGCGCTGGCACCCGGCCCGGCCCATGTCTGCCGCATCGGCCACGCCGTGTTGAAGGTGCGCGATTTCCGCACCTCTGAAGCCTGGTACAAGCAACGCTTCGGCTTCCTCACCTCTGATGAGGTGGAGGCCGCGCCCGATGTGCCCTTGGGCGCCTTCATGCGCTGTGATCGCGGCGATCTGCCGGCCGATCATCACACATTGTTCCTCGCACAATTGCCCGGCCCGATCGGCCTGCTGCACGCGGCCTTCGAAGTGGCCAGCCTGGATGATCTGATGCTGGGCCACCAGCATCTCAAGGCAAGGCAACGCGAGGCCGCCTGGGGTGTGGGGCGCCACATCATGGGCAGCCAGGTGTTTGATTACTGGAAAGACCCGTTCGGCAACGAGCTGGAGCATTGGACCGACGGCGATCTGTTCACCGCCGCCGATCCGCCGCGCCGCATGCCGATGCAGGCGCTGCTGGCGGTGCAGTGGGGTGCGCCGCACCCGATGTTTGCCGGCAAGCGGCCGCCGCCGCCTGGCCTTGTCGCCTTCCTTTTCAGCCTGTTCCTCCGCCTGAAGCGCCTGTTCAGCCGCCAAACCAAAGGGATGTCCGCATGAAGCTTGCCACCTACACCACCAATGGCATCACCCGCACCGGCATCGTGGTGGGCGATAGCATCGTCGACAGCGGCGTGCCGGGCACGATGATCGATCTCATCCGCGACTGGGATGCGCTCAAGCCCGGCCTCGAAGCCCGGGCGGCGGCCGGGACCGCCATCCCGCTCGCCTCGGTCAAGCTGGAGGCCCCGGTGCAACGGCCGGGCAAGATCTTCGCCATCGGCCTCAACTATGCCGATCATATCGCGGAATCCAAGATGGAAACCCCGCATCGGCAGGTGTGGTTCTCCAAGGCGCAAACCAGCGTCAACGGCCCGTTCGACGATATCGTGATCGCCAAGGGCACGATGACCAGTGATTATGAGGCCGAACTGGTCGCCATCATCGGCGCGGGCGGCAAGCATGTCAGCGCCGCCGATGCCCCGGCCGCCATCTTTGGCTATTGCGTCGGCAATGATGTGACCGAACGCATGTGGCAGCACGCCAGCCCGCAATGGTCGCTGGGCAAGAGCTTTGACACCCATGCGCCGATGGGCCCCTGGATCGTCACCGCCGACGAAGTGGGCGATCCGCACACGCTCGGCATCCGGTGCTGGGTCAATGGCGAGGAGCGGCAGAACAGCAACACGGGTCACCTCGTGTTCAACATCTGGAGCCAGGTGGAGCATCTTTCCACTGGCATGACGCTGGAACCCGGCGACTGCCTGTTCACCGGCACCCCCGGCGGCATCGGCGCCGCCATGGACCCGCGGCGCTTCCTGCAACCCGGCGACATCGTGCGCTGCGCCATCGATGGCCTTGGCCATATCGAGGGCACCATGGTGGCAGAGACTTGAGCCATGGCCTTTGACTGCGATGTGCTGATATCCGGCGGTGGCCCCACCGGCATCACCCTGGCCGTGCTGCTGGCCCGGCGCGGCGTGAAGGTGATCGTCGCCGAAAAGGAGGCGGCAATCTATCCGCTGCCGCGCGCCGCGCATGTGGATCATGAAGCCATGCGCATCCTGCAGGAAGCCGGCGTGGCCGATGCCGTGATGCAGACCAGCCGCCGCGCTGCCCGGTATGATTTCCTGAACGCCCGTGGCCGGTTGCTGCTGCGCTTTGATGGTGCCGACCAGCTCGGGCCGGGCGGCTGGCCGCTGGCCAACATGATCCACCAGCCGTCGGTGGAAGCGGCGCTGCGCCAGTCGCTGGCGGCCTGCGAAACCGCGACCCTGCGCTGCCAGTGGGAATTGCTGGACCTGGTCGCCAATGGTGCTGGCGTCACGGCCCGGCTGGCCACGCCCGATGGCGAGCGGACTCTGCGCGCCCGTTATCTGGTGGCGGCCGATGGCGCCCGCTCCCCGGTGCGCTCGGCAGCGGGGATCGGCCTTGATGATCTGGACTTCGAGGAACCCTGGCTGGTTGTGGACATGCTGGTGGATGATCCATCGCGGTTGCCCACCAGCAATCTGCAGATCTGCAACCCGGCGCGGCCCACCACCTGCGTGTTGATGGGCCAAGGCCGCCACCGCTGGGAATTCATGATCCTGCCCGGCGAAACGGCCGAACAGGTGAGCGAGGATGCGTTCATCGACCGCCTGCTGGAACCGTGGAACGTCAAGGGCGCGGTGCGACTGGAGCGCAAGGCAGTCTATACCTTCCGCGCCCGCATTGCCCAGCGCTGGCGGCAGGGCCCTGTCCTGTTGGCCGGTGATGCCGCGCATCAAACCCCGCCCTTTGCCGGCCAGGGCATGTGTGCCGGCCTGCGCGATGCCGCAAACCTGGCATGGAAACTTGCCAGCGTGATCGAGGGGCAAGCACCCGACGCGTTGCTGGACAGTTATCAGCCTGAACGGGAGCCCCATGTGCGTGCCACCATCGCCATGGCCATCATGATGGGCCGCATGGTGTGCACCATCAGCCGATGGTCAGCCCTGGTGCGCGATCTGAAATTCTGGCTTGGCCGCGCGCTGGGCAAACTGCCCGATGGCCCGCCGCTCTATCCACCCATATCCGCCGGCCTGATCCTGGCCGGCAGCCCGGCCGCCGGACACTATTTCCCGCAGCCGCGCAATGCCGATGGTGTCGGCCTTGATAGCGTGTTGGGGGATGGCGCCTGGCTGATCAGCCGCGCCGATCTTGCCGCCCCGCCGCTCGCCTGCTTTGCCGATGCCCTTGGGGCCTGGCTTGATGATCATGATGCCCCGGCCGTGCTGGTGCGGCCCGATCGCCACGTGTTTGGCACTGGCAGTGCGGCGCAATTGCACCGGGCCTGGGCCGAGTCGCTTGCCGGCAATCATTGACGCGCGCTGTCAGGGCAGCAGCAGGCTGCCATCGCCATAGCTGTAAAAACGATAATCCTGTGCAATGGCATGGGCATAGGCGCGGCGCATCACATCCAGCCCCATCAGCGCCGACACAAGCATGAACAAGGTTGAGCGCGGCAGGTGGAAGTTGGTGATCAGGCCATCGATCGCCTTCAGCCGGTAACCGGGCGTGATGAAGATGCTGGTGTCGCCGGTGAAGGCGCGGATCTCGCCGGTTTCGGACACGCAGGATTCGAGCAGCCTGAGCGACGTGGTGCCCACCGAGATGATGCGGCCACCGGCGGCGCGGGCGGCGTTCAGGCGGGCGGCGGTGGCGGCATCGATGCTGCCCCATTCGGCATGCATCTTGTGGTCCGCCACCTGGGTGGCCTTCACCGGCAGGAAGGTGCCGGCGCCCACATGCAGGGTCACGGTCTCCCGGGTGATGCCGGCGGCCGCAAGTGCATCCCACAGCCGGGGCGTGAAGTGCAGGCCGGCGGTGGGGGCGGCCACGGCGCCATCCCGGGTGGCATGCAGGGTCTGATAATCGGCTGCGTCGCGGGCATCGGTGCCGCGCCGGCGGGCGATATAGGGCGGCAGCGGCATCTGCCCCACCCGCTCCAGCGCCTGTTCGAGGCGTTCGCCCGGCAGCGCCGAAAAGCGCCACAACACGCCGCCTTCATCGGATTTTTCCAGCACCTCGCCGGCAAGGCCGGGGCCGAACGCCACCATGTCGCCCGGTTTCAGGCGGCGGGCGTTCTTCACGAAGCTCCACCATTGATCAGCGGCTTCGCGCTTGTGCAGGGTCACGCCGATCTGGGCCTGGCCTTTCAGGGCATGCAATTGCGCCGGGATCACGCGGGTATCGTTCACCACCAGCACATCGCCGGCGCGCAACCGGCCGGGCAGATCCAGGAAGGTCCCATCACCCAGCGCGCCCACATCGCGACCCGTTACGGTGAGCAGACGGGCCGAATCGCGCGGGCTGGCCGGGCGCAGCGCGATGCGGTCTTCGGGCAAATGGAAATCGAAATCATCGACCAGCATCGGGGGAACAGCCCTTGGTGGTTGGAAAGGGGGATCAGCGGATCAACGCGGCGGCGTTGGCCCTGATGTGGGCGGCGGCAGGTTCAGCACGCCGGCCGGGATGGGCGTTGCCGCCGGTTTCAGCGCGGCGAAATCCGGGGGCGGCACCTTGTCGGCCGCGATGCTGGCCTTGATGATCCTGCTGGGATTGTCCGGCGGCTCGCCCTTTTCGATGGCGTCGACAAACTTCATGCCTTCGACAACGCGGCCCCAGATCGTGTAGATGCGATCCAGCCGCAGCACCGGCATCAGCACCAGATAAAACTGGCTGTTGGCGCTGTCGTCACCCTGGGCGCGGGCCATGGCCACGGCACCGCGCACGTGGGGCAGATCGTTGAATTCGGCTTTCAGGTCGGGCAGCTTGGAACCGCCCTGCCCGGTGGCGGTGGGGTCGCCGCCTTGCGCCATGAAGCCATCGATCACGCGGTGAAACACCGTGCCATCATAAAATCCTTCGCGCACCAGCGTCTTGATGCGCTCCACATGCCTGGGCGCCACATCGGGGCGCATCACGATCTTCACCCGGCCACCGGTCGACAGATCGAGCAGCAGCACATTTTCTTCATTCACCTGGGCCAGCGTGCCCTGCAAATTGGACGGCGCGGCCATTTCCGGCAGCTTGGGCGGGGCCTTCAGATCCTTGGGATCAATGCGCTGCTGCTGCGCCAGCGCCGGCGCCGCAGACAACAAGGCAATGGCAAACAGGTGGGAAAATCGCATCACTGGCCCTTCAATCCGTTGGCCTTCACCCGCGCAACCACATCATCGGCAACGGCGGGCGGCACAAACTTGCGGATGTCGCCACCATAAACAGCTATTTCCTTGACCAGACGTGAAGCGATTGGCTGCAACGCCACATCGGCCATCAAGAACACCTGTTCGATATCATCGTTCAGGGCGCGGTTCATGCCGGTCATCTGGAATTCATATTCGAAATCGCCGGCACCGCGCAGGCCGCGCACGATCACCGTCGCGCCCAGCCGTTCGGCAAAGGTCATCAACAGCTCATCGAAATCCACCACCTCCACATTGGGGATGTCGGCAGTTTCGCGCATGATCTGGTCGCGGCGTTCGGCCAGGGTGAACATCGGCGACTTGGATGGATTGGTGGCCACGCCGATCACCAGCCGGTCCACCAGCTTGGCGCCGCGGCGGATGATGTCGATATGGCCCAGGGTGATGGGATCGAAGGTGCCGGGATAAACGCCGATACGGGTCATGGCCAGAACCTCATCACTGCTTCAATTGTCACGCTCAACCGCAAAACGGGCGATCGCCCGCAGCAGATCGGCTTCCGGCCCAAAGCCGGCCAGATGGCTGATGGCCTGATCGATCAGGGCGTTGGCCTGATCGCGGGCCCGGTCCACACCCAGCAGGGAAACGAACGTCGCCTTGCCGGCGGCAGCATCCTTCTGCACCGCCTTGCCGGTCTTGGCCGACGTGCCTTCCACATCCAGCAGATCATCGGCAATCTGGAAGGCCAGGCCCAGATCGCGGGCATAGGCACGCAAATGCTTGCGCTGGCCTTCAGACGCCCGGCCCATGATGGCGCCGGCTTCCAGGCACCATTGGATCAGCGCGCCGGTCTTCAACTGCTGCAGCCGGGTGATGCCCGCCAGATCATAGGTAACGTCGCCCGCCACCAGATCCATCATCTGGCCGCCGGCCATGCCGGCCGGGCCGGACTGGATGGCCAGTTCGGTCACCAGTTCCAGCCGGGCGAACGGGTCTTCATGGGTGGCGGGATCGGCCAGAATCTCGAAGGCGATATCGTGCAGGCAATCGCCGGCCAGCACGGCGGTGGCTTCATCAAAGGCCTTGTGCACGGTGGGTTTGCCGCGCCGCATGTCATCATCATCCATGCAGGGCAGATCATCGTGGATCAGGCTGTAACAATGGATGCATTCGATGGCGAGCGCCACACGCAACGCCCGTTCGCGATCAACATGGAACAGATCACAGGCCGCCACCACCAGCAGGGGCCGCATGCGCTTGCCGCCGCCGATCACGGCATGGCGCATCGCTTCATACAGGCGGGCGCGGCTGTCGGCCGGCACCGCCAGCAGCCGATCAAAGCGCTGATCAATCGCCTTGCCGATGGCATCTAGCGCCGGTTTGAGCATGACAGGAGCTGGAACCATGGCCGGTCCTTATTGCGCGTCAAAGGGGCGGGTGGTGATGGCCGCATCGGCAGAACCCGGGGTTGAACCCGGGCCGGCGGCAGACTGTTGAATCTGTTCGATCCGCAGCCGCGCATCGGCCAACCGGGCTTCGCACAGGGATTTCAGGCGCTGGCCCTCTTCATACAGGCTGATCGATTCATCCAGGCTGCGTTCGCCGGTTTCAAGCGCGCGCACAATGTCTTCAAGGCGCTTCAACGCCTCTTCGAAGCTGGGCTGGGGGGCGGCATCTGTCGTCATCCGCGCCGTAATTGGACGGGCCGCGACACTTGGTCAAGCGCCCGCCGCAGACAGGGCCCGGCTGCGCTGCGGCGGCCCTGCCATTTCCGTCGCTTGCGCCGCCGCCACGGCGGCGCGACACTTGGCCAGACATCAGGGGAGTGCCGCCATGCCGATCACCACCACCGCCGCGATTCTGCGCCAACGCGGCGCGCCGTTCAGCCTGGAAACGGTGACGCTGGCCGATCCGGGGCCGGGGCAGGTGCTGGTGAAGCTGGCGGCCTGTGGCATTTGTTTCACCGATGTTGGCGTGCAGCGCTATGAACAGGGCACGCCGTTGCCGCATGTGCTGGGCCATGAAGGCGCGGGCACGGTGCTGAGCGTGGGGGCGGGGGTGTCCCACGTGGCGGCGGGGGATCGCGTCGTGCTCAGCTATGCCAGCTGCGGGCACTGCGCCAATTGCAGCCATGATCATCCGCAATATTGCGCCAGCTTCATGGCGCTGAACTATGGCGGGGTGCTGCCCGATGGCGCGGTGCCGATGCACCAGGGCGATACGCCCGTCTATGGCGGCTTTTTCGGCCAATCCAGCTTTGCCGGCCATGCGATTGCCTATGCCCGCAACACGGTGAAGCTGGCCGATGATGTGCCGTTCGCCCTGGCCGCGCCCTTCGGCTGCGGCCTGCAGACCGGGGCCGGCACGGCCTACAACACGCTGGACGTGCAACCCGGCCATGGCTTTGCCGTGCTGGGTGCCGGCAGCGTTGGCCTGGCAGCGATGCTGGCGGCGGTGGACCGCGGCTGCCACACCATCATCGCGGTGGACCGGGTGGCGGAGCGGCTGGACCTGGCCCGCGCCATGGGGGCGACGCACAGCATCCTGTCCACCGGCATGGCGGCGGCCGATCTGGCGCTGGCGCTGCGAGCCATCGTGGCCACCGGTGTGGACCGCATTGTCGATACCACCGGGGTGTCAGCGGTGGTGCGCGGCGGGCTGGAGGGGCTGGCACAAATGGGGCAGATGGCGCTGCTGGCCGTGACGGCGCCGGGCACCGAAATCACCATCAACCCCAACACGCTGCTGGGCGGCCGCCGGCTGGTGGGCGCGGTGGAAGGCGATGCCGATCCCCAGGCCTTCATCCCCTGGCTGATCGACCGTCACCGGGCCGGCCGCTTCAACCATGCGCCGATGCTGCAAAACTATGCGTTTGACGCGATCAACGAAGCCGTGGCCGACATGGCGGCCGGCCGTGCGGTGAAACCGGTGCTGGTGATGGATTGAGACCGGCCTGTCCTACACGGCGCAAGTCTGCGATACTCGCGGCGGCTTCGATGAATTGTAAAATATTGCGGCAGGTGCCGGGCAAAAAAACGCAAATCTTCTGACATTTCAACGCTGGATTCGCCCGGATCTGTCAACTGTGTCAAAATTGGCCCGGCGCCCGGCTTTACAATTGGCCGCAAGCCGGGGCCAGGCTCTGTCTCAGGATGGGCGATGTGGCAGGGCCGGACCGGCGCCTCACTTGCCGGTGAACTGCGCGGGCCGCTTTTGCAGAAAGGCGCTGACGCCTTCGATGAAATCGGCGCTGCGCCCGGCGATCAGCTGGTTGCGGCGTTCGACCATCAGGCCCTCGCTCAGGCTCTTGTCCAGGCAGTCGCGGATGCCCTGGCGGATCAGGGCGTAAGACTTGGTCGGCCCCTTCGCCAGCTTCTCGGCAACGGCGCGGGTGGCGGCGGCCAGATCGGCATCATCGACCACCTTGTAGACCATGCCCCAATCGGCGGCCGTCTCGGCCGGGATGCGCTCGCCCAGCATCATCATCGCCTGCGCCCGGGCCCGGCCGGCCAGACGTGGCAGCAGCCAGGTGGAGCCGACATCGGGCACCAGCCCGATGTTGACGAACGCCTGCAGGAAATAGGCGGACTTGCCCGCAATCACGATGTCGCCGGCCAGCGCATAGGAACAGCCGGCGCCGGCCGCGGCGCCGTTCACCGCCGTGATGAACGGCACCGGCAGCGCGAACAGCCGCTCCAGCAGCGGGTTGAAATGCGATTCGAGCACAGCGCCGGCATCCGGCGGGCCAGAGCGCTGCGCGCCGCCACCGGCACCGCCGCCCGCCAGATCGGCGCCCGAACAAAAGGCGCGGCCAGCCCCGGTGAGCACCAGCACGCGGGCGGTGCCTTCATCGCGCACCCGGTCCACCGCATCGATCATTTCGCTGATCACGCCGATGTGCAGGGCATTCATCACCTGCGGGCGGTTCAGCGTGATGGTGGCGATGCCGTCGGCTTCGTCGAACAATATGTGGGTATAGGTCATGGCGCTCTCCCTTTGCCGGCCACGATAGGGGGCGGCGGCGGGCGCCGTCACCCCATCAATCCGCCAAGGTGGTCACAGATCGGGCATGATCTCCAGGATCGCCGCCAGGCAATCGCGGCCCAGCAGCTTGGAGCGTTCCGGCGACCAACCGAAATCGCCGCAGGGCAGATCATCATTGTCCTTGAACGGCATTTCCAGCGTCATCGCCACACAGCCAAAACGTTCGGCCAGCTGGTTGGTGCTCATCGCCAGATTGGCGGTGCCGGGGCGGGGAACCGGATAGCCCTTGGCGGTCTGGAAATCCGGGCTGATCCGCGCCAGCCGCGCCTTGTAATCGGCCAGCAGCGCCAGTTGCTTGTTGGTGATCGACGGTATGCCTTCAAAGCCGGCGATGAACACCTGCGGGATGGCTTCATCCCCGTGCACATCCATGGCGAGGTGGCAGCCGGTCTTGTCCATGGCAGTGCGGACACACAAGACCTCAGGCGATTTCTCCGCCGTTGGCGCCGCCCATTCGCGGTTGAGGTTCACCCCGGCGGCGTTGCAGCGCAAATGGCCGCGATATGATCCATCGGGGTTCATGTTGGGCACGATGTGGAAGGTCGCCTGCGCCCGCAGGCTGCGCGCCACCGGGTCCTGGCCGTCGGTCAGCCGCTCCAACGCGCCTTCCATCCACCATTCGGCCATGCTCTCGCCCGGATGCTGGCGGGCATAGAGCCAGACGGTCCTGGGGCCAGTGCCCACCACCAGCCGGTCGATCGGCCGGCCATCCAGGCTGTGGCCCAGCACATCGGCGCTAACCCCCGGCAATGCTGCCATGCGGGCGATCAGATCATGGTGGCGTTCCATGGAATAGGGCGCGAAATAGGCGAACCAGACCTGGTCCACCTGCGGCGTGATTTCGATGGTGAGCGTGCCGTTGGCGGCCTTGGGATCAAAGCTGGTCGTGGCCCGCCGCCAGTGCTGCCGATCGTCCGACATGCAGGCACGATAACCCGGCCAACCATCGGGATAGGCGCTGCCGTTCAGATCGATGATGCGGATGATGCAGCGCTGCCCGCGCCCGCCCGACAGGCGGAAGTGAAACCATTGATAGAAATCGCTGTGGGCATCCCTGGGAATCGAGAGCACGATCTCATGCGGGCCAACAATGCGCTCCACCTTGATATTGCCGGAATCAAAGGCGCAATCGATGCGGATCATGCTGTGGTTTTCACCTTCATCATCTGGCTGAGGCCAATGGGACCGGCAGCCGTGCTGGCGTGGTGGCATGGCCATCGGCCGCTGGCAACCGCCCGGCATCAGTTGACAAAGCCCCCTGCCTCCCTTAGCGACCGGCCTCCGTTCGACAACCGATTCACTTGCCGGGATTGATCATGAAGATCCGCAACAGCCTCAAGAGCCTCAAGGGCCGTCACCGCGATTGCCAGGTCGTGCGCCGCCGTGGCCGCACCTATGTGATCAACAAGACCAACCGCCGCTTCAAGGCCCGCCAGGGCTGATATCGGACGGGCCGGCCCGCATGGGCTGGCTGGTTGACATGCAGGCCCCTGCCATCCGGCGGGGGTTTTGCTGTTTTGGGTGATCATCATGGTGCGTGCAGTCGTCTTTGATGTCGGCAATGTCCTTTATGATTGGGACATCAAGGCGCTTTATGCCCAGCTGATCCCTGACCCGGCCCGGCTGGACTGGTTCTGCCGCGAGGTGGTGACCACCGATTGGCACTTTGCCCATGATCTGGGCGTGGATTTCGCCAGCAACGCCGCCGCCCTGATCGCGCGTTTCCCTGCCGAGGCCGATCTGATCCGCGCCTTTGGCCCGCGCTTCAACGACAGCATCACCGGGCCGATCCCCGGCATGCCCGAACTGGTGCAGACACTGGCGGCACGCGGCGTGCCGATCTTTGGCATCACCAATTTCTCCCACGAATTCTGGCCGCCGTTCCGCGCCACCGCGCCGATCTTCGATCTGTTTCAGGATATCATCGTCTCGGGCACCGAACGCCTGGCGAAACCCGATCCAGCCATCTACCATCTGGCGCTGCGCCGCTTTGGCCTGTCAGCCGGTGAGGCGATCTTCATCGATGACCGGGATGACAATGTGCAGGCCGCCGCCGCCAATGGCTTTGTGGCGCACCAATTCCGTGATGCGCCAACGCTGGCCGCCGAACTGCGCCGCCAAGGCCTGCTGCCTCAGTAATTCTTCAGCTCGTCCCCGGTCACCCGCACCACATGCACCACATTGGTGGTGCCCGGCGTGGAGAAGGGCACACCCGCTATGAGCACCAGCGGGTCACCGCCGCGCGCCAGATGGGTGCGCAAGGCCATGCGCTTGGATTTGGCGACCATTTCCTCGAAGCTGCCGACATCGCGGGTGACCACCGCGTGCACACCCCACACCAGCCCCATGCGGCGTGCCGTGGTGAGCGATGGGGTGAGACACAGCACCGGCACCGAGGCCCGCTCCCGCGCCGCCCGGCCAGCGGTGGAACCGGAAATGGTGAAACACACGATGGCACGCGCCCCGATGGTGCGGCTGATATCGGCAGCGGCGGCGGTGATCGCCGCGGCGGTTGACCGGCCGGTGGCGGTTTCGGTGAAATGCACCCGGCTGTGATAGCCGGGATCGGCTTCCACCTCGCCGGCAATGGCATCCATCATGGCCACCGATTCAACCGGAAACTGCCCGGCGGCGCTTTCGGCCGAGAGCATCACCGCATCGGCCCCGTCATAGATGGCGGTCGCCACGTCAGACACTTCCGCCCTGGTGGGGGTGGGTGCGGTGATCATCGACTCCAGCATCTGGGTGGCAACCACCACCGGCTTGCCCATGGCGCGGGCGGTGGCGACGATGCGCTTCTGCGCCGGTGGCACCGCTTGCGGCGGCAATTCCACCCCAAGATCGCCGCGCGCCACCATCACGGCATCGGCCAGTTCCAATATCTCGTCCAGCCGTTCCAGCGCGGCGGGCTTTTCGATCTTGGCCAGCAGCGCGGCGCGCCCGCCGATCAACCGGCGCGCTTCGGCCACGTCTTCGGGGCGCTGAACAAAGCTGAGCGCCACCCAATCGACGCCCTGATCCAGCGCAAAGGCCAGATCGGCACGATCCTTGGGCGTGAGGGCAGGCAGCGGCACCACAACATCGGGCACGTTCACGCCCTTGTTGTCCTTGATGGTCCCCGGCACCTCGACAATGCAGTCAATGGCATCGGCCGAAACCGCCGTGGCGCGCAGCACGATCTTGCCATCATCCACCAGCAGCCGGGCGCCGGGGGTGAGGGCGGCGAAAATCTCCTTGTGCGGCAGGCTTGCACGGGTGGCATCGCCGGGCGTGTCATGCCGGTCCAGCCGGAAGGTGGCCCCCTTGGACAGTTCGGCACTGCCACCCGCGATCCGGCCCACGCGCAATTTCGGACCCTGCAGATCGGCCAATATGGTGATGGGCCGGCCATTTGCGGCTTCAACGGCACGCACCGCGGCGATCAGTCTGCCCTGGCTGTCGTGGCTGCCATGGCTCATGTTGACGCGAAAGGCATCGGCCCCGGCTTCATGGAGCCGGGTGATCATCTCTTCACTGGCCGATGCCGGCCCCAGCGTGGCAAGAACCTTGACCCGGCGACCCCGGGGTTCAAGATGACGGGACATGGATGCGCCCTTCGATGGTGCAATTGTGAACGTTGGTTGGGCCATGGATAGCCTGTGATGCGGCGGATTGCCACAGAAGAGAGTCGGAAAAATGACAAGCGCGCCAATTGCTTCCAACGAAACACTGGACAAGCCGGCCACAAGGGAGCGTCTGGAAGCTGCCGCCTTCCGCCGGCTGATGCTGCATTTGCGCCAGCGCAGCGACGTGCAGAATGTCGATCTGATGGGCTGGGGCGGCTTCTGCCGCAACTGCCTGGGCGACTGGCTGCACGAGGAGGCCGCAGCCCTGGGCCTGGACGTTTCGAAAGACGAGGGCCGTGCCCATGTCTATGGCATGAGCCAAGCCGAGTGGAAGGCGCTGCACCAGCTGCCGGCCACCCAGGACCAGCTGGACCGCATGGCCGAATCGCTGGCGAAGAACGACGCCGTCCGGTAACCGGCTTGGTTGTACCAACGGCCACTAACCACAGGACGGTCATGAGCGAAGAAAATGTGTCTGCCAGCCAGTTGCGCCTGTTCATTGAGCGCATCGAGACGCTGGAAGAGGAAAAAAAGGGCATCGCGGACGACATCAAGGATGTCTATGCCGAAGCCAAGGGCACGGGGTTTGACATCAAGACAATGAAAACGCTGGTGCGTTTGCGCAAGATGGAAACGGCCGCCCGGCAGGAAGCCGAAGCGTTGCTGGAAACCTATCGCGCCGCCATCGGCCTTTGAGGGGAAGGGAAGACAATG
>CAZHTW010000046.1:0-20648 GCA_964535865.1 uncultured Sandarakinorhabdus sp. | reverse complement strand
GTGAGGGCGAAATAGATCACGTAAAACCAGCCGAACAGGCCGTGAATGATGGCCCAAAGCAGCGATTTGTGCAGGTTCCAGCTGATGGCGATGGCCAGAGCCGAACCGAACCCGATGCCGGTTCGCACCACTTCACCGCTGCGCAATCGTTGTTCGGCCATGGTCTTGATCCTTTACTGTATTATTTCCATCATACAGAAAAGCCGGCTGCAATCAACCGCCGCCGGGCCGCGTTGAGACGGCGAGCGCCTTCGTCGATCACGGCGTCGGACTTGGCAAAGCAAAGGCGGATGAACGGGGTTTCGGCCCCATCGGGCTGAAAGGCCGAAAGCGGGATGGCGGCCACGCCATCATCGGGGCGGGCAACGGCGGCCTCGCAGAAGCTGCGGTCGCCCATGTGGATGCCCGAAGCCGCCAGATCGGCCATGAGAAAATAGCTGCCGTGGGTGGGCAGCAGTGCCCAGCCCCCGGCGGTGAGCGCGGCGGCCAGCCGGTCGCGCGCCGCCGCATAACGGGCGCGCGCCGCATCGAACCAGGCATCGGGCAGCGCCAGGCCGCTCGCCACCGCCACCTGCAGCGGTGGCGGCGTGGTGAAGGTGAGATATTGGTGCACCTGCGCCACACGCTCGGCCAGCGCGGCCTCGGCCACCACCCAACCGACCTTCCAGCCGGTGAGCGCCAGCAATTTGCCGGCCGAACCGATCTTGATGGTGCGTTCAGGTGCCAGCGTGAACGGCGAGACATGCGGGGCGTCGCTGGTCAGCACCGCTTCCCACACTTCGTCGCTGATGATGGTCAAATCATGCCGGCGGGCGAGATCGGCAATCGCCGCCAGCATCGCCGGCCCGGCCATGGCCCCGGTGGGATTGTGCGGCGTGTTCAACAGGATGGCACGGGTGGAAGGGGTGATCGCGGCGGCAATGGCCTCGGCACTTGCCTGCCAGTCGGGTGGTTGCAGCGCCACCCACACAGGCGTCGCGCCAGCCCGGCGCACCAGCGGCGCATAGGCATCATAGGCCGGGGCGAACAATATCACCTCGTCGCCCGGCACCGCCACGGCCATGATGCTGGCGGCCAGTGCCTCGGTCGCGCCGGAGGTGACGATCACCTGCTCGGCCGACAGATCCAGCCCCTGCCGGCCGCAAAAGCCGGCCACGGCCGCACGCAGTTCAGGCAGGCCGCGCATCGGTGGATATTGGTTGTACCCGTGGATGATCGCTTCGGCCCCAGCCGCCAACACGGCATCGGGCCAGCCGAAATCGGGAAAGCCCTGGCCCAGATTGATGGCGCCATGCTGCCGGGCCAGGCCCGACATATGTTCGAAGATGGTGGTGCCGGCCTGCATTGCGCGTGTCTGCCATGCAGGCCGGCAGGTGGCCAGTCCCTCAGGCCGCCGGGCGCAATTGGTAACTGTGCCGCATGATGAAGGGTTGGCCCGCCGTCCGGCTCTGCCGCGTGATGCGCAAGCCCGGGCCATCGCGGGTGAGGATTTCGCGCACCATCACCTGTTGGCCGTTTTCCTCGCCCACGCCATCGGCGACGATCGTCAGTGCGCCGTTGCTGCTTTGGCGCAGTTCCACCACCGTCAGCGATTCGCGGCTGTGGTCGCCGCTGATCGTCAGGGTCTTGGCATCGGGGGTGAACGACCAGCTTTGTCTGCTCCGCACCGTCTTGCCGGGGCCATCATCAAAGGTCCAGGCGAGGGCAAGGCCGGTGGCGGTCATCAGGGTGGGCAGGGTGACGCGGCTGTCATCCTGATAGTCGCGATAATCCAGCGTGCCAGCCCAGTTGCCGGCCAGCGCGGCCGTGAGCGCGGCAGCGGCATCCACGGGCGCGGTTGGGGTGCCAAGCGCACGCGCCACGTCCAGTGCACGGTCGCGCCCGGCTTCGAAATCAGCCAAAGTCGGCACCACGAGCAGATCGGCAGCGACGCCGCGACGCGGGGTGAAGGCCTTGATATTGGTGCGGTTCCAGGCGTTGGGCACGCGCACCTTGATGCTGCTTTCCGGCAGGGTGACCAGGAATATGTTGCCGGCGGTCGGCCCTTCCGCGCTGCCACCGCCTTCTTCGCCCACCAGCGTGGCGCCGCGCCGCTCCTTCAACCAGGCGATGGTGCGCGTTGCGCCAGAGCCATTGCGCAGGCCAGTCAGCACCGTCAGCCGGCCAGTGAAGCGCTGGTCAGCCGGCAGCGGCTGATGTTCGATGGTGCTGTCATCATCGTCGGCTTCGTTGGTGCCGGCCGGGATGCGATCAAACCAGCCATCGGCGGTGCGGATGAAATCCGATTCGGGCGGGTTGAACAATGCGTCACGGTCGCCCCAACTGCTGATATGGCGCTGCAAGTCGCCCACTCTTGTTGCCTTGTATCGCAGAGGCTTGCTCCAGGTGAACGGCGCATCGAACAGGTGGCGGGCGAGTGCGATCGACACGTTTTCCGAACCACCGCCATTGGCACGCAAATCAAGGATCAGATGTTCGGTGCCGGCATCCTTCATGGCCTTGAAGAATCCGCCCAGGAACGGCGTCGCCGCCACTGGGTTGCGGTAATTCACAAAGCTGTCGATACGCAGGCGGGCGACTTTGCCGGCCATGCGCCAGGTAATGCCGTTGTAGAATTCGCTGCGGAACGGCGCATCGGGCGTGGCGAGTTGCAGCCATTGCGCAAAGCTGATCGGCGCGAGCGTGGCGCGCTGTTCCGTGCCATCGCCCGGCATTTTCCACGCAATATTCCACTGGCCGGGCGCGCCGAACAGGCCGGGCCAATATTCCTCGAGATCGCTGCCACCCAGATCGCTGTCGTCGGCCAATTTGGCAGTGACGGCCTGATCGGTATCGCCATCATAGGCAACCAGTGGCGCCACCGCGTTCAATATCTGCGGCACCGGCCGGTCGTTGATGGCGGTGATTTCCGCGCCTTTTGGCAGCGCGCCAGACACCACGATCATCCGGCCTTCGATCAGCTTGAAGCGCAAGGGCAGATGGCTGCCGTTGGTCTGGCGCCACTTTTCGATTGTGTCCGGCAGTTCGGGCTTGCTGTGATCGCAATGGATGCTGGCCACCAGCCGGGCGATCTCGCGGTGCAGGGCGAGCGTGCTGATCGGAGCTTTCGCCTGCGCCTCCAGGCGGGCGAAGGCAGCATCCACCTTGGCCTTGGGCACATAACGATACAGGCCTGGGTGGATGGTCTCCATCGCCCGGCGCAGCAGGGCGATGTCGCTGGCGGCTTGAACGGGCGAGAGCATCGGGTTGGGCATGTCAGCGGCGATGGCCGGCGCCGAGGCAAGCAGCGCGGCGAGGAGAATGGAGCGGTTCATGGGTGAAGCCCTTCAGGTTGCAGTTGGCAGCCCGGTGAGTGGCGAAATCGGGCCAGGTCATCGCCCGAAACGCTGAAAAAATGCGCTTTTCAGGATTTGAGACGTGCCAAGGACGTCCTGGCCTGGCTGGGCGTCATGCCGGCAAATTCGGCAAAGGCCCGGTTGAAACTGGCCTTGGAGCGAAAGCCGGCATCCATCGCCATGGTGAGGATGGCGCGCGTCTCGGCCGGATCAGCCAGCCAGGCCTGCACTTCGCGCACCCGCCGCCGGTTGATCACCGCGTTGAAATTGGCCCCCAGCCCTTCGTTGAAGGCGCGCGCGAGATAATTGCCGTTGGTGCCAAGTGCACGGGCCAGACTCGCGGCGGTGAGGTCAGGGTCCTGCCACAGGCGCCTGGCCTCGATCTCGGCCTCGAACCGCGCACCCAGCGCCGCCCAATCGCGGCCCGCCGGCGGCGCCGGCGTTTCCTCAACAGCATCAACCGGCAGCGGATAGCGCATGCCGGCATGGCGCCAGCCTTCCACCCCCAGATAGATCACCAGCCCGGAGAAGATCACATACAGCCAGAACTGATCGAAATAATTGCGGGATGGATCGCGCAGATTGGCGATGAAAAAGCCCAACCACACCAGCACCACCAGCCCCAGCGCGATCAGGAAATTGCGAATCCAGTCGGGATCAAAGTCCACCGCGTCCGTCACATTCTCCCGCAGCCAGCGGCGATAATCGGCCCAGCTGTGCCAGGCGAGCCAGCCATAAAGGCCAAGCGACCCAAAGGTCGCCACCCGGAACATGGGTGCGATGATCGGCGCGTGGGCCACTGTGTCCCACCAATTCTTGGTTTCAAGCGGGAAGGGAAACACCAGAGCATCGGCAGCGAACTGCACCGCCACGGGCAGGAAATGTGGCCAAACCCGCACCGGCTGCCGGCCACACAGGCTGGTGGCATAGAGCCAGAGCAACGGTCCAAAGGCCAGCGTGTAACTGAACGGCGTGAAGCTGAGCCAGCGCCAGCGATCATAAAAGCCGGCGAAGCCGATGATATAGGGCGTGATCAGCGCCGCCACGGCCAGGATCAGCAGCGCCAGCCAACGGTTGGCTGCCCGGTTGGTGGCCACGCGCCACAGCATCGCCGCCAGCACCAGGCCCTGCGCCGTGCCCACCAGCAGGCTTATGCTCAACACGCCGAATTCGATCATTGGGGGGACCCTCCCACAATCGCGGCATTGCTGCCAGCCGGTGAGCGGGTTAGCTTTTGGCCATAATCACTTGGGGAACAGGCCATGAAGACGCGCATCACCGAATTGTTCGGCATTGAACACCCGGTCATTCAGGGCGGCATGCATTATGTCGGCTTTGCCGAAATGGCTGCCGCCGTCTCCAACGCCGGCGGGCTGGGCATCATCACCGGGCTCACGCTCGGCACGGCGGACAAGCTTGCCGCCGAGATCGCCCGTTGCCGCGAGATGACCGACAAGCCGTTCGGCGTGAACCTCACCTTCCTGCCCAGCGTGACGCCGCCCGATTATCCCGGCCTGATCAAGGCGATCATCGAAGGCGGCGTGAAGGTGGTGGAAACCGCTGGCAACAACCCGGCCAAATATCTGCCGGCCCTGAAGGAACATGGCATCAAGGTCATCCACAAATGCACCAGCGTGCGCCACAGCCTGAAGGCCGAAGCCATTGGCTGCGACGCGGTTTCGGTGGACGGCTTTGAATGTGGCGGCCACCCGGGTGAGGATGATGTGGGCAACTGGGTGCTGCTGCCGCGCGCCGCCGAAGAACTGAAAATTCCCTTTGTCGCCAGCGGCGGCGTCGCCAACGGCAAGCAATTGGCCGCCGCCCTTTGCATGGGCGCCGACGGCGTCAACATGGGCACCCGCTTCATCGCCACGGTGGAAGCGCCGGTGCACCAGAATGTGAAGGACGCGCTGGTCGCTGCGACCGAGCTGGACACCCGCCTGATCATGCGCCCGCTGCGCAACACGGAACGCGTGCTCAACAACGCCGCCGTGCAGCGCCTGCTGGAAAAGGAGCGCACCAAGGGCGCCGATCTGAAATTCGAGGATATCATCGAGGAGGTCGCCGGGGTTTACCCGAAGATCATGAAGAATGGCGACATGGATGCCGGCGGCTGGTCGTGCGGCCAGGTGGTGGGCCTGATCCACGATATCCCCACCTGCAAGGAACTGATTGAAGGGATGGTGCGCGAAGCCGAAGCCATCATCCAGGGCCGCCTGCAAAGGCTGGTCGCATGAGCGACGACACCATCCTTTATGATCTGGCCGACGGGGTGGCCACCATCACCCTCAATCGGCCCGACAAGTTGAACGCGCTCACGCCGCAGATGCTCAGCGATTTCTTCGCGGCGGTGGCGAAGGCCGGGGCAGACCCTGATGCCAAGGTGATCGTGGTGACCGGGGCCGGTCGCGGCTTTTCAGCCGGGCTCGATCTGGCCATCATCGGTGGCGGCGGCAGCGGCGGCGTGGAAACCCACCCCGAAGCCAGCCCGCAGTGGGGCGATGATATCGGCCCGGCGCTGGCGCCTTATTACAGCGGCGGCTGGCCCACATTGATCACCTGCCGCAAACCCACCATCGCGGCCATCAACGGCGCCGCCTTTGGCTGGGGCTTCATCCTGGCCCTGCATTGCGACATCCGTTTTGCCAGCACCTCGGCGATGTTCAACGCCACCTTCGCCCGCATCGGCGTGCCCGGCGAAAAAGGCTCGGCCTGGCTGCTCACCCGCCACATCGGCCAGGCCAAGGCCATGGACCTGCTCTACACCGCCCGCCGTTTTGATGGGGCGGAGGCCAAAGCACTGGGACTGGTCAACGACGTGTTCGCCGACGAAGCGCTGCTGCCGCAGGTGCTGGACTATGCCCGCACGATCGCCACCTACAGCGCGCCGCGCAGCCTGGCCGCCATGAAGGCCCAGGTGTGGACCGCGCTGGACGAGGATTACACCACCGCTTTCGCCGCCGCCGACCTGGAGCAACACAAGGCGACCAATACCGAAGATTTCCGCGAAGCCTTCACCAGCTATCGCGAAAAGCGCGCGCCTGTGTACAAAGGCCGATGACAAGGCGGCCGGTGACAGGGCGGCCGGTGACAGGGCGGCCGGTTACGCCTGCACCGGTCCCTTCAGCACGCGTGGCAACCCAGCGCCCAGCATGCCGAGCAGTTCCGGGCCATAGCCATTGCCGGCAGTTTCAAACTCCGCCTGGGTGATGCGGTCGGCGCCTTGTGCGCCGAACAGCACGACTTCATCGCCCAGCGCCACCCGATCCTGGTGGCCGGTCACGTCCACCATCAGTGTGTTCATTGTCACCCGGCCGACAATCGGGAAACGCTGGCCGCCGATCAGCACCTGGGGATTGCGGCCGAGATCGGCGGGGAATTCGGGGCGGTTGGCGTGGCTGAAGCTGCGGCGGATGCCATCGGAATAGCCGAGCGGGATATTGGCCAGCCAGCTTTCGCGGGCAAGGCGGAAGGTGCGATCATAATTCACCGTCTGCCCGGCGGGATAATGGTTCACCGCCGCCACGCGCGACTTGATCGCCATGGTGGGCCGATAATCGCCGGTCTTCACCGAACCGGGATCGCCATAGAGCAGCCCGCCGACACGCACCATGTCCAGCCGCGTTTCGGGATGTTGCAGGGTGGCAAAGCTGTTGGCGGTGTGGCGCTCAACAACTCCCAGCCCGGCGCCACGCAGCCAGGCCATATCTTCGGTGTAGCGCGCCAGTTGCGCGAGGATGTCCGGCCCCTCTTCACTGGGATAATGCGTCATCACCCCCACGATCCGCAGCCCCGGCAGTGCCAATATGGCCCGCGCATCGGCCTTGCCGTAATCAGTCGACAGTTCGAGGCCGTTCCTCGACATGCCGCCGCTGTTCAGCGCCAGCTGCACCGGCAGCGGGCGGCGCTTGCCCCGCTGTGCCCACAGCGCCGCCAACCGCGCCGCTGCCTCGGCATTGCCGATGGTTTCCTCGATGCCATGACGGAACCCATCCGCCATCTCGTCCGGCGTGGCGGTGCGGATTCGCAGGATGCGGCCGCGATAACCCAAAGCCCGCGCCACCATCGCTTCATCGTTGGCGGTGATCGCCACTTCGGTGACGCGCTTGGCGATGATCGATTTCATCAACAGCGCCAGGCCATTGCCATAGGCATCGGCCTTGAGCACGGCGCACAGCCGCGCCGGCCCGATCGCCCGCCGCACCGTATCGATATTGGTCTCGAACGCCTGCGCGTCCACCTCCACCCAGCCGTTGCGCCGGGCCGCCTTGGCCAGTGTCAGCCGGTGATTGTCCGCCACCAGCACCGGCGAAGCAGCGGAGCCTGCGGCCAGCAGCGCGCCGGCCCCTGCCAGAAATTGCCGGCGCTGGATCATTGCTGCCCGCGCTGCAGGTAACGGCCCGGAAACACCCCCGTCGCCGCACCGTCGCGATAGACGATCTGGCCGCCAACCATCACCATCTGCATGCCCACCGCCAGCGCATTGGGCTGTTGCACGCTGGCCTTGTCAGCAAATTTTTCCGCGTCGAACAGCACCAGATCGGCGGCCTGGCCTGGCTGGATCAGTCCGCGCCCGGTAAGGCCCAGATGCTGCGCGGTCAGGCCCGTCATCTTGTGCACCGCCTGCGCCAGGGTCAGCAATTTGTCCTCCCGCACATATTGGCGCACGATCTTGCCGAACGTGCCATAGCCGCGCGGGTGGCGGCCGCCGATCAGGCCATCGGAACAGACATTGCTGTGCGGCCAGGCGAGGAAATCGGCGATATCAGCCGGCGCCATCGCTGTGCCAATCACCGCTTCCACGCCGCGCGCGTCCGGGTGGGCAGCGCGGTATGCCTCCGCTGTCTGGATCAGCCACAAATAGGTCTTCGCTGGTTCCTCGCGGCGCGTGGCGGCAATGTCGGCAATCGTCTTGCCCACCAGCGCCGGATCGGGGGCATAGGCGCCAAGCAGCATGCCGGCCGGCGTCGTTAACTCGGTCAGCGCAAAGCGGGCGGCGGCGAGATCGGTAAAATCGCGCTTGGGGAACAGCACGGTCAGCGTTGATTGCCAATATTCATAGGGGTACACATCCGCCGTCACGTCGATGCCGCGGGCGCGGGCCGCATCCAGCTTGGCCAGCACCGCCTTGGCACCGCCCCAGCGGCTGACCATGCCCAGCTTGATGTGCGACACCTGCACCGGCACACCGGTTTTCTCGCCCAGATCGATCAACTCATCGAGTGCGGCATCAAACGCCACATCCTCGCTGCGCATATGGCTGATGTAGCGGCCGCCGCCGGCCTTGGTGGTCCGCGCCAGCGCCAGCAATTCATCATGGCTGGAATAGATTCCGGGATCATATTCCAGGCCGGTCGAAAGCCCCAGCGATCCGGCCTTGATGTCATCGGCCAGCAGCGTCTGCATCATGGTGACTTCCGGCCCGGTGGCGATACGCTTGTAATCCTTGCCCATTGCCACTTCGCGCAGGAAGCCGTGCCCGGTGTAGGCCGCGACATTGATGGCGGCAGGCCTGGCGTTGAAACGGGCGGCCATGACAGAAAAGGGCGCATCGCTGCCACCATCCTGGCCCACCACGATCGTCGTCACCCCCTGCGCCAGCAGCGGCAACATGGTCCGCTCGGCATAATCGCCGCGATCATGGTGGCTGTGGCCATCGATGAAGCCCGGCGCCAGCACGAGGCCCTTGCCGTCAATCAGCGTGTCGCCCGGCTGCGGCACCAGATCGCCAACCGCGATGATGCGCCCGGCATCGATCCGCACCGCCGCCGATTTCGCCGCGGAACCGCTGCCATCGATCACCTGTGCGCCGGTGATGAGCGTCGCCGCCGCCGCCCCGCCGGCCCACAGGGTCGCCAGAAGCGCCAACGCGCCGCGCCCGTACATTCTGCCCCGCATCCTGGACCCCCCTTGATCTGGCGGGACTGTGCCAGTTGCCACGCCACGCGGCCACTCGCTGTTCACGCAGGCCCTACCCCACCAGCGCCTTCACCGTCAGAAACAGCAGCGATGGCCCCATCAGGCAGCCCAGACCGGTGTAGAAGGTGGCCGTCATCGCGCCATAGGGCACCAGCTTTGGATCGGTCGCGGCAAGGCCACCGGTCACGCCGCTGTTGGTGCCCATCAGCCCGCCATAGACCATCGCGCTGGCCGGATTGTCCAACCCGATGCGCCGCGCCACCAGCGGTGTCGCGATCATCACCAGCACCGACTTCACCAACCCGGCCGCGATGCTGAGCGAGATGATGTCGGATGCGGCCCCCAGCGAGGCGCCCGTCACCGGCCCGACGATATAGGTGGCAGCACCCGCGCCGATGGTGGTGATCGCCACCGGATCGCGCAGGCCAAAGCCATAAGCCACCACCGCCCCGCACACGAAGGACAGCACCACACCCAGCGGGATGGACAGCGCCGCCACCCAGCCGGCGCTGCGCAGATCAGACAGGCGCACGCCAAAGGCCGTGGCAACAATGGCGAAATCGCGGAGCATCGATCCGCCCAGCACACCAACGCCGGCCAGCAGCGGCCAATCCGCCACGCCCTTGGCTCCGCCGGTCTGTTCGCCGGCCACCCAGGCCAGCAGCAGACCCATGGCAATGGCGATCGCCGATCCGTGCAGCAGCCCGCGCGTGAGGTGGCGGGCAATCCAATAGGCCAGCGCCATCACCAGCCCGACGAACAGGAAACCGACCAGCAGGCCATTGCTGGCAGCGAATTTCTCCAGCCCCATCATCGGCGCGCCAGCCGCGCCAGCACCGGCACCATGGCAAAGCTGGCCACCACCGCCACCACACCCGCCAGCATCGCCATCGCCCCGCCTGACACCGCCGCCGCCACATTCTGCTGCGCGGCCATGGCGACGATGATCGGGATGTACATCAAGCTCCAGAAATCGACCCCGCTGCCCGCCGGGGTGCCCGGCCGCAGCGGCGCACCTCGCATGTTGGTGCAGGCGATCATCAGCAGCATTGCGATGCCGACGCCGCCGACATTGGCCTCCAGACCCAGTGCCGTGCCGAGAAGATCGCCGACATAAAGCCCTGCCAGGGTGCAACCGGCCAGCACCGCCACGCCATAGATCACCATCAGATCAGCCCCGGCGGCAGACGGTTGATCACCGGCCGCATCGCCTGTTCATAGGCGTGCGCAAGCTTCAGGCAGGCCAGATCGGCACCGCGCCGGCCGATGATCTGCACGCCAGCGGGCAGGCCATCAGCCGAGAAACCCGACGGCGCCGCCAGCGCCGGCAGGCCGGTCATCGTCACGAGGAAGGTGCCCAGCATCCATTCGTGATAGGTTCGCATCGTCTGCCCGTTGACCTGGGTCGGCCAGAGCTCTTCGACCGGAAAGGGCAGCAGCTGCACCGCCGGGGCAACCAGAAAATCGAAGCGATCGAACAATTTGTCCACCGCGCGCGTCCAGGCGGTGCGCACTGTGGAGGCCGCCAGCACCTGCGCGCCGCTGATGGTGCGGCTGTTGGCGATTTCCCAATGCGCCTGCGGGCCGATCAGATCGCGCGTCCTGGGATCATCGGCCAGGCGCTGCAGGCCTGTGCCCGACACCCAGGATCGCAGCAGCATCAGCGCCTGCCACACCGGCTCGATCTCATGATCAACCTTGGCTTCATCAATGCTGCACCCGATGGAACGCAACGCCGGCAAGGCATGTTCACAGATGCGCAGCACCGCCGGATCATGCGGCACGCGCCCGCCCCAATCGCCCAGCCAGCCGATGCGCACACCCTTGTGATCGGCCGCCAATGGCCCGGCAAAGCTGCGTGGATCAACCGGCAGCGCACCCAAAACGCCCGGATGCGGCCCGGCCATCACCGACAGGATCAGCCCCAGATCGGCAACATGCCGCGCCATCGGGCCCGATGTGCTCATGCGCGAAAGCCATTGTTCACTGCCTTCGGACGGGATGGTGCCGAGCGTGGTGCGGAATCCGAAGACATTGTTCCACACCGCCGGGTTGCGCAGCGAGCCGCCGAAATCCGAACCGTCGGCCAGCGGCAGCATGCGCAGCGCCAGCCCCACCCCGGCCCCGCCGCTGCTGCCGCCGGCCGATTTCGCGGTGTTCCAGGCGTTCCGCGTGGGGCCATAGACACGGTTGATGGTGTGCGATCCCAGGCCGAATTCCGGCGCATTGGTCTTGCCGATGAACAGCGCACCGGCCTGGCGCAGCCGCTGCACCATGATGCCTTCGCTGGTGGGGATATTGTCCTTGTTGACCAGCGAGCCGTTGGTGGTCCGGATGCCGATCACCCCGGCCAGATCCTTCACTGCCCAGGGGATGCCGAACAGCGCGCCCGGCTTTTCGCCGCTTGCCAGCCGCGCATCCATGGCGCGCGCCTGCACCAGCAATTTGTCGCCATCCTGCAACGCCACCACGGCATTGTGCGCCGGATTGTGCCGCGCGATCTGCACCAGCACGGCGTTCAGCGCCTCCACCGCGCTCACCTTCTTTGCCGCGATCAACCCGGCCAGTTGGCGCCCCGGAAGGCCAAGCAGCGGATCGAGCGCCGGCGCGGCGCTGGCTGGCGCCGCCACCAGGGCCAGCGCTCCGGCCCCTTTGAGAAACTGCCGCCGCGTCCCCGCCATTGCACCCATCCGCCCCTCCAGTCGCCCCCCGGCGCACAGCTGTTGTTGCCGATGGATGGCAGGCTGGCAAGCCGGCGGATGGCCCCTCACTGCACCAACGGAACACGCGGGATCAGGCCGTCATGGCGCGATACTGTGCTTATGGTCCGCAACGGAGGCGGCATGGCTTCCTGCCGGAGGCGGGCGCCGGGACCAGGCTCAGGTCCCGGCCGGCGGCCCCTTCACCGGCGGCAGGCCAAGGCTCGCGCCGTCCAACCCCAGTTCCCGCAGCAGATTGTCCACCACCGGCGCTTGCGCGCGATAACGCAGGGCAGCCTTCATGGCGGAATCGGCCAGATTGCCATCCCCGGCGCCATCGCCGTTGCCGCCACCGCCGGCACTGCCGGTCAGCCCCTCCACCTGCACGATGCGGATGCTGTCGATCGCTTCCATCGGCTTGGCGGCTTCGCGGATGATCTCGGGCAAGATCTTCATCAGCGCCAGCTTGGTCTGCATCGACACCTGATCGCTGGAAATCAGATTAGCGGCTTCGTTGATGGCGCGCTGGCCGGCGGCATCCACCTCGAACCGCACCCGCGCTGCGTCTGCGGCCAGCTTGGCCGCCTCGGCCTCGCCTTCGGCGGTCAGCCGCACGGCTTCGGCGCGGTTGGCGGCGGCGGCCTTCTCGGCTTCCGCGGCGACGCGGATGGCGATGGCGGCGCGCTCGGCTTCCTTGGCGGCTTCAATCAGTTCGATCAGCTTGGTGCGTTCGGCCACTTCATTCTCACGCGCGGTCGTCACCTGCTCCTCCGCCGCCACGGCTTCGGCGCGCGCCTTGTCGGCTTCGGCCTTGGCCTGGCTTTCCAGCCGCGACTTGTTCTGGATGGCGATCTGGCTTTCCTGGCGGGCGATGGCCAGCGCCTGTTCCTGGGTGATGCGGGCTTCGGCCAGCGCCTTGTCAGCGGCGATCTGGGTGGTTTCGGTCTGCTGGCGGGCATTGATGCGTGCCTGTTCGGCTTCGCGGGTGCGCTCGGCCTCAGTCTGGGCGATTTCGGCGACCTGGGCAGCCCGGCGGATGGCCAGTTCCCGTTCCTGTTCGATGCGGGCAAACTCGGTCTCGCGCGACAGGTTCAACCGCTCGCGCTCGGCTTCCAGATTCTTGGTCTCGATCTGCACCCGTGTGTCTTGTTCGATATCGTTGCGGGCTTTCTTGCGCAGCTCGATCTGCTCGGTCAGCTTGGTCAGGCCCTCGGCATCGAAGGCGTTGTTGGCGTTGAAATGCTCGATGCTGGTCTGATCAAGCCCGGTGAGCGAAACGCTCTCCAGTTCCAGGCCGTTCATGGCCAGGTCCAGCGAGCTCACCTGTTGCACCTTCTGCACGAAATCGCCGCGCTGTTCGTGCAGCTGGTTCATGGTCATGCCGGCCGCGACCGATCGCAACGCATCGACGAACTTGCCTTCGATCAGCTCCTTCAGCGCATCGGGCTGCATGGTGCGTGCGCCCAGGGTTTGGGCGGCCATGGCGATGGACTGGGCGTCCTGCTTCACGCGCACATAGAATTCCGCCTTCACATCGATGCGCATGCGGTCGCTGGTGATCAGCGCGTCGCCATTGCGGCGCTCCACCGCCAGGCGCACCGTGTTCATGTTCACCGGCATGGTTTCGTGCAGCACGGGCAGCACGAGCGCGCCGCCGTTGATCACCACCTTCTCGCCGCCGAAACCGGTGCGCACAAAGCCGGTTTCCTTCGACGCGCGCTTGTACAGCCGGGCGATGACCAGCCCGATCGCCAAAAGCGAAATGACCAGCACAAGGCCGATGCTGCCAAATGTGGCCAGCATGCCAAAGCTGCCGGCAGGAACGATCTCGTTCATTGTTACACCTTCAGTTCGGAAAACACGTCTTCGGGAATGGCCACCGCCTGAAAGGCCGGGCCGTCGCGGCTCACCAGCAGCAGCAGATTCTGGGGGGTGAACTCGGCTGCCCCGGCCGGTTCCACCATCACGAAATGGCGCTGGCCATGCGCATCGATCACCTCGGCCCGCGCGGCATGACCGGCCCGGGCGGTGCCCGCCAGAATGCGGGCCCGGCGGCCCAGCAAACTGTCGATATCGACTGCAGTGGTTTCATCCAGCGGCAGGATGCGGGCCAGTGGGCGCGACAGCGCGCGGGTGATCGGCACGGCGACAGCCGTTGCCAGGCCGGCGGCCAGTGGCCAGGGCAACGGAGCGGCAATAACCGCAGCGCCAAATTGAATGCCAAAGCCGGCGCTGGCAAACAGCGCCAGCAACACGACGGCCAACACCAGCAGCGGCAGCCGGCCTGCGTTCAGCCAATCCAGCGCGGCGCCAATGCCATCTTCGCCACCGCCGGGCAGATCGCCATCAAGGCCGATCAATTGCAGCAGCAGCACCAGCAGCAACAGGCCAAGTGCTGCCGTGAAGGGCAGCAGAGCAGGCTGGAAAAGACCAAGCATGATGGTTGCGCCAGAATCAAAATGAACTTGACGCAATATTTAGGGATGAAAAGCCGGGCTGCAATGAAAACCGGACTGGTCACCGTCGATTTTCGTCGCACCCCGGCCTGGACCCGGCGCAAAGCTTGGCCCGTTGCCGGGCCGATGCCTCACATCACCAGCGGACCATGCTGCAATTTCGGCAACACGTGCCGGCTGAACAGATCGGCTTCGCGGGCATGCGGGTAGCCGGAAAGGATGAAGGCTTGCATGCCCGCATCCTGATAGGCCTTGAGCTTGGCAACGATCTGATCGGGATCACCCACCAGCGCGGCGCCACAGCCGGACCGGGCACGGCCAATGCCGGTCCACAAATTGTCCTCGACATAGCCATCCGATGCCTTGTCGCGCAGCTCGGCCTGGCGCAGCACGCCGACCGACTGGCTGTCGAGCGACTTGGCGCGGATGGCGTCGCCGGTGGCGGCGTCCAGCTTGGACAGGAGATGATCGGCGGCGGCGCGGGCCTGTTCCTCGGTTTCGCGCACGATGACGTGGACGCGATAGCCGAACTTCAGCGTGCGACCGCGTTTGGCGGCGCGGGCCGTCATGTCGGCCACCACGTCCTTCACTTTGTCCATCGTGTCGGGCCACATGAGATAGACGTCGGCGGCTTCAGCAGCAGCCTCGCGCGCGTCTTCCGAAAGCCCGCCGAAATAGAGCGGCGGGCATTTGCCGGAAACGGTCTTCACGTTGGGCGGCGGCAGTTGCAGCTGGTAAAACTCGCCCTGATGATCGAGCGCATCGCCGTTGAGCAAGGTCTTGAGGATCTTCATCACCTCCACCGTGCGGTCATAACGCGGCTTGGAGGCCAGCACCTCACCCGGCATGTCGGACGAGATGATATTCACCGTCAGGCGACCGCCGAGAATCTGGTCGAGCGTGGCGATCTGCCGGGCCAGCTGCGGCGGCCAGGTTTCGCCGACGCGGATCGCCATCAGCAGGCGGATCCGGTGGGTGAGCGCGGCGATGGCGCCGGCAAACATCTGGGTGTCGATGCCCAGCTGATAGCCTGATGGGAGCAGGATATTGTCGAAACCGCCCTTTTCGGCAGTCATGACAATATTGCGGCAATGTTCCCAGCTGGAGCGCAGGCCCGGATCGGGCACGCCCAGAAATTCATAATCATCATCGCACAGCGCAGAGAACCAGCTGATTTCAGGGCCATTGGTCATGGCAGATTTTCCCCAAGCGAAGCGACCAGAATGGCGTACCATTCCGCTCGCGTGAAACTGACCTTGAAGGCGTCGGCCGCCTCCGCAATCCGCGCTGGATTCTGGCTGCCCACGATCGGCGTGATGCCGGCCGGGTGGGCCAGCACCCAGGCATAAGCGGTGGCAGCGATGCCCACGCCAAACGTCTGGCCGTGCGCCGCCAGCGCCGCCTTGACGCGGATCAATCGTTCATCTTCGGCCTTGCGTCGGCCGGGGCGCGGATCGCCATCGCCCAGCCGGCCCTGCCCCAGCGGGGACCAGCCCAGCACGGCCTGGCCCATCTCCATCGCCAGATCGAGCGTGCCGTCGTAAATTGGCGCCAGCGCCAGCGGCGAGAATTCCGGCTGGGTGGACACCAGCGGCGCCTTCAGGTGCGCAGCGAGCGCCCGCGTTTGCGCCACCGTGAAGTTGGACACGCCTACCGCGCCGATCTTGCCAGCCTGCACCAACCCATCCAGCGTGGCCGCCACTTCGGCCCAGTGGGTCAGCATGTCGGGCCGGTGGATCTGCCACAGATCGATGCGCTCCACCGCCAGCCGGCTGAGCGATGCATCGACCGCCTCCACCAGATATTCGGGCGACGAATCATAGGGCACGCCCATGCGGATGCCGCCCTTGGACGCGAGCACGATCTGCCCGCGCAGGGCCGGAGATGCCTTGAACACGCGGCCCAACAAAGCCTCCGACGCGCCGAACGGTTCATCATTGTCGGGGCCATAAATATCCGCGGTGTCAAAGAAATTGATGCCGGCCGCCAATGCGGCTTCGCAGCGGGCTTGGGCAGCAGCGACATCATCGCCGGCAAAGCGCCACATCCCCCACGCGAGCGGGGAGACCTGAAATTCGGACTTGCCCAGAGGGCGGCGATTGGGGCTTAGGACGATCTGCGACATTTTGATCTGATAGCGCGAGGATATGGCAGATGGGAAGCACCGATACGATCCGCTGGGGCATTGTGGGCACCGGCATGATGGCGTTGGAGCATGTTGCCAATATCCAGTTGCTGGGCGGCGGCACCATCACCGCCATCGCCGATCCGGTGCCGGCCTGCCTCGACCGCGCTGAAAAGGCCATCGGGCACGATGTGGCCCGCTTCCCCGATGCCGCTGCGCTCGCGGCTTCCGGCCTGTGCGATGCCGTCGTGGTCGCCTCCCCCAATTTCACCCACCGCGCCGTGCTGGGCCCGCTGATGGATGCCGGCCTGCACATCTTGTGCGAGAAACCACTGGCCACCACGCTGGACGATGCGAAGGCCGTCGCGGCCGCCGTGCAGGGTTATGACCGCACCTTCTGGACCGCGATGGAATATCGCTTCATGCCGCCGGTGTCCGAGTTCGTCGCCCATGTCCACGGCGGCAAGGTCGGCCGGCTGCAGATGCTGTCCATCCGTGAACACCGCTTCCCCTTCCTGGTGAAGGTGGGGGACTGGAACCGCTTCTCGATCAACAGCGGCGGCACCATGGTGGAAAAATGCTGCCATTTCTTCGATTTGATGCGCCATGTCGTGCAGTCCGAACCGGTGCGGGTCTATTGTTCCGGCGCGATGGACGTGAACCACAAGGACGAGCGTTACGACGGGAAGACGCCCGACATCATCGACAACAGCTATACCGTGGTGGATTTTGCCAATGGCGTGCGCGCCTGCCTGGATCTGTGCATGTTCGCCGATGGGGCGGAACAGCAGGAAGAGATCATCGCCACCGGAGATCAGGCCCGGCTGGATGTGCTGATCCCGGCGGGTGACATCATCCACAGCCCACGCGTCGGCTTCATGAACCCCAAGCAGGCCAGCCGCTGGCATGTTGAAACCCCGGCCGATGCGCTGGCCGCCGGCCAACATCATGGGTCCACCTTCTTTCAGCACCGGCATTTCGCCGCCGCAGTGCGCGGGGCCGGCCGGGTGATCGTCACGGCCGATGATGGCCTGCGTGCCGTTGCCATTGGGCTGGCGGCCGAGATTTCCGCCAAGGAACATCGCGCCGTCACCATGGCGGAACTGGGCCTGTAAAGCTGTTGCAACGCTGCCACAGCGTTGCCGCAACTGCACAAGGCCAGATTGACGAGGGTGAAGAAAGCCTGTCTTTGCGACGCAATGCGCCTGCCGTTAATTCGGGAGGCAGCCCCGGCCTTGTCCGGACAAACCCAGGGGAGTCCCATGATCCGCCAATTTCTGATGAGCTCTGCCGCCATTCTGGCTGTTGCCGCCGCCCCGACCTTCGCGCAAACCGCCGAAGCCAGTGATGAACCCGCCGAAATCGTGGTGACCGCGCAAAAGCGCACCGAAAAGCTGCAGGATATTCCGCTGGCTGTCACTGTGGTCGGTGCCGATGCGCTGTCGCGCCAGGCCGTGCTGAACCTCGAGAACGCCCAATATCTCGTGCCCAGCCTGAACTTCCGCAAGTCGGGCACCACCATCAACCAGTCGCTTTACATCCGCGGCGTCGGCACCGCCACCTTCAGCCTCGCCGGCGAACCGTCGATCTCCACCGTGCTCGATGGCGTTGTGCTGGCCCGCGCCGGTGAAGCCTTCTCCGACCTGGTCGATATCGAGCGGATCGAAGTGCTGCGCGGCCCGCAGGGCACGCTGTTCGGCAAGAACGCGTCGGCCGGTGTGGTCAACATCGTCACCAAGCGTCCGGGCGACGTGATCGCCGGCTATGTCGAAGGCGGCTATTTCTTCGGCAATGGCACCGAATATCGCGTGCGCGGCAGCATGGATCTGCCGCTTTCTGACACGGTGCGCACCCGCATCACCGGCTTCTATGGCACCTATGATGGCAACATCTTCAACGATGCGCCGGGTGTGAACCGCCGCGTCAATGGTTATGAGCGTTACGGCGTGCGCGGCATCCTGGAGGCCGACCTGTCCGACAGCGTGAAGATGACCCTGATCGCCGATTATCGCGAAGCCAATGATGATTGCTGCGCCGAAGTGATCGGTGATCAGCCCGCCGGCGTTGCCGCGCTGGCACTGGCCGGCATCAACTTCCAGGGCGACAAGACCCGCACCGTCCGCCAGAACCTTGTCACCCGCACCGAGGAAAAAAGCTATGGCGTCTCCGCCCAGTTCGATGTGGAAAAGGACGGCTTCACGCTGACCAGCATCACTGCCTGGCGCCGGTATGACAACAATGAAATCCGCGACGGTGACTGGAACCATCTGGCGCTGGCCGGCCAGGCCCAGTTGCACGACATCGGCCCGCAAACCGGCACGACCTTCAGCCAGGAACTGCGTCTGACATCGCCGGCCGACAAGCCCTTCACCTATGTGCTCGGCCTGTTCTACAGCCATGCCGATACGGATCGCACCTTCACCCGCAACGTCACCCGTTGCGGCGGCGCGCCGACCCCGGCCGTGATCCTGACCTGCGGCAGCCCCGGCGCCGTGGCTGAAAATGTCAGCGGCACCGCCACCTTCGGTTCGAAGTTCGACAACTATGCCGCCTTCGGTCAGGGCACCTACAGCTTCAACGACCGCTTGCGCGCCATCGTTGGCCTGCGCTTCACCAAGGATGATCTGAACATCTATCACAGCCGCCGCGCCACGCCGAACATCGCCGGCCTGCCGGGCATTCAGCCCAACTTCGATCAGGGCGTGTTCAACACCTCCAGCAACGGCGCCAACAACGGCACGGCCACGTCCACCAACGGCGCGGCTTTCACCACCGGCACCAGTGCCACCAACCTGTCGGGCAAGGTCGGCCTGCAATATGACCTGAGCGACGACGTGATGGGCTATGGCAGCTACACCCGTGGCTACAAAGGTCCGGCCTACAACACCTTCTTCAACCTGAACGCGACCGGCACCAACGTCATCGCGCCGGAAATCGCCGATTCGTTCGAAGTCGGCCTGAAGAATACGCTGTTTGGCGGCAAGCTGACACTGAACCTCGCTGCCTTCTATGCCAAGTACAAGAATTTCCAGGCCAACAACCCGGATCTGGTTTCTGGCGTGCCGGTGACCCGCTTCACCAACGCTGGTGACGTGTCGACCCGCGGTATTGAAATGGACTTCCTGCTGCGTCCGGTGAAGGACCTCAACATCGCTGGCGGCCTGGCCTTCACCGATGCCCAGGTTGACCGCTTCAACGCCCCGGCGGGTGCTGCGGTGATCCCGGCCGGCACGCCGCTCGGCTTCGCGCCGCGCTGGAAAGGCAGCATGGGCCTTGATTATCGCTATCGCACCGACATGGCGGTGGATTTCACTTTTGCCGGCAATGTCTCGACCCAGTCGAGCCAGCTGAGCCTGTTTGAAGCCAACCCGGCGCTGCGCTCGGCCGGTATCATCCGGCCGTACAGCCTGGTCGATCTGCAGTTCGGCATCGTCCAGAAGGAAGACAAGTATCGCGTGACCTTCCTGGTGAAGAATCTGTTCGATCAGAGCTTCCCGGCCCAGATCACCAACTCCGGGCTGGGCGGCAACCAGCTGATCGGCCTGCGCTACCTGATCCCGCGTGAAGCCGATCGTTACTTCGGCGTGCAAGGCCGGGTGAACTTCTGAGCAGGGCGGCGTGTGCCTAACGCGCAGCGTTAGGCACCGACTCGCACAAGCACGGACGGCGAGCGAAAAAGGCGGCCCCCACAGGCCGCCTTTTTTGACTCGTCCGACGGCGTGGCTCCGCCACGCTCTTTCTTCTCACTTCCTTCTGCACCCTCAGCAGACTCGGCGGCTTTGCTGCCGGCTGCGGCCGCCAGGGCCACAGAACGGCCTGACGACACAGCCTACCCCAAACCCCTCCCGCAAGCGGGAGGGAAGCCTTGCGCGCTATTCCGCCGCCTCGCGCTCAATCGCCTCCATCGCCTCATCACTCAGCCCGAAATGATGCCCCACCTCGTGCACCAGCACGTGGGTCACCAACCCCGCCAACGTCTCCTCGCCCTCCGCCCACAGATCCAGCAGCGGCCGCCGATACAGGAAGATCATGTCTGGAAGCGCCCCTGACGGCAGATCGCCCTTCATGCCGACATGCCGGCCCCAATAGAGGCCCAGCAGATCCCACGGCGTTT
>CAZHTW010000045.1:0-20733 GCA_964535865.1 uncultured Sandarakinorhabdus sp. | reverse complement strand
TCACCGCCGCCCAGCCAGCCGCGCGCGAAGGCCAGCAGGCCAAAGGCGAAAAACGCCCCGCCGGCGGCCGCATGGCTGGCCCAGTTGAAGCCAGACGTGCCCAGCCCGAACAGCACCGCCGCCGCGATGATCAGGATGGTGAGCGTATCGGGGATTTCATAGCGCCAGACATCAAAGCCCGCCGCCAGCACCAGGCCAGCCGCCAGCAGGGCAAGGCCGGCCAGCGCCAGGGTCATGGCAGGGGTTGGGCCCGCGATGCAGGCCGGGATTCCGCATTGGGCTCGGCCCGGCCCTTCAGATCGGCCAGATATTGCAGATTGGCCCAGGCGGCGCGATCAAACTGCGGGTTCAGGCTGAGCGCGCGGTTGAAATAGGCTTCGGCCACCGCCAGATCACCGCGCGCCATGGCGGCATAGCCGACACTGTTCAGATCCACCGCCAGATTGGCGCGATCACTGTGGCGGAAGGCATCCTGATAACGGCCCTGCATGGCGCGGGCCAGCGCCAGATTGGTGCGCACCACCGTGTTGGCCGGGGCCATGGCCAGCGCCCGTTCCAGATCCCGTTCGGCCGCCACATGATGGCCGCGGAGCAGCATTGACCAGCCGCGATTGGCCAGCATGGCGGCATCGCCGGGCGCCGCCGCAATCGCCTTGGCATAGGCGGCATCGGCCGTGGCCCAATCGCGTTGGCGATCGGCAAGCACGCCGCGCGCATTCCACGCCCGCGCCAGCCCGGCATCAAGCGCCACCGCCTTGTCCAGCGCTGCGGCGGCGACAGCGGCTTCGCCCATTTTCAGGCGGGTGATGCCCAGGCCCTGCCAGGCCAGCGCCGCCAGCGGACCATCGGTGAGGCCGGTGAAGCCATCGGCCGCTTCGGGCAAGGAACCGCCAGCCAGGGCCAGTTCGGCCCCGCGCAGCGCCACATCCGGGCTGCTTGATGCCCACATGGGCGCAATCAGCGCGCGGGCATCGGCCAGCCGGCCACTGGCAATCGCAGCATCCAGCATGGCCAGCGCGGCGGGCGTTGGCGGCGGCACCGGGGCCACGGCCAGGGCCGGATTGGCCGGCGCCCGATCCCGCGCCAGTGCGGGGGTGACGAGCACCAGCAGCATCGCAACGCACAGCGCCATGGCGGCAATCCGGTGCCAGCGGCGCAGATTGCCGCGCAACTGCGGGCGATCCTGCGCCTGAAATTCGGCCAGAGTGGCAGTGGGACGGTGATCAACGCCCATAAGATCAGAATGGAACGGCTCAGCCACGGCGCGCCTCCAACTGCTCAAGCAGCCATTCCAGCCGGGCGATGGCCAGCCGGATTTCGGCCTTGGGATCAACCGGCTCCGGCGCGGCGGGCAGATCGGGCCGCTGGCGGCGGCTGATCATGGTTGCTGACAGCACGGCCGCTGTCGCGGGCCGCTGGTGCCAGGCGCTGGCCGGCACGGCAAGGGCGCGGTCGGGGGCCGGTGCGGCCGCCACGGCGCGCGGCGGGACCGGGGGCGACGGGGGCGGCGGTGCCGCCGGTGGAGCGGCAGGAGAAGCTGGCATGGCCGGGCGCACCGGGGTTGCCGGCCGCGACGGGGCAGGCTGTGCCGTTTCGGGCGGGCTGGCCGGGGCCACGCTGGCCGGGATGGTGAGGCTGGCGGCATCGCCCAGCCGGCCAGCCAGAACCATCGCAATGGGCGCCGGGGCAGCGGCCGGAGCGGCAGGAGCGGCGGCCGACGGCACGGCGGCAACGCGCTGGGTGGCGGCGGGCCGTGCGGCAACCGGCGGCGGCGCAGTGGCCAGCACCAGCACGGCCTCGCCGCTGGCCACCATGTCGATGCGGGCGGGTGCCGCCGGCACACCGGCATCTGCCAGCACGACCGGCGGCGCGGCCGGTGCCTCCAACCGGGCGGCAATGATGGCCAGGGCCCGCCGGGCGGCGCTGGCGGCGCGCGCGTCGCGGCCGGCGCTGGCGCGCTGCAACGGGGCGATGGCGTCGCGATAGTGGCCGGCCTTCAGCAGCGACCAGCCCAGATTATAGGCGATATCGGCCGCATCAGGTTCAAAGGCCAGCGCCTGTTCGAAATGCTGGCGGGCCAGATCGGCGCGGCCCAGCCGGTCATAGGCCACAGCCAACCCGTTCAGCGCCGCGACCGACTGTGGATCACCGGCCAGCGCAGTGCGGAAGGCAGCGATGGCTTGCACCGGGTTGGCCGCCGCCAACAGGGCGCGGCCTTCATCGAGGGCAGAGTCGGCGCTGCCGGCCAGCACGGCGGCCGGCATGGACGTGCTGCTGCTGCGCAGTTCCATCGGCCGATCACGCGCCGCAGCGCCTGTTGCGGCCAGCAGGGCGAGGGCAATAGCAAGGGTTACGGGAGCAAGGGTTACGGGAGCAAGGGTTAAGGGGGCCATGGTGGCGGGGGCGGTTGAGGCGTGCATGGTCACCGCGGCGAATTGCTGGCGTCAGACGCCTGGGTGAGGGCATCGCGCATGCCGATGGCGGCCGGCAGCATCAGCACCGCCACCATCACCGGCAACATGAAGCACACCAGCGGAATGGACAGCAGCACAGGGATGCGATGGGCCTTTTCTTCGGCGCGCATTTTGCGGGCTTCGCGCATTTCAGCGCTGTAGATACGCAGCGCCTGCGCCACCGATGCCCCCAACCGGTCAGACTGGATGATCAGCGTGGTGAATGCGGTGATTTCCGGCACGCCGCTCTTGCGGGCCAGCTGCCGCAACGCCACCTCGCGGCTGCGCCCGGCCCGCAGCTCCAGGCTGACCTGGGCAAACAGCCGGGCCAGCAACGGGTGCGACCCGGAAATTTCGGCGCCGACCCGGTTGAAGGCGGCATCCACGCCCAGGCCGGCTTCCAGGCAGACCAGCATCAGATCCAGCGTATCGGGAAAACCGTTCAATATCTCCTTGGCGCGGTCGCTGGCGCGCGCCGAAACGATCAGGCCCGGCAGATAGAGGCCGAACGCCGCCGAGCCCATCAACATGCCGTATAATTTGGTCGATGTTGGCCAATTTCCGCTGAACGTGATCGACAGCAGCAGCAGCGAGGGCAACGCCAGCGTGCCAAGGGCACGGGCCAGTGTGAACACACGCGGGGCAAAGCTCTGGCTGAAGCCGGCCAGTTCCAGCTTTTCGGAAAGCTTGTCGGAGGTGGAATCGGTCAGGCCGATGCCGCGCCGCTCAATCTCCTGCAGCAGGCGGGACCAGGCGCTGTTGCTGACATCGTTGCGGATGCTGCCCGGCCCGGCATCGGTGGCCGCAGCACCGCCCTGGGCGGCCAGCCGGGCCTTGATGTCGGTGCGGCCCAACACGATGGGCGCCAGCGCCAGCACCACCAGCACCACGGCCACGAACACGAGGCCAAGAACGATCCAATCTGCAAGGCCGCTGTTCAGTGCCACATCACACCTTGATCGCTATGAGCCGACGCATGATCACCACGCCCAGCGTGTACATGAAGCAAACGCCCAGCACGCCCGGCATGAACCAGCGGTCATCCGCCACATCAAGATAGAAGTTCGGATTGCTGGAAAACACGCTGACAAAGGTGAGCACCGGCATGGCGGTGAGCAGGGCGCCGGTCATCTTGCCTTCCGATGCAAGCGCCCGAACCTTGAGCACCATGCCGGCGCGTTCGCGGATCACCCGCGACAGGCCGTCGAGGATATCGGCAAGGCTGCCGCCGGTTTCGGTCTGGATCGAAACCGAAACCACGAACATGTCGACATCGGCGGTCTGGACCCGCTTGGCCAGATTTGCCAGCGCGTCGCGCAGGGCATAGCCATAGTTCATTTCGGCCAGCACCAGCCCCAGTTCCGACGACAGCGGATCGGGCAGTTCGTTCACCACCAGTTCCAGCGCCGATGTGATCGGGTATCCGGCGCGCAAGCCGCGCACCAGCACGTCAATCGCCGTGGGGAATTGCGCCTCGATGGATTTCAACCGCTTGGCGGCGACAAAATTGATATAGAGCACTGGCAGCACGATGCCGGTGCCGGCGGCAAAGATCAGCAACAGCAGCACGGCGCTGGGCGAGCGGATCTGGCCGGTGATGCCGCCCACCAGTGGGAACAATATGCCGATCATCACGGTGACGACCGACATGATGGTGAGCATGCGCTGCGCGCTCATGCGGATGCCGGCCTGGCTCATGCGGCTGTCGAGATAGCGGATCACCGATGGCAGCAGCGATTTCGACACGTCGGTGGTCTGGCGGCGCAGGGCGGTGATGATTTCAGCGCTGCTGGCCCCCTTCTCGATCAGGGCCATGCGCTTGGATACGCGGCGGCGCGGGCCATAAGTGTCGCGCCACCACAGGAAGATGCCTTCGAACGCCAGCACGGCGGCCAGGAAGATGATGCCATACAGCACGGTTTCGGCATTGAGGAAGGATGGCAGGCTCATGGCTCAGCTGTCCTTGCGCCGGAATGGATCGAACATGGTCGACGGCAGATCGTAACCGCGCGATTTCAGCACTTCCATGAACTTGGGCCGCACACCCATCGGCCGCATTTCGCCAATGACCTTGCCTTCGCCATCCACGCCCTCGCGCACGAACTTGAAGATCTCCTGCATCAGGATGATCTCCCCTTCCATGCCGGTGATTTCGGCCACCGAGGTGACGCGGCGGGTGCCGTCCTGCAGGCGCTCCAGCTGCAACACCACCTGAATGGCCGACGCAATCTGGGCCCGCGCCGATTTCGGGCTGATATCGATGCCCGACATGCCGATCATCTGTTCCAGCCGCGACAGCGCATCGCGCGGTGTGTTGGCGTGCAGCGTTGTCATCGAACCGTCGTGGCCGGTGTTCATCGCCTGCAGCATGTCAAAGGCTTCGCCCGAACGGATTTCGCCCAGGATCACGCGGTCAGGCCGCATGCGCAGCGCGTTCTTCACCAGATCGCGCTGGGTCACCTCGCCACGGCCTTCGATATTGGCCGGGCGGGTTTCCAGCCGCACGACATGGCTTTGCTGCAACTGGAGCTCGGCCGAATCCTCGATGGTGACAACGCGTTCATGGCTACCGATCGAGCCTGACAGCGCGTTGAGCATGGTGGTCTTGCCCGAACCGGTGCCGCCCGAGACAACCACGTTGCGGCGGCTGGCCACCACCGCCTTCAACAAGGTGGCGCAATCAACCGTGAGCGATCCATATTCCACCAGCCGATCGATGCTGGTGCGGCTGGGCGGAAATTTGCGGATGGAAAGACACGGCCCGTCCAGCGCCAGCGGCGGGATGATGGCGTTGATGCGGCTGCCATCGGGCAGGCGGGCGTCGACCATGGGGGAGCTTTCGTCCACGCGCCGGCCCACGGCCGAAACAATCTTGCCGATGATGCGCAGCAGATGCTGATCGCTGGCAAAGCGGGTGCCCACCTCCTCGATGCGGCCGCGCCGTTCGACAAACACCTTGGTGGCGCTGTTGACCATGATGTCGGAAATCGTGGGATCTTTCAGCAGCGGCTCCAGCGGCCCCAGGCCGAGCAGCTCGTCCAGAATATCCTCAACCAGCTGGCGCCGTTCGGCCGCGTTCAGCGCCTGGTTGTTTTCCTTCAGCATTTCCTGAACGATATCGCCGATGTCGCGCTGCATCTGTTCGCGCGTCATGGTTTCCAGCGCCGCCAGATTGATGCGGTCGATCAGATTCTGGTGCAGGGTGACCTTGAGTTCGGTGTAGTCGTCGCGGCGGCGATCCTTGATGTTCACCACCGGGCTGGGTGCAGGGGCGACCGGTTCGGCCACCGCTGCCACGGCCAGTTCGGGCGCCGGTGCGGCTGCCTTGCGCCGGGTGGGGAAGATCATGCGCCCACCTCAACCGCCGCCAGATCCTGCACCAGGCCTGCGGCCAGGCTGCGCAATTCCTTGTCGATGCGGGCTTTCAGCTTCATCTGGCCCACGGCCTTGCCTTCATCCAGCGCCGCCGACACCGTTGGATAATCGTTGGACAGCGCCGTGTGGATCTTGTTGCGCAGCACCTGTTCCGCATCGGTGAGATCATATTTGCCGAACAGCCCCGGCGTCATGCGGTTCATCACCAGCCGCACCCGTTCGCCCAGATTATTGGCTTCCAGCACATCCAGCTGGCGACGACCCTGTTGCACGCCCGAAACCGTCATCTGCGAGACCAGCAGGATGAGATCAGCCTTCTGCATGGCCGCTGCCGACCAGTCGATCCACACGCCCGGCATGTCGAGCAGCACGAGATCATAATTCTGCGCCGCCACATCGAGCAGGCGTTCGATGAATTCCGGTGTGAGCGCATCCAATGGGTTCATGTCGGCCGGGGCCGCCACCACGCCCAGCCCGGTCTGGTGGCGTTCCACCACCATGCGCAGGAACTCGGCATCCAGCCGGTCTTCGGCTTCGATCAGATCGGCGATGCTGAGCCGCGGCTTGAGATTGAGATAGAGCGCCGCATTGCCGCGCTGCACATCCAGATCGATCAGCAACACCTGGCGGTCTGCCGCCCAGATCTGCGCCAGCTGGCTGGCCACCATGCTGGTGCCCATGCCGCCCAGCGCGCCCTGCACGGCGATGATGTTGGCCTGATGCGACGGGCCGCCACCGGTGGCCGCGCGGCTGACGCGGTCGCGGCCGGCGTCGATGGCCTGGCTCAGTTCTTCCAGCGAGAATGGGATGGGCAACACATCGGCGATGCTGGAGCGCAGCAGGGTGCGGGTTGCGGAGATGGTGAGATTTTCCACGGCCGCCACCACCGGAATGCGCTGGCCCGGACCCGCCGCAAACGCTTCGAGGGCGGCGAGATCGGCGGCATTGTCGGGATCAAGCTGCACGACCAGCAGATCGGTGCGGCGGATCAACGGCGCGTTGCCGGCAAAGGCCGCAAAGCCGGTGTCGAGCACACGGACATCGGCGGTGAGCGCCGCCAGCCGGCCGGAATCGAGCTTGGCAGCGGTTTGCGGCGCCAGCACCATGGTCACCCGCAGTTCGGCACCATCACGCGGCACCGCCGCCACCGCCGGTGTGGCCGATTTGCCGGCAAATGCCCCAAGACGCGCCAACAGCGCCATCAGCGCGGCCCGGCGTTGGCGGCCGGCGCGCCGGCATTCTGCTGGGCATTGTTGCCAATCGCCGAGGTGCCGCCAAGCGATTGCAACGGGGTCACCCGGCCGCTGCGATACCGGTTGATGGCGGTTTCCGCCAATATGCCAGTGCCGCCTTCGATCTTGATCCCGGCATAGCTGGGGTTCAGGTCAACCGCCATGGCCACGACGTTGTTTTGCACGCTCTGGCCCAATTTGGGATCGGCGGCGCCTGCCTCGGCGGCAGCACCGAACATCAGCAGACAAGCGGACATGATCTTGAACTTGTGCACGCATCACCTCACGATATGGCCGTGATCGGCGGCAACGCCGCCCGGCTTGTTGATGGCGCTGGGCGGGCCGGGCAGCGGCAAGGCCGGGCCACCGGGGCCGTTGCGACTGTCCATGCCCAACAGGAAAAACTCGCCGTCAGTGGGTTCGTGCGTCTTGTCGGTCGGCACCTCAAGACCGCCGCCGGCCGCGACCGGCCGCACCAGGCGCGGAGTCACCAGAATGACCAGTTCGGTTTCCAACCGCTCAAAGCCGCTGGAGCGGAACAGCGCGCCCAGAATCGGAATGCGGCCCAGCAGCGGCACCCGGTTGATGGTATCGCGAAAGTCATTCTGGATCAGGCCGGCCAACGCAAAGGTCTGGCCGTCGCGCAGCTCCAGCGTGGTGCGCGCGCGCCTGACCTTCAGGCCCGGAATGCGGAAGCTGTTGAGGTCGATCCCGGCGGCCGGATCAAGGCTGGAGACTTCGGGCGCCACCAGCAGATTGATCATCCCATCTTCCAGCAGGGTGGGTGTGAAGGCCAGCGCCACGCCGAACTGCTTGAACTCGATGGTGATCTGGCCATTCTGGGTAACACCGGTGGGCACCGGAAACTCACCGCCGGCCAGAAAGTTGGCGGTTTCGCCCGACAAGGCGATGATGTTGGGCTGTGCCAGGGTCCGGATCAGACCCTGGCGTTCCAGCGCCTGGAAGTTCACGGCAAAGCCCGGCAGTTGCACCGTGGTGGTGATGGCGCCGCTGATCCCGGTGCCGGGGCCGACGATCCTGCCGCCGGGTGTGGGAACACCGTCTGGGGTAAGCGTTCCGCGTGCGGTGCCGCCAAAGGCCAGGCTGTTGATGCCCAGGGCCTGAACCGCGCCGCGTTGCACTTCGGCGAAGCGCACTTCCAGCAGGATCTGCTGGGCCGTGCCGAGGCTGGCCATGTTCAGCACCTTCCTGGGCGCATAGGCTTCAGCGATCAGGGCGGCACGCTGCAGGGCGGCCGCGCTGGAGGCGGTGCCCGACAGGATCAGGGTGTCGTTGGCCACCTGCACGCCCAGGCTTTCGGTGGGCAGTATGTCAGCCAGTTTCTGCTTCAGCCCCATCGCATCAGGGCTCACCGTCACGTCGACCACGGCGATCACGCCGCCAGCCTTGTCATACAGGGTGAGGTTGGTGGTGCCGATCTTCTTGCCCAGCAGATAGGCCACGGTGCTGGTGACCGGCGAGACATCGGCAATTTCCGGGTTGCCGATCGCCACCCGGGCAAAGGGCCGCGGCACCCGCAATGTTTGCGACTTGTTGACCGGCAGGTTGAGCGCCAGGCCGGTGCGGGCATCCATGCTGGCCGCCAGAGCCCCCGATTGTGCATGCACCGGGATGGCTGGCTGCAGGGCGAGCAGGGCCGCCATCAGGAACAGATGCTTCATCATTGGCCCATCACTGGCTGAACTATGGTATCGGTGCCGCGCATCACCACGATGCCGCGCGGCGGAGCCGGTGTGGCCGGTCCACGGTTGCCCGCCGGCGCGGCATCGCCGCCACCGCCACCACTGGCCGGCTTGCGCACCAGCCGCGTGATGGTGCCGTCATTCAGGTCCATCACCTGGGCGGTTTCCAGCCGCACGCGGGCTTCGTCGGTGAAATGGCGCAGCACCAGATTGATGGCACCCACGGTCAACGCCAGGCTGATCTTCTGGGCCTGCAAGGGCGAAACCTCGATCGTGGCGGATTTCACCACCTCGGCCTTTTCCTTGCCCAGGTTGGTGTCGGTGCCAACCGCCAGCACGCGCACGCCCTGGGCCAGAAGTTCGCCGATCGGCAAGGCGTCTTCCGGCTGCCGGGTGAAGAACACATCCACCCGGTCACCGGGGAAAATCAGGCCCGACACGCCGGTTACCTCGTTCACCGGCACGGCGATGGCGCGCATCTGCGGATTGAGCAGCGGCGCGGTGGACAGCCGGTTGGCGCCGGTGGCGAGCGATTTTTCGGTGAGGATCTCATTGGCCACAATGGGTCGCATTGCGGTGCGGCCGATGCCGCTGGTCAGGTCTTCCATGCGCTGAAAGCTGCCGGCCGGAACATTGTCAGCCGGCCATTCGACCATCTTCAGCTTGGCCGGCGTCAGCTTTTCGCCAAAATTGATATCGGCACTCGCCACCACGGTCGGCACGGTGCGCAGGTTGCGGCTGCCAGCGGCACTGTCGCCACCGGCCCCCATGAAGGTGCGGGCGAACAGCACGGCAACAAGGCCGAGCGCAACGGCGGCAATCAACATGATGATGGAGGAGCGGCGCATCAGGCCGTGGTCCACGCGGGCGCTGCCATCGGGGCGCGCAAAGTGAGGGTGGAGGTTCCGGGCGTGTGCACGTCATGACCCCTTGGAAGTTCTGCGCCGGCTTTTGCCGGTCGTCCTGTCCGGCCCAGCTGCCGGCGCACTCCAAGGCAGACGCGTCCCTTGCCTGATACTGAGGGTGGGACCCTTGCTTGTGCCAAACGGCGGCGGCTTGCCCGTGCAGTGCCCGCCTGGTCGGACCGTCTTGTTGTGCAGCCCAGATGGAGCTGCTGCTCTGGCCGCTGGCCAGAAAGGCTGGTTGGGCGCCTGCCCAACCAGCCCTGCTGCGCTTACTTGCTGAAGTCAGCGTCGGTTTGGGCGGTCATGGCGGTGCCGGCGTCGTCGAGCACGCCGTTCAGGCCGTTGCCGAAGGTGGTGGCGCCGGTGACGACCAGGCCGCCCAGAACGGCGACGATCAGGGCGTATTCAGCGGCCGAAGCGCCCGACTTGTTGAGCTTCAGGTTCTTGAGGATCTTCATCATGGATAATTTTCCCACTGTTACGGCCGCAGCCGGATTAATTACCTGACAGAAAAATACTTCCGCCAAGGGGACCACCGTTGATGCCGATCGGATGAAACCACTGCTTCCTCCGGCCGGTATCCCGAACACATTCAATATGGATATTTTTTTTCGGCACAATCACCAAAATGCTTGCAATAATATTCATTAATGCTAATCCTGTTTACAGTTCTTTCTTTGCGATAATATATGTTTCTGGAAATTGATTAATGCTTGAACTGCCATTTTCCAATCACTTGGGCGCCCATCTTCATGAAGACGCAATTGCCCTTACCGGATCGTGATCTTGGCAAAAAAGAGCCGTTTTCCAAGGGCTTGAAACTGCCTTGCCTGGGCCGGTTGACCCGTTTGGCGCTTAACGTTTGTTGGCAGGCTGAATGCCATAAGTTTCGCCGATTGGTTGCGAATGTCGCAGGCGCTCTGGCCGATTTTTTCGGCAGAAAGTTACAATGTTTAACTGTTATGGTGCCTGAAAATTACCCGTTGGTGCCCGATGTCGGGGATTTGTGGCCGAATCAGCCGATTCGCGATCGACTTGTGGACAGATTCAGCGGTCGCTGAGCATCCAGCGGATCGATCCGCGATAAGTCCAGGCCATGGCGCTGCCGTCCACATCGCGCGCCGGCACAAAGCGCGCCCGGCGCCGCAGCAACTGGCAAGTGCCGGCGTCCAGGCTGGCGTGGCCGCTGGAGGCATCGATGTGGCATTCGGCCACCCGGCCATCCAGCCCAACCTCCAGCCGATAGCCCACGGTGCCGCTGAGTCCGGCCGCCTGCGCCGCCGGGGGGTAGCTGCCGTCGTAGAACCAGCGATCGGGCATGCAGGGTTCGGCCACCATCGGGCCGGTGCCCGTGGCGGCCGGGCAGCTGATGGGCGGCACCGGCGGCGCGGCGGCTGGGGCCACCCGGCGCACAAGGCCGGAGAAAAACTCCACCGTGGCCATGGGCGCGCCGGCATCATTCAGGCCCGGCTTGAAACGCGCCCGGGCTTTCAGCTGGTCGCACAGCGCCTTGTCCAACCCGGTAACGCCGGAGGATCGCGCCATGGCGCAGAAGATCACCCGTCCCTTCTGATCCACCACCAGCCGCACTTCATAAGGATATTCGCCCGGCGCCAGCTTGGGCATCAGCGTGGCATCGTCCAGCCACAGGCGCGTGTCCCCATCCGGTTTGGCCGGCTGTGACAGGCCCCGCTGCGCCACCGGCGCACGGCCGGGGCGGCGATCCGGGCTGGCCGGATAGAACAGGCTGATGCCCACCACGGTGGCAATGGCAATGCCGATGATGATCAACCGCGATGTCCAGCTGCCGTTGTTGGCGGTCTCCCCGCGCCAGCCGCGCCACAGGCTGGTGACGGCAAACACCGCCACGAAGATCAACCCGCTGCGCGGCAGGCCGGAGCGGTCATCGATCAGCCACGAGCCGTCCCCCAGGCCGGCAATGATGCCGCCCGCCCCCGTCGTGCCGGGATCGATCCAGCTGAGCAGTTCCAGGCACAGCAGCACCAGCCCGGCCAGCGCCGCAAGCGGGCCCAGTTGCTGCCAGCCGCTCACCATCCTGAAGGCCACCAACCCCGCCAGCATCGGCAGCGCCAGCAGGCCGAGCGCCCGGCCAACCAGCCCCGCATCGATCAACGCCAGCCCCAGGATCAACAGCGCCGCCACGCCGCCGGCGGCCAGCACCAGCCACGGCGCCAGCGCCCCGCCCAGCCGTTCGCCCCAGCGGGACAGCAGCCGCCGCGCCGCCCAGCTGATCTGATCACCCGCCTGCCACCAGGCCAGCGCACAGCCGGCGATCGCCAACCCCCGCACCGCGTCCAGCCCATCGCTGGCCGGCGCACCGCCCACCAGCAGCGCCAGCAACAGCCAGGCCGGCTGGCTGCGCACCAGGCCGGGCACCAGATCGCGCCAATCATCCGGCTGCAGGCGATCATTGGCCAGGATGGTCCAGCCCACCACCAGCAGAAGCGGCAGCAAGAACAAGGGTGTGAGCACCGGTACGGCCGGCCAGGCCGCCGCCAGCACCGGCAGCGCCAGCACCGCGAGCGGCCAGGCGGCATAATGAAATTCGGGCCGATCCCAATCCGCCTGCCATTCCAGGCGGCGGCGCAGCAGCCACAACAGGCCCCAGGGCGAGGCCCAGACCAGCAGGCTGAAGCCCGCCTGCGCCGCCTGTGGCCAGTCCGCCGCGGCCACCACGCCCACCAGCAACAGCGATGCCAGCGGGATCATGGTGACGATCATCCACAGCCGCAGCCGCGGGATGCTGTGATACGTGCGCCACCACGCCGTCGCATCGGCGTTGAGCCAATCGGCGATGCCGGGCAACGGCCCGTCAACCAGGCCCAATATCTGCCGGGTTTGCGCCGGTTCGGCCGAGAACACCGCTTTCAGGTGCCACCACCAGCCGGGGCCCGGTGGATCGCGCAAGGCCAGATAGCCCACGTGCAGTGGCGTGTGGCGACGGGCGATTTCCGCGACAAACTCGCCCTCCTCGCGGCGGCGCAACAGGCGGGCCACATCGGGCGGGCGCTGGCCCAGCGGCAGTTCGGCCCAGCCAAAGCGTTCGATGGCGTGGATGATCACCGGATCGCTGGCCGGCAGCCGATCGGCCAGCACGGCGGCCACCCAGGCTTCGATGCGGTCGCGCGCCATGATGTCGATCAGGGCAGGGGCGGCCAGCAGCCGATCCAGCGCGCCATGCTGGGCGGCCTGATCGGCGCGGCCATCGATCATGTCGATCAGGGCCTGCTGGCGGGTGCGCAGATCGGCCTGATCGGCGGCAAATTCGGCCTCCAGCGCCGCCTGCGCCGGATCGGCCACCGGTTCGAGCGCCGGTTCGGCCACGTCGGCCGGCGGCAGATCCCAGGCAAAGGCCGGCGCCGTGGCTGCGGGCTGGGCTGGCGCGTCCCCGGCATCCTCGTCGTCATCCGGCCATGTCTGCCGCCACTTCAGCTGCTCCAGCGCCGCATCATGGGCGGCGCGCAGGGCCATGAAACCCTCCGGATCATCCTCCGGGTTCACGCCCTTCAGCTTTTTGGCATAGGCGCGGCGGATGGCATCGCGGTCCGCGCCCGGCGGCAGGCCCAGAACGACCCACGGATTCACAGCCAGCGCGGCCCGTCAATCTGGTCGAGCGCGGCCATCATCTCGTCACGCGCCGTGTCGGCGGTGCGCACATCCTGCGTGGCCAGCGCGCCCTGAAACTGCTGGATCAGCCGGCCGATATAATCGCGCTCATCGCCCAGCGCGTCTTCCCACAGCCGTTCGGCGCGGGCCATGGCGGCGCGGTTGGCTTCGCTGTCACGCGGATGCTGTTTCAGGGCCGCCAGTGCGGCGCGCCGCCGCTCGATCTCGGCCGGGCTCACCTGGTCTTCGGGATCAGCAATCACCAGGCTGTGCCTGTCGCCAGTGGCGATCACATGCACATCCACTTCCAGCAGGCCGTTGATGTCGTAACTGAAGCGCACCTCCACCGGCTGGCCTTCCGGCCCGCGCGGCATCGGCACCTTCAACTCGCCGATGCGCACATTGTCGGCCACCCGGCGCGCTTCGCCCTGATAAATGCCCAGCACGATCTGCTTCTGGTTGGCGTGCATGGTTTCATACACATTCACCCGGCTGACCGGCACAGTGGTGTTGCGTTCGATGACGGGGGAGAAAATCCCCTCCTCGATCGCCCCGCCCGGCAGGCGCTCGGCGATGTTCACCCCCAGCGAATAGGGGCAGACATCGGTGACCACCACCTCTTTCAGGGCCGCATCGCGCGCCTTCAGCCCGGCCTGCACGGCGGCGCCCAGCGCCACCGCTTCATCCGGGTTGATGCTGGCGTTGGGAAAGCGGCCAAACATCTTGGCCACGGTGCGGCGCACGATGGGCATGCGGGTGGCCCCGCCGATCAGGATGATTTCGGCCAGGCTGGCCGGGGCGATATCGGCATCGCGCAGCGCCCGCAGCACGGGGTTGCGCATCCGGTCGAGCAGCGGCTGGGCAGCGGCTTCAAAGGCTTCGGCCGTCACGTCGTGGCTATACTGTTCGCCCTGCCAGTTCAGCGCCATGGTGGCGCTGCTGCCGCTGGTGAGGCTGCGGCGGGCGCGTTCGGCCGCTTCCATCAGCTTGGCCGCCATCTGGCGATCACCCCGCATGGCGGTGGCCAGCCGCGTGTCGGTCGCGGCCATCAGGCCGGCCAGCACCTCGTTGAAATCCTCCCCGCCCAGCCGGTTGTCCCCGGTGGAGGCGCGCACTTCGATCACGCCTTCGAAGATTTCCAGCACCGACACGTCAAAGGTGCCGCCGCCCAGATCAAACACCAGGAAGCGCGTTTCGCCATCCAGTTGGTGGATGCCATAGGCCAGCGCGGCTGCGGTCGGCTCGTTGATCAGCCGTTCCACCTTCAGCCCGGCCAATTCGCCGGCGCGGCGCGTGGCCTTGCGCTGCTTGTCGTTGAAATAGGCCGGCACGGTGATCACCGCTTCGGTGACGGCCACGCCCAGATGCGCCTCGGCATCTTCCTTCAGGCTGCGCAGCACCATGGCGGACAGTTCTTCGGCGCCATAGTCCCTGGTGCCAAGCTTCACCCGATGCTGGGTGCCCATGTATCGCTTGAAGGCGGTGGCGGTGAGCGCGGCATGGGTGGCCATGCGTTCGCGCGCCGGCCGGCCCACCAGCAGGCCGCCATCATCGGCCAGGCCCACCGCCGATGGCGTGAGCATTTCACCCAGCCGGTTGGGAATCAGAACAGGCGCCCCATCGGCCCAATAGGCCGCGGCGCTGTTGGTGGTGCCAAGATCGATGCCGATGATCATGGCGGAGCCATAGCCGAGGTGGCCGCCCCTGCCAAACGCCGGTTTATTGCGACAGCGTCTTCACCGCCGCAGCCGCTGCCGAAGCCCGGTTTTCGATGCCCATCTTCTCGAAAATCTGTTCCAGATGCTTGTTCACCGTGCGCGGCGAGATGCCCAATATCTCGGAAATCTCGCGGTTGGCCTTGCCCCGGCTGATCCACAGCAGCACCTCGGCCTCCCGCTCGGTGAGGCCATGGCGCTGCGACAACAGCTTTTCTTCCGCGCCCTCCAGCGTTTCGGTCATGCGGTAATGGCGTTCGTCGCCCTGGGTGGCGACGGCGGCAAATTCCACCCGGCCGCCGGCAAAATCATGCTTCACCCGGCCTTCGCCATCGCCGAGCCGCTGCAACTGGCCCACCAGTGCGCCCGGCAGCTGATCACCGACGCTGGCGCCAAAGCGCGCCGCCAGGATTTCGGCGCTGCGCGGCGTGGTCCAGGCGATGCGGCCACTGCCATCCAGCGCCATCAGCGGCCGGTTGCTGGCATCCAGCGCGCCCTGCGCACCGGCCGTGATGCGGGCATTGCCCAGATGCACCTTCAGCCGGGCGAGCAATTCGGCCAGCACGATCGGCTTCTTGACATAATCCACCCCGCCGGCCGCCAGACCATCGACGACATTCTGGGTTTCCGTCAGCCCGGTCATGAAGATCACCGGCACCAGCGCCAGCGTTGGATCGGCCTTGATGCGGCGGGTGGTTTCAAACCCGTCCATGCCCGGCATCATCGCATCCATCAGCACCAGATCGGGCAATTCTGCGGCCAGGCTGGCCAGCGCGGTTTCGCCACTCAGGGCGATGCGCACGGCATAGCCTTCGCTTTCCAGCGTGTCGGTCAGGAACCGCAAACTGTCTGGCGCATCATCAACCACCAATATGCTGGCGCGAGCGGTTTCGCTCATCAACCCGTCTCCCCGTTTTTCTGCGCCTGTTCGTCCAACAGCTTCTGAAATTGTGCAAGATCAAATCCGTCGAGCGCTGCCGTCAGCCGTTGCACCAATGGCTGCGCGGCCGGCACCGCCGCATCAAGCGCCGCCAGCGCCGCGGCCAGGCTGCGCACATGGCCGGTGCGGGCCAGCCGCGCCAGTTCGGCCAGATGGGCGCGGGCGGCTGCGGGCAAGGCACTGGCTGCCACCGGGCCGGTGGCCGCGCCTTCGAACAGCCAGGTCAGGCCCAGATGCCGGCCCAATTGTTCGAACAACAGGCTTTGATCCACCGGTTTCAGCACAAAGCCATCGTGCAGGCCGGTTTCGGCCAGGCTGCGCGCCTGTGCCCCCACCAGCTCGGCGGCATTGCCCGATGCCATCAGGATGATGATGCTGCGGCCGAACCGGTCACGCAGCCGCTGCGCCACCTCCCAGCCATTCAGGCCAGGCATGGACACATCGAGCAGCACCAGATCGGGCCGGCTCAGCTCTGCCAGCGACAGCGCCGCGCCGCCCGATCCGGCGACAAACAGGTTGAAACCCATCGGCCGCAGCAGTTCCTGCCACAGGGCCAGCTGGCCGGGATCATCATCGACCGCCAATATGGTGCGGCGTTGCCCGTCGTAACCGATGGGCAGGCCGCGCGTCTGGTCTTGCGGCGGACTGTTGGGTTCGGGCAGCAGCAGTTTCAGGATGAAGCGGCTGCCCTGGCCGGGCGCGCTTTTCACCGCGATATCGCCGCCCATCACCTGCGACAGCATGCGCGACAGCGCCAGCCCCAGCCCGATGCCCGGCGCCACGCCCGCCGCGCGGCCACCGCCGCGATCAAAGGGCAGGAAGATGCGCTCCATGTCTTCCGGGGCAACGCCGATGCCGCTGTCCACCACTTCGATTTCGGCCACCATGGAGCGATAGCGGACATTGAGGGTGACGCTGCCGGTTTCGGTGTATTTGATCGCGTTTGACAGCAGGTTGATCAGCACCTGGCGCAGCCGGCGTTCATCGGCCATCACCCACACCGGCAGGTTGGGCACGACATTATAGGCGAAATCCAGCCCCTTGTTGCCAGCCTCGATGCGGAACATCGCCGCCACCTGTTCGAGGAGGGAGCGCAGCGCCACGGTTTCGCGGTTCAGTTTCAGCACACCGGATTCGATGCGGCTGATATCCAGCAGCCCTTCGACCAGATCGGCCAGATGTTCGGATGACCGGCGGATGATGCGGCCAGCCTCGCTGGGCGAGATCGCAGCGCCGCGTTCGAGCAGCTGGGCATAGCCGTGAATGGCGTTCAAAGGCGTGCGGATTTCGTGGGACAGGCCCATCAGAAAGCGCGTCTTGGCCTGGTTGGCCGCCACCGCCACATCGCGCGCCTGGGTGATCGCCGCCAGCTGCGCTGTTGTGTCGTCCCGTGCTGGCGGCTGTTTTGGCACGATAGCCCTCTTGTGTTGCACTGCGGCAAACAGCGTAGCGAAGCTGCGGGCAGTTGCAAATGCCAACGGGGCTGGCAAGAGCGGGACGATCAGGTTCACAAGGGGGAAAAGATGATGCGCGCCACGATGTTTGCCGTTCTGCTCGCCAGCGCCAGCCCGGCCTTCGCCGCCCCGGTGGTGGGTGTGGCCGAAGCCAACACCGCCGCTGCCCTCACCCGCATCAAGGCGATGAACCCGCGGCTGAACGCCGTGATCGCCGTGGATCCCACCGCGCTGGACCAGGCCAAGGCCATCGATGCCGGTAAGGCGCGGGGCGCGCTGCACGGCCTGCCGATCCTGGTGAAGGACAATGTCGATGTGGCCGGCCCTCTGCCCACCACCGCCGGCAGCCTGGCCCTGAAGGACAATGTGACCGGCCGTGACGCGCCGTTCGTCGCCCGGCTGCGCGCGGCGGGCGCCGTGCTGATCGGCAAGACCAATTTGTCGGAATGGGCGAACATCCGTTCCGATGCCTCCATCTCCGGCTGGAGCGCGGTGGGTGGGCAGACGCGCAACCCGCACGCCCTGTCGCGCAACACCTGCGGATCATCATCGGGCAGCGGCGCGGCAGTGGCGGCCCAGATGGTGGACGCCGCGATCGGCACCGAAACCGATGGCAGCATCACCTGCCCGGCTGCCATCAACGGGATCGTGGGCCTGAAGCCCACGGTGGGCCTGGTCAGCCGCACCCATGTGGTGCCGATCAGCCACAGCCAGGACACGGCCGGGCCAATGACCCGCGACGTGCGCACTGCCGCCCGCCTGCTGACCGCCATGGCCGGCAGCGACCCGGCCGATGCCGCCACCAAGGAGGCTGATGCGCGCAAGACAGACTATGTCGCGGCGCTCAGGCCCGATGCCCTGAAGGGCGCCCGCATTGGCGTGCTGCGCTGGGCCACCGGCTGGCATGCCGGGGTGGATGCCCGCTTCGAAGCGGCGCTGGCCGTGCTGAAGGCGCAAGGCGCAACCCTGGTGGACATCACCACCGCGCCCAACCGCCGCGACATCGGCGGCAATGAATTCATCGTCCTGCTGACCGAGCTGAAGGCCGATCTGGGCACCTATCTTGCCAGCACGCCGGCCACTGTGAAAAGCCGCACGCTGGCCGATGTGATCGCCTTCAACACGGCCAATGCCGCCGCCGAAATGGGCCTGTTCGGGCAAGACACGTTCGAAAAGGCGCAGGCCACCAAGGGCCTGACGGATCCGATTTATCTCAAGGCCCGCGAAACCTCATTGAAAGCCGCCGGCAAGGACGGGATCGACAAGATGCTGGCCGATGCACGCGTGGAGGTGCTGGTCGCCCCCACCGCCGCGCCGGCCTGGTTCATCGATCCGGTCAACGCCGATCAGTCCCCGGGTGGCGGCGCCGGCGGGCTGGCGGCGGTGGCGGGATACCCGCACCTCACCGTGCCGATGGGCGGCGTGCGCGGGCTGCCGGTGGGCCTGTCCATCATCGGCCCGGCATGGAGCGAGGCGCGCATATTGGCGCTGGGTTTTGCCTTTGAACAGGCCGCCCCGGCCATGAAGCTGATCCCCGCCATGGTGCAGACCGTGGAGGAAAGCGCCGAGGTGCAGGCGCTGTTTGCGCCGGCCAAACGCTGAGTCAACCGGCCCCGTTGCGCAGGCGGGCCAGGCCTTCGCGGATCTTGGCGCCCACTTCGCGCCGTTCCGGGGCCGACAGAAAATGGCCCACCCGCAGGCGCTGGCCGTGGCTGGCCAGGAACAGATGCGCGTCGCCCAGCGGCGTCTCGTCGATCTGGACCTGGGTGAACCAGGGTTCCAGCACGGCCACCTGTTCATCGCCCAGCGCGGAAATGCGGGTGAAGGTGAGGGCGCGATTGTCCAGCACCAGCCGTTCGTGCGCGCCGCCAGAACGATAATTGGCGCGAAACGCCCAGGCCAGCAGCGCCACATCGGCAATCATGAACGGGATCACCGGCCACAGGCCCAGCACCAGGAAGCGGATGCTGCCCAGCAGGAAGAAGCCGCCAACCGCCATGATCAGCCAGCGGGCCTGATCCCGGCGCATCGACCGGTTGGGCGTGAGAGACAGATCCAGAATCATGTGCATGGCGTCACCCAAGCCTTTACGCCGCAGCCACTTGCCGTGCCATGGCTTTTGGCGGAAGCAAGGTCGCACCATGACCAAGCTTGCCCGCCGGCAGATGACGCCGCCCGAAATCCATGAATTCTTCGCCCGGCTGGCCGCTGCCAATCCCGAACCGGTGACCGAACTGGCCTATGGCAACGGCTATCAACTGCTGGTGGCGGTGGTGCTTTCGGCGCAGGCCACCGATGTGGGGGTGAACAAGGCCACGCGCCGCCTGTTCGAACAGGTGCACACGCCGGCCCAGATGCTGGAACTGGGTGAAGACGGGCTGAAAGCCCATATCCGCACCATCGGCCTGTTCAACAGCAAGGCCAGGAATGTCATCGCCCTGTCCCGCCTGCTGGTGGACGAACATGGCGGCGCGGTGCCAGACAGCCGCGACGTGCTGGAAACCCTGCCCGGCGTGGGCCGCAAGACGGCCAATGTGGTGGTCAACGTGCTGTTCGGCCAGGAAACCTGCGCGGTGGATACCCATGTGTTCCGGCTGGCCAACCGCACCGGCCTTGGCCCCGGCAAAACCCCGCTGGCCGTGGAAAACGCCATCATGAAACGGGTGAAGGCCCCGTGGCGGCGCCATGCCCATCATTGGCTGATCCTGCACGGCCGCTATGTCTGCACCGCGCGCAGCCCGAAATGCGCGCAATGCGGCGTGGCCGATCTGTGCCAGTTCCGCGGCAAGGCCGTGGCGGCGGATTGAGTTCAGCCCGGGTTCAGGGCGAGCCGGCCAGCATGTGCTGTCACAAGGGAAGAACCGCCATGCGCCGATTGTTGTTGCCGCTGCTGCTGATCACTGCCCTGCCGGCCAGCGCCGCCGAGCCGGCGCCGGGCACGATCAAGGCCTGCCTGCCGCTGGCGCAGATCAAGGGCACCAAGGTGGTGGACGGCCAGACCATCGATTTCAGCCTGCGCGATGGCAGCGTGTGGCGCAGCCGCCTGCCCGGCGGCGACTGCGCGCAACTGGGCTTTGAAAAGGCCTTTTCCTACGAAACCGCGATGAGCCAGCTTTGCAAGCAGGATGTGATCACCGTTCTGCAGAACATGGGCGGCCTGATGCGCGGCGCCCGCTGCGGCCTGGGCGAATTCGTCGCCCAACCCCGCCCGGCCCCGGCCAAGGCCACGCGCTGAATCACACTGGCGCACCCGCCAAACCGCTGCTAACAGCCCAACAGCACGCACCCGTAGCTCAGCTGGATAGAGCGCTGCCCTCCGAAGGCAGAGG
>CAZHTW010000044.1:0-20751 GCA_964535865.1 uncultured Sandarakinorhabdus sp. | reverse complement strand
TGGTGGGGATCGTGGTGTTGCGATCGATCATGCGGGTGAACACGCCGCCCAGCGTCTCGATACCAAGGCTCAGCGGGGTCACATCGAGCAGCAGAACATCCTTCACGTCACCCTGCAGCACGCCGGCCTGAATGGCGGCACCCATGGCCACCACTTCGTCGGGGTTGACGCTTGTGTTGGGCTCCTTGCCAAACAGCTCCTTCACGAACGCACGCACGCGCGGCATGCGGGTCATGCCGCCCACCAGAATCACCTCGTCCAGATCGCCGGCCTTCACGCCGGCTTCCTTGATGGCATCCAGGCAGGGCTTGCGGGTGCGCTCGATCAGATCGAGGACAAGCTTTTCCAGATCGGTGCGGGTGATGGTCTTGACGAGGTGCTTCGGACCGTTGGCATCAGCCGTGATGAACGGCAGGTTCACTTCGGTCGCGGCAGACGACGACAATTCGATCTTGGCCTTTTCGGCGGCTTCCTTCAGACGCTGCAGGGCCAGCTTGTCCTTGGTGAGGTCGATGCCTTCGGCCTTCCTGAAGTCAGCCGAGAGGAATTCGACAAGCTTGGCATCGAAGTCCTCGCCGCCCAGGAAGGTGTCGCCGGAGGTGGACTTCACTTCGAACACACCATCGCCCAGTTCAAGGATGGAGATATCAAAGGTGCCGCCGCCCAGGTCATAAACCGCAACGGTCTTGGCGTCGTTCTTCTTGTCGAGGCCATAGGCCAACGCGGCGGCCGTGGGCTCGTTGATGATGCGCAGCACTTCAAGGCCGGCGATCTTGCCGGCATCCTTGGTGGCCTGGCGCTGAGCGTCGTTGAAATAAGCCGGAACGGTGATCACCGCCTGGGTCACGGTCTCACCCAGATAGGCTTCGGCCGTTTCCTTCATCTTTTGCAGGATGAAGGCAGAAATCTGCGACGGGCTGTAATCCTGGCCACCGGCGTTCACCCATGCATCGCCATTGGAACCGCGGGCGATGGTATAGGGCACCAGGCCGGCATCCTTTGCGGTCAACGGATCATCAAAGCGGCGACCGATCAGGCGCTTGACCGCAAACACGGTGTTGGCGGGGTTGGTCACGGCCTGGCGCTTGGCCGGCTGGCCAACCAGACGTTCACCATCCTTGGTGAACGCCACCTGGCTGGGCGTGGTGCGGGCGCCCTCAGCGTTCTCAATCACGCGCGGCGCGCTGCCTTCCATCACGGCAACGCAGCTGTTGGTGGTGCCCAGATCGATCCCGATAACCTTTGCCATGGCTGGCTTCTTTCCCTGGTTTGTGGACCCGACCCGAAAGCGCCCCATCAAGGCAGCGCGGCACTGGTCGTTCCCGGTTGTTGATATGGCCGGTGCCCCGGCCGTCTATGCTTGCAAGGGCGATATAGGGAGCGATTTCGGTGCTGCAAGGGCGAGGCCGCGATTGCTGCTGGCACCACCCCGCCGGCGGCGACCATCCTGCCACTTGCCCCGCCGCCCGCGCTTCGCCACCGTGCCGCTATGACTGCACCCGTTCCCCGCCGCATTCTTGGGCCCTTTGCCGCTGCATCGGTGGTGGTGGGCATGGTGGTGGGGGCGGGCATTTTCCGGTCGGCAAGTTTGGTGGCGGCGACGCTGCACAATGATGCGCTGGTGCTGCTGGCCTGGGGGCTGGGCGGGGTGTTCGCGCTGGCCGGTGCCTTGGTTTATGCCGAACTGGCCAGTGCCTTTCCGCATCCGGGTGGGGATTATCGCTTTCTGAAACTTGCTTATGGTCCGCTGGTGGCCTTTCTGTTTGCGTGGTCGCGATTTGCCGTGATCTTTTCCGCGTCCGCGGCGATGCTGGCCTTTGTGGCAGCAGACTATATCGCTGAATTATTACCGCTTTCGGCTCTGGCGCGCGGGGGTGTGGCGGCGCTGGCGGTCATCATCCTGACGGCCTTGAACCTTGCCGGCGTGAAGCGTTCGACCGGTGGGCAGGTGGTGCTGGTGGCCGGCGATGTGGTGGCCCTGCTGGCGCTTGGCGCGGCGGCTGTGAGCCTGATTGCCAGTGGTGCGCCGGTGGTGGCAGCCACGGCGAGCCCACAACCCCTTGCAGCGGCGGCATTCGGGCAGGCGATGGTGTTTGTCATGCTGGCCTTTGGCGGGTTCAACGATGCGGCCACGCTTTCGGCCGAAGTGCGGCGCCCGCGTGACATGACGGTGGCGTTGGTGGGCGGCATGTCACTGGTCACCGCTTTGTATTTGCTTGCCAATTGGGCCTATCTTGCCGGTCTGGGCGGCGATGGGTTGGCGGCCAGTGCGGCCCCGGCAGCACAGTTGATGGCGCAGGCATTCGGGCCGGGTGGCCAGGCGTTGATGGTGGTGTTTGTCGGGCTGGCGGCGCTGGCCATCGTCAATGCGCTGGTGATTGTGGGTGGTCGCACGCTTTATGCTGTGGCCAGTGAGGAACCGGCGCTGGGGCGGCTGGCGGTGTGGGATTCGGCGTCTGGCGTACCGCGCGGTGCCATCTGGGTGCAGTGTTTGCTCACTTTGGTGCTCATTTTCTGGGGTTCGGTGTCCACAGGCTTTGCGCAGATGGTCGATTTCCTGTCGCCAGTGTTCTGGCTGTTTCTGGCCCTGACCGGCCCGGCGTTGATCATCCTGCGCCGCCGGGCGGCCGACGTTGCCCGGCCGTTCAAGGTGCCATTTTATCCGCTGGTGCCGCTGGCCTTCACCGCCGGCTGCCTGTTCGTGTTGCAGAGCAGTCTGGTCTATGTTGGCTGGGGCGGTGCCGGGATCAGCTTTGGCGTGCTGGCCGCTGGCCTGATCGTCAAGCTGGCGCTCAAAGCCCGGCCGCAACCGCCAGATGATAGGTGATCCCGGCTGCCATATAAGCCGCCACGAACAGATAGGTGAACATGAAGATCGGCCAGCGCCAGCTGGCGGTTTCGCGCCGCGTGATGGCCAGGGTGGAAATGCACTGCGGCGCAAACACGAACCAGGCCAGGAAGGCCAGCGCGGTGGGCAGCGGCCAGGCCGCGCGCAGCTGGGCGATCAGGCCATCGGCATGATCCTCATCCACGCCCTGCAGGGCATAAACCGTGCCCAGCGCCGAAACTGCCACCTCGCGCGCGGCCATGCCGGGCACCAGGGCGATGGCTATTTCCTTGTTGAAGCCAATGGGGGCAAAGATCGGTTCGAGCGCCGCGCCGATCTTGCCGGCAAGGCTATATTCAATTGCCGGCAGCTTTCCCTTCGCCGGCGGCTGCGGCCAGCTGGCCAGGGCCCACAACGCAATGGTGGAGGCCAGGATGATGGTCCCGGCGCGGCTGAGAAAGGCCGTCGCGCGGCCATAAAGGCCCAGCGCCAGATCGCGCGCCGCCGGCCATTGATATTTCGGCATTTCCATCAGAAAGGGCGGCGCGGCGCCTTTGGTCACCGTGCGGCGCAGCGCCCAGGCCGCCAGCAGCGCGCCCAATATGCCGGCCAGATACAGCACGAACAGCACAAGTCCCTGCAGGCCGAACGGGCCGATATCGCGCGCCGGGATGAAGGCGCCGATCACAACGGCATACACTGGCAGCCGGGCCGAACAGGTCATCAACGGCGCGATCAATATGGTGGTGAGCCGGTCACGCGGCGAATCGATGGTGCGGGTGGCCATGATGCCGGGAATGGCGCAGGCAAAGCTTGACAACAGCGGGATGAAGGCGCGGCCGTTCAGACCAACGCGGGCCATCAACCGGTCCATCAGGAAAGCGGCGCGGGTCATGTAACCCGATTGTTCCAGCGCGATGATGAAGGCGAACAGGATCAGGATTTGCGGCAGGAACACCACCACGGCGCCCACGCCCGCCAGCACGCCATCGTTGAGCAGGGACAACAACACCCCATCGGGCAGGCGCTCGGCCAATGTGGTTTGCAGGGCTGCAATCCCCGCTTCGATCCAGCCCATTGGCGCTTCGGCCCAGCTGAACACCGCCTGAAACATGAAGAACAGGATGGCGGCCAGCAGCAGCGGCCCGGCCAGCGGGTGCAGGGCCACCAGGTCAATCCGCTGTGACCAGCGCCGGGCAGCGCCGCTAGCGGTCTCCACCGCACTGCACAGCTGCCGGGCCCGTTTTTGCAGGGCCTTCAGATCGCCCGGCATAGCGGTTGGCGGTGCCGGCGGGGCATCGCCAATGCTGGCGGCCAGCGCGCCGCCCAGCGCCTCCAGCCCGCGCTTGCGCACGGCCACGGTTTCCACCACCGGCAGCCCCAGCAGGGCAGAAAGCCGGGCCGCATCGATGACGATGCCATCGCGCGCCGCCAGATCAACCATGTTGAGCGCCACCACCAGCGGCAGGCCCAGCGCCTGCAATTCCAGCACGAAGCGCAAATGGTTGCGCAAGTTGGTGGCATCAATCACTGCCACGATCGCATCGAGCGGCCGTTCGCCGGCAATGCGGCCGAAAATGGCATCGCGGGTCACGGCTTCATCGGGAGAGCGTGGGTTGAGACTATATGTACCGGGCAGATCGATCAGGTCACACACCCGGCCATCGGGCAGGGCCAGCCGACCGGCCTTGCGCTCCACGGTGACGCCCGGATAATTCCCCACCTTCTGGCGGCTGCCGGTGAGAGCATTGAACAGGCTGGTCTTGCCGGCATTGGGGTTGCCCACCAGTGCCACCACCGGGCTGCGGGCGAGGTTCAGAACGGGCGCGTTCATGCCGCCACTTCAATCAGGCCGGCCATGTCCCGCCTCAGCGCGACCACCATATTGCCGACCCGCACCGCAATGGGATCGCCGCCAAAGGGTGCGCGATGCAGGATTTCGACATCAACGCCCTCATCAAAGCCCAGCTCGCACAGACGCTGCGCCGTGTCAGGATCCAGGCCGGCGCGATCAATGGCAGCGATCAACGCCACTTCGCCGGGGGCAAGCGCGGTGATGGAGCGGGAGGCGGGCGGTGATGGCACGAAATTTGTCCGCAACGGGAAAGATGTTGCGAACCGTTATCAAGATTGCCGGCGGCGCGCCACCATTATCGTCTTAGAGCCTGATCCGAAATTCCGGCGGTTGAGGGCTGGCGAGGGGTTTTTCGTGCTGATGAGGAGCGATCGCCGCCGCGACGCTGAGGCATCGAGGCAAGATGGCGACGAAATCAGCGCGGAAAGGACCCGCCAGACCGACCCGCAGGAGTTTCGGATCAGGCTCTCACACCGCGGGGTAGCGCAGGCGGCCCAGTATCCGCGCCGGGTTGGGCAATTTGCCCGACAGCCCGGTCACCCGCGACTTGGCCTTTTCAAAGCGCATCACGCCATCAATGCGGCGATCGATGAAGGCGCGGGTGGCAGCGAAATCCTCGCCATCATCCTGCGTCCAGTGCAGCAACGTGGCGGAATAGATGGCCGAAAGAATCGCGCGCTTGGTATAATGATTATAGTCAGTCGCCGTGTCGCCGGCGGCGCGCCACATGGCATCAGCGGCTTGCCACAACAGCTTGGCCGACAGAACGGCATGCTGCGGTTGCGCCAGCAGGTTCAGCGCCCGGCGCGTCACCTCACGATCGCCGTGTTCCAGGCGTGTGACCAGGGCCATGCGGATGCGGTCACGCACCTTCATGTTGTGGCTGGCCGCCATGGCTTCGGCCATCGCAGCGTTGGTGTTGGCCGTCCACAGGCTGAGCATGGTGGTCACATCCGGCACGGCCAGCGCGGCGATATCGGAGTCGGTGCCGGTGTCGCGCGCGGCGGCGGCCAGGGCCGTGCCGGTCCAGCCATCAAAGGGAACGTGCGGCAGCATGGCGGCCACCAGACGGGGGGCCAGTTGGGCGAGCGGAATATCATCAGCCATGCTCTGCGCATAGCAACAAGCCCCGGCCGCCGCCAGCGCCACCAATGCCGCGGCTTGCGTCCAAGGCAGTGCGCATGGCAGGCCTTGCCCCGCTACAGGGCTTCTGCTACTTCGCCGCTTCCTGCCATCGGGGCGACTCGATGGCTGCACTTTTTTGCACGCAAGCACGAGATTCGGGGCCGGTCGCCCCAAGCTGATTGGAGTGACGGCAACCCATGCAAATTCTGGTTCGCGACAACAATGTTGATCAGGCGCTGCGCGCCCTCAAGAAGAAGCTGCAGCGCGAAGGCGTTTATCGCGAGATGAAGCTGCGTCGTCATTATGAAAAGCCGAGCGAAAAGCGCGCCCGTGAAAAGGCCGCTGCCGTTCGCCGCGCCCGCAAGATGGACAAGAAGCGCATGGAGCGCGACGGCATCAAGTAAGCCGTTGCCGGGGCTGGATTTTTGCCCCTCCAATCTGGCCTGAGAGCCGGGCGGGGTTGACCCCTTGCCCGGCTCTCGTCATGTTCGGCCTCTGTTTGCAATCCGGCCGCAGGTTCGGCCGACAATATGTGGATTATCGCGATGTCAGGTCAAACGATGGGCAATGCGGGCGGAGTTGGCATCGGCAAGTGGCTGGCTGCCGCCGCCTTGGTGGTCGGCGTGGTGGGCGTGCTGGTCTACACCGGCACCCAGAGCCAGGTCGCCGCCGTGCGCCAGGACGATATGGCCTTTCTGAAGACCAACAAGGCCAAGGCCGGCGTGGTGACCACCGGGTCCGGCCTGCAATATCAGGTGATTCGCGACGGCAAGGGCCCGCGCCCGGCCGCAAAGGACACGGTGCTGGTGCATTATGAGGGCAAGCTGATTGACGGCACGGTGTTTGATTCCAGCTACAGCCGCGGCCAGCCGGCGGCCTTCCCGCTTGATCAGGTCATCCCTGGTTGGACCGAAGGTGTGCAGCTGATGCCGACCGGTGCCAAATATCACTTCGTCGTGCCGCCGGAGCTGGCCTATGGCGCACAGGGCGCGGGCGGGGTGATCCCGCCGGGCGCCGTGCTGGAATTCGATATCGAGCTGCTGGCGGTCAAGCCGGCGGAATAAGCCGGCTTCAATCCCCCCGCTCTCAATCGAGCATGTTCAATTCCGGAGCGAGATGAACCAGCGGTCGCGCAGCGCCGTCACCCAGGTGATGGGATTGAAGCTGGTGCTGCCATCCAGGCTGAAGGTGGTGAACTCGGCGCGGCCGACGACATTTTCCACTGGCAACAGGCCTAACCCGCCCACTTCCGGGGCAAAGCGGCTGTCTTCGCTGTTGTCGCGGTTGTCGCCCATCAGGAACAATGTGCCTTCGGGCACAATCACCGCTTCGGTGTTGTCTTGCGGTGTGTTGGCCAGATCGTGGACGAGATAGGAACGCCCGCCGGGCAGCGTCTCGCGATAGGTGGGCATATGGCATTCGGTGCGGCCATCGGGCGTGACAACGCGATACTGCGCATCCAGCATGGTGGCACAATCGCTGTTGGGCGTCACCGCCATCACCGTATCGGCCAGTTTCACCTTGGGCACGGGCTGGCCGTTCAGCCACAGCTGGCCATTGATCATCTGCACCGTGTCACCAGGCAGTCCGATCACCCGCTTGATCCAGTCATCCTTGGCGATCGGGGATTTGACCACAACGATGTCACCGCGTTCCGGCAGGCTGCCGAGCAGCCGGCCCTGCACTGGCGGCAGCACGTTGAACGACGGCGACAGATAGGAATAGCCAAAGGGGAATTTCGACACGATCAGCCGATCCCCGACCAGCAGGCCGGGCAGCATCGATCCTGACGGGATATAGAAGGGCTTGGCCACAAAGCTGTGCACCGCCAGCACGGCGAGCGCGAGCAGGAACAGCTGCCAGGCCTCCTCCGCCCAATTGATCTTCTTCTTGGTGGCAACGGCTTGGGTCATGCTGGGCTCGCAGTGATCAGCACGATGGCCTGCGCCCACGGATGGTCGTCGGTCATCGTCAGATGGATGATGGGCTTATGCCCCGGCGGGGTGATTTGCGCCAGCCTTGCCGCGGCCCCGCCCGACAGGGTGAGGGTGGGCTGGCCACTGGGCAGGTTCACCACCGCCAGATCGCGCCAGAACACGCCGTTGCGAAAGCCGGTGCCCAGCGCCTTGGCACAAGCCTCCTTGGCGGCAAAGCGCTTGGCATAGGTGGCAACGCGGGTGAGCTGACGGCGGTTGGCCTTGGCCTGTTCGACATCGGTGAAGATGCGGTTGATGAACCGGTCACCAAAGCGCGCAATGCTGTTCGCGATCCGATCAATGTTGCACAGATCGGATCCAAGGCCGATGACCGTGAGGCCGGCAGGAACGGCAAGCCCCGTCATGCGGCGCGGCTGGCGTCCATCAACTGGCGCATGTGGCGGATCGCGGCCTCCAGGCCGACAAACAGCGCCTCGCCCACCAGGAAATGGCCGATGTTGAGTTCCGCCAGCTGCGGCAGTGCCGCCACCGGGCTGACATTGGCATAGGAAAGGCCATGGCCGGCATGGGTTTCCAGGCCAAGACTGGCGGCATAATCCGTCGCGCGGGCCAGCCGGGCCAGTTCGGCCGCCACATCTTCATCGGCCACCGCATGGGCATAGGGCCCGGTGTGCAGTTCCACCACCGGCACGCCCAGTTGCGCCGCGGCATCCAGTTGCCGCTGTTCAGGCGCGATGAACAGCGACACCCGGATGCCGGCATCCTTCAGGCGGGCCACGATCGGCTGCAGGCTGTTGTGCTGGCAGGCGGCATCCAGCCCGCCTTCGGTGGTGCGTTCGGCGCGGCGTTCCGGCACGATGCAGGCGGCATGGGGACGGTGCTTCAAGGCGATGGCCAGCATTTCATCGGTGGCGGCCATTTCCAGATTTATCGGCAACTGGATGGCGCCGGCGAGCGTGGCCAGATCATCATCGGTGATGTGGCGGCGATCTTCACGCAGGTGGATGGTGATGCCATCGGCGCCGGCCGCCGCCGCCAATTCCGCCGCACGCAACGGGCAGGGATGCAGGCCGCCGCGGGCGTTGCGGATGGTGGCGACATGATCGATGTTGACGCCCAGTCTGAGATGGGTTGGGCGCGAAGGGGTGGCGATGCTGGTCATGCGTCAACCTTGCAAGCGGCGGCGGACAGCAGCATGTGGCCAAGGCCACTGCCCTGCCAAAGCTCGCCGAAGTCGATGGTGTTACGGTTGGTCATGGCGATCAGCACGATGTTGCGTTCGGGCAGGATATAGTTACGCACCTGGATGCCGCCAATGGCCCCGCGCCGTTCGATCAGCAGAACATCATCCTTGCAGCCGCGCAGATTGACGCGGAACGCCCACTGGCCCAGCGCGGCAAAGCCGTTGCCGGGCTTGCCATCCCACATGATGTCGCGCTGCGCCTTGGGCAGCAGCTTGCCATCCACCAGCGCCTGATCAAAGCGCCACAGATCGCGAAGCGTGCCGGTGAGGGCGGCGGCACTGCCATAGGCGGCCAGGTTGATCGGCCCCTCACCAGCGGCCGTCACATGCGGGCCGGCCCAGGCCACGCTGGTCATGCCCAGCGGGCGGGTGATGCGCGTTGCCAGCAGGCCGGCCAGCGGCTGGCGGTTCACCGCTTCCAGCAGGCGGCCGGCCACCAGATAATCGCAATTGTCGTAGAAGAAGCTGGCCCCGGGTTGGTCGCGAACCGGGCCGGCGCACAGGCCGGAGAGTGGATCAAGGCTGCCGCGAAAGCCGGGGCGGAAGGCGGCGCCGTCATTGGCATTGCTGTCGGGCAGGCCGGATTCATGGCCGAGCAGCATGCGAACCGTGATGCGGCCACCGGTGGGGCCGCGAAACCCGGGCAGATAGCGGGTGATCGGCGCATCCAGCACCAGGCGGCCGGCGGCGACATCCTGCATGGCCATGGTGGCGATGATCTGTTTGGTGGCTGATGCCCAGCGCCAGCGATCGGACGTGACGAAGTCCGTTGGCTGGCGCGCGCGCTTCTGGGCGGTCGCGCTTTTCAGGCCAAAGCCTTGTTCCAGTGTGACCTTGCCGCCCTCGGCCAGCAGCAGCATGCCGGCAAAGCCCTGGCCATCGGCCACGGTGGCCACCCGGCCGGGCGCACCTGGCTGCGCCACGGCAGCAATCAGCGCGATGAGGGGTATCACGCGGCGCGGCTGCCGGGCTTGACTGCCGGCAGCGCCGCCAGTTCCGGCGGCAGCGCATCGGGTTGATAGCTGGGCACATCCAGCCGGATCAGCGGGGTGAACGGCACGCCCAGATCGGCCTTGCCATTGGAACGATCCACCAGCGAGGCGGCATGGATCACCTGGCCGCCGGCCGCTGCCACAGCAGCAATTGCCTCCCGGCTGGACAGGCCGGTGGTGACGACATCTTCCATCAGCAGCACATGCTGGCCCGTTTCCAGCCGGAACCCGCGCCGCAGTTCGAACGTGCCGCTGGGTCGTTCGACGAACATCGAATCCACGCCCAGCGCCCGGGCCAGTTCATAACCGCAGATCAGGCCGCCCATGGCTGGGGCGATCACGGCGGTCACGCTGGCCTTCACCTCGGCGGGCAGCTTTGCGGCCAGGGCGCGGGCCAGGCGTTCGGCGCGGGCGGGATTCATCAGCACCCGGGCGCATTGCAGATAGCGCGAAGAACGCAGGCCCGATGACAGGATGAAATGGCCCTCCAGCAACGCTTGCGCCGCGCGGAATTCGGCCAGCACCTCTTCATCAGTCATCGTTGTTTCTCCTGTCGCGGCCGCCTTGGCAGGCCGGCCCGCCCCCGGCAAGGCTACAAACGGACGCGCTCGGCCGAAACCACCGCCTTCACGGCGCGCAGACCGGTGAGGATGGTGGCGAGGTGGCCGGCGCTTTCCACTTCGATATCAACGATATCAGTGTGGAACTCGCGATCCCGGTGCTTCAGCGCCAGGCCAACGATATTGGCCTTGTGGGCCGCAATGCTGGCGGCCAGGCTGGCCAGCGCGCCGGGCTGGTTGTGCACCACCACGGCAATCCGGGCGGCGGCGCCGGCGGTTTCGGCGCCCCATTTCACATCCAGCCACTCGCCGCTTTCATCAGCCAACTGGTCACAATCGATGATGTGCACCGAAATCGGCCCATCGGGCTGGCGCACGCCAACGATGCGATCGCCTGGCACCGGCCGGCAATGATCGCAGAGCAGGAAACCGACACCCGGTGTCAGTCCTTCGATGGAAATTGCCGCCGCCGCCTTGGCCTTGGCCGAACGCGGTCGGCGGCTCAGTTCGGCGCCCGGCACCAACGCCTCGCTCACCTGCTCATCCGACAGGCGGTTTTCCGCCATGGCCAGTTCCATGGTGGCGCGATCATGCAGCTTCAGCCTGCCCAGCGCCGGACCCATGATCTCATCATCCAGCTTCACCTGCAGCCGGCTACCAAGCGCGTCGAGCAGCTTGCGCCCCATCGACTGCAATTCCTCACGCCGCTTCTGGCGAACATGGCGCCGGATCGCCGCTCGGGCCTTGGCGCTGGCCACAAAGGCTTCCCATGCCGGATCGGGGGCCTTCACCTTGCCCTTCAAGATCTCGACCTGATCGCCGTTCACCAGCCTGGTGCGCAGCGGCACCACGCGGCCGTTCACCTTGGCGCCCACACAGATATCGCCCAGATCGCTGTGCACGGCATAGGCAAAGTCCACCGGGGTGGCATCGCGTGGCAGCTGATACAGCTCGCCCTTGGGTGTGAACACGAACACCTGGTCCTGGAACATCGCCATGCGGGCGTTTTCCAGCAGCTCTTCCGGGCTGGCGGCATCCTGCAGCACATCCAGCAGATCCTCGATCCACGGATAGGCTTCCCGCGCCGGCGCGCCATCGGCCCCCTGCTTGTAGGCCCAGTGCGCTGCCAGGCCATATTCGGCCTCTTCGTGCATCACCTTGGTGCGGATTTGCACCTCGATGCGGGCCTGTTCGCCGCCCAGCAGCACGGAGGAGTGCAGCGAACGATAGCCATTGGACTTGGGCGTGGAGATGAAGTCCTTGAACCGGCCCGGCACCATCGGCCAACGGCCGTGGACGATGCCCAGCGTGCGATAACATTCCGACACATCTTCCACGATCACCCGAAAGGCCATCACGTCCGACAATTGTTCGAAGCTCATCTGCCGCGCCTGCATCTTGCGCCAGATGCTGTAGGGGCGCTTTTCGCGGCCGGTGACGCGGGCTTCGATGCCCTTTGACCGCAACAGGCCTTCCAGTGCGCCGGTGATGCGGTGCACATTGGCCCCGGTGGTGCCACGCATGCGGTCCATGCGCTGGGCGATCATCCCGCAGGCTTCGGGCTCCAGTTGCTGGAAGGCCAGCTCCTGCATTTCCTCCATGAAGCCATACATGCCGATGCGTTCGGCCAGCGGGGCATAGATATCCATGGTTTCCCGCGCGATGCGGCGGCGCTTTTCCTCCTTGGGGATATGATGCAGCGTGCGCATGTTGTGCAGCCGGTCCGCCAGCTTGACCAGCAGCACGCGGATATCGGTGGACATGGCCAGCAGGAACTTGCGCAGATTTTCCGCCTGGCGCTCGCTTTCCGTCTGGGTTTCGATCTTCGACAATTTGGTGACGCCATCGACCAGCCGGGCCACATCGGCGCCGAACAGCCTTTCAATCTGTTCCAACGTCGCCACCGTATCCTCGATGGTGTCGTGCAAAATGGCGGTGGCGATGGTCTTGTCGTCCAGCTGCAGGTCGGTCAGTATGCCTGCAACTTCGACCGGGTGGCTGAAATACGGGTCCCCACTGGCGCGCAACTGGCTGCCATGGGCCTTCACCGAAAACACATATGCGCGGTTGAGCAGATCTTCATCCGCTTCCGGGTCATAAGCCTTGACCCGCTCGACCAATTCATACTGGCGCAGCATAGCCGACTATCTTGGGGGGGATTGCGCCGGGCTGCAACGAAAAAGGGGGGAAGAGGGGCGCGGCGACGCCGCAGAGCCTGCTCCGGACTTGATCCGGGGGGCAGACGACACAAAAAAGGGCGGCTTGAGAGCCGCCCTTTTTCGGTCGCTGGACGAGCCGATGCGAGTCGGTGGACAACGCTGCGCGTTGCCTACTTGGCCCATTAACGGCTGTAGAATTCGACGACCAGGTTCGGTTCCATCTTCACCGGATAAGGCACTTCATCCAGGGTCGGCACGCGGACATAGGTGGCCTTGTTGCCATCGATGGAGACATATTCCGGCACGTCGCGTTCGGACAGGCCCTGGGCTTCGAGCACCAGCGCCATTTCGCGGGCCTTAGGGCCGAGTTCGACCACGTCGCCCGGCTTCACGCGGGCCGAGCCGATGTTGCAGCGCACGCCGTTCACCCAGATATGGCCATGATTGACGATCTGGCGGGCGGCGAACACGGTCGGTGCCCACTTGGCGCGATAGATCACCATGTCCAGGCGCTGTTCGAGCAGGCCGATCAGGTTCTGCGAGGTGTCACCCTTCATGCGCACCGCTTCGGCATAGACCTTGCGGAACTGCTTTTCGGTCACATCGCCATAGTAGCCCTTCAGCTTCTGCTTGGCGCGCAGCTGCAGGCCAAAGTCGCTGACCTTGCCCTTGCGGCGCTGGCCGTGCTGGCCGGGGCCATATTCACGCTTGTTGACCGGGCTCTTCGGACGGCCCCAGATATTCTCGCCCATGCGGCGATCGAGCTTGTACTTGGCGTTTGAACGCTTTGACATGGTTCACCTTGCAGCTACGGCCGGCCCTGATTGGCGCGGCCTTCCCGGTCTCGCCGCTCTGACCATGGTCAGGCCGGGGCCTGATTGCCAGAGTGGGCCACCGCTTCACCGGGGTGCGGGGCCAGATGCGAAGCGGGTGCGTTAGGGGGATGGCTGGCATGAGTCAAGCCGGCGCGCCGGTATTGGCGGGCAATTTCCTTGACTTTGCCAGCCCGACTCGTCAGGGGACGCCATTCCCATCATAGATATTTCCGGAGCCACTTCATGGCACGTGTGACTGTTGAAGATTGCGTCGACAAAGTTCCCAACCGGTTTGACCTTGTGCTGCTGGCTGCGCATCGCGCCCGCAACATCTCGTCCGGTTCGGAACTGACCATCGATCGTGACCGCGACAAGAACCCCGTCGTCGCCCTGCGCGAGATTGCCGAGCAGACCGTGCGCCCGGCCGAGCTGCGCGAATCGATGGTGGTTGGCATGCAGAAGGTGCAGGCCGAGGATGATGACACGCCGGATGTGATCGGTTCGCTGTCGGCTTCCGCCGAGGCGTTGCGGATCACGGCAGCGCAGCCGCCGCGCAATCAGAACATGGGCGGCGATTACGAGTAAGGCGACAAGAAATAGCGCAGCTATTTCCTGCCGGCTCATTCCGGCCAGCGAACGAAAAGGGCGGCTCTCGAGCCGCCCTTTTTGATTCGACTGACGGCGTGGCTCTGCCACGCTTTTCCTTCCTTCTTCCTTCTTGCGCCGCAAGCGGACTCGGCGGCTCAGCCGCCGGCCGCGCCCACTGGGTCTCCCCTCAATACCCCGTTGGCGCCACCGTCCGGCCCAGGAACTTCAGCCGCGTGATCCACGTGTGCACTTCCAGCCCTGGCGTGGCGTGGGTGGCGCCGGGGTAGACCATCAGATCAAACGGCGTTTTCGCCCGTTGCAGCGCGGTCATCAGCGCGGTGGAGTTTTCGAACACCACATTGTCATCGGCCATGCCGTGGATCAGCAGCAGCGGATCCCTGATCTTGCCGGCATCGCCCAATGCGCCGGAGCGTTGATAGGGACCGGCATCCGCGTTCGGGTTGCCAAGATACCGTTCGGTATAGGCCGTGTCATACAATTCCCAGCGGGTGACCGGTGCGCCGGAAATGCCGGCGGCGAACTGGCCGGGCGCGGCTTCCAGCAGCTTCAAGACCATGTAGCCGCCATAAGACCAGCCGTTGACAGCGATCTTGTCCGCCTTTGCCCAAGGCTGCGCCTTGATCCAGGCCAGCGCCTGCAATTGGTCCTGCACCTCAACCCCGCCCATGGCGCGGAAGATCGGTTCTTCAAAGGCCATGCCGCGATCATTGCTGCCGCGATTGTCGAGCTGGAACACCGCCCAGCCGCGGCTGACCAGAAATTGCTCGATCGCCGCCGGGAAGCGCTTGCTGACATTGTGGGCGTGCGGCCCGCCATAAACCTGCATCAACACCGGGAACGGGCCAGGGCCGGCGGGCTTGAGCAGCCGCCAATCCATGGCCTGGCCATCGGCAGCCGTCAGCGTGCCAAACTGCGGCACGACATGATTGGCCAGATAGGGCGCATAGGGGTGGGCAGCGTCCAGCCGGTTCTCGGCAATCCAGGCCAGGCGTTTGCCGGCGCCGTCGGCCAGCCACAGCTGCGCCGGCTGGCTGGGCGTGCTGCCGGTGATGATCAGGCGTTGCCCGGCATCATCCATCACCGCTTCGTGCCAGCCGCCGGGCGCGGTCAGCCGCTGCGGCTTGGCCCCGCTCTTGCGGAAATCGAGCGCATAGACATGTTTTTCCAGGGTGGAATCGGCAAAGCCGGTGAACCAAAGCCGGCCGCGCTTCTCGTCCACGCCCACCAACTCGTCCACCACCCAGCGCCCGCTGGTGATTTGCTGCGCCATGCCGCCGCTGAGGCGATAGAGGTGGCGATAGCCGCTGCGCTCGCTGGCCCACAGGATGCTGCCATCCTTGAGCGGGCGCAGGCTGTGGTGCAGGTTGATCCAGCTCTTGGCGGTTTCACTGGCCAGCACGCGAACGGCACCAGTAGTGGCATCCACCGCCAATATGTCCAGCCGTTGCTGGTTGCGGGCCAGTCGCTGCACATAGAGCGTCTTGCCATCCGCCGCCCAATCCACCCGCGCGACATAGACATCGGCCGATGCACCCAGATCGACCTGCACCTTGCCCGAGCCATCCGGGTTCACCAGCCAAAGCGACACATCGGCATTGGCGGTGCCCGCCGCCGGATAGGCCTGGGTGAACAGGCGGGTGCCATCGGCGCCGATCGCTGCGCGGGTGACCTGCTTGACCGGGCGCTCGTCCACCCTGGTCACGGCGATGCGGCTGTCATCCGGTGCCCACCAATGGCCATCGAAGCGGCCGAGTTCTTCCTGGGCGATGAATTCGGCGACGCCCCAACTCACCTGAGGCGTGGCTTCGCCAGCCACCTGGCGGGCGGTGCCGCCGGCCAGCGGCTGCACGAACAGCGCGCCGCCCCGCACAAAGCTGGCAAAGCCGCCCTTGGGGCTGAGCCTTGCATCGGTTTCAGTGTCCGGCGTCTGGGTCAGCCGCTGCACGCTGCCGTCCAGCCCGGCGACCCACAGATCGCCGTCCACCGGCACCAGCAGACGCCTGGCATCGGGTGCCCAGGCATAGTTTGTGATGCCCTTCACATCGGCGATGCGCTGGCGTTCCCGGTTCATGCGTTCGGCTTCGGACAGGACGGCGCCGCTGGAGAGCTTTTCCGAATCAACCAGCATGCGGCTTTGCCCTGTGGCTGTGTCCACCGCCCACAGATCAAAACGGTCCTTGTCGCTGGCGCGGCTTTTCAGCAGCGTTGCCAACGTGCCATCGGGGGAGAGTTTGAGCACGCGCGGGCGCGGCCCGGTGAGCGCAGGCGAGGCGAACACCCGATCAAGGGTGAGCGGTTCCGCGGCGGCGTGGCTGGCCAGCGTCAGCGCCAGCAGGGCAAGGCCGGTCAACAGTCTGGGCTTCATCTGCCTTGCGTCCTTCTTTTCAAAAAATTCAGGCGATCATTGCAACATTGCGTCAATGCCGCACCCTTGCCGCTCCGCCAAGGGCCTGCTAGCAGTGAAACAACAACAGTGGAAATTGTTGCCATCGTCAGCGTTTCTGCGCTGCCGCCGCCCCATTTCGCTTTCGATCTTGGGCAGGCCGGTGTTTCGCAGAATGGCACGGGCGATCCGGGCCGGGCAACTGCCGGCCAGCGACGTTCTTGATGGGATACGGATGAACAGCATGCACGCCTTGGCCGATGGGATGCCCGCTCTGCGGCGTCCGGCCAACGCCACGGCCTGCGCTGATGCCGTGCCCGCGATTTTCGTTTCACAAGCCTTTGGTCGGCGCCACGCCGGCCTTTTCCTATTGCGCCGCCCGCCTTGCGCTCAACCGAGCCGGCGGGCCTGCACCACGGAGCTATTCAATGTCACATCGCATGCTGATCGACGCCCGCCACCCGGAAGAAACCCGGGTGGCCGTGGTCAATGGCCAACGTATCGAGGAATTTGATTTCGAATCGGCTGACCGTCGTCAGCTGAAGGGAAACATCTATCTGGCCAAGGTGACGCGGGTTGAACCCTCGCTGCAGGCCGCCTTTGTTGAATATGGCGGCAACCGCCATGGCTTCCTGGCCTTCAGCGAAATCCACCCGGATTATTACCAGATCCCCAAGGAAGATCGCGACGCCCTGCTGCGCGAAGAGGCCGAACTGGTTGCCGAAGAACATGGCCATGATGACGACCATGATGACGGCGATGATGTGCAGGAAGCCGGCGGTCAACATGACGAACCATCCGAAGCGCTGCGCCGCAAGCGCATGGCGCTGCGCCGCCGGTACAAGATCCAGGAGGTCATCCGCCGCCGCCAGGTGATGCTGATCCAGGTGGTGAAGGAAGAGCGTGGCTCCAAGGGTGCGGCGCTCACCACATATCTCAGCCTGGCCGGCCGCTATTGCGTGCTGATGCCCAACACCGCGCATGGCGGTGGCATCAGCCGCAAGATTTCCAACCCGGCTGACCGCAAGCGCCTGAAGCAGGTGATGGCCGATCTGCACCTGCCAAACGGCATGGGCGCCATCGTGCGCACCGCCGGACTGAAGCGCAGTGCGGCTGATATCCGCCGCGATTTCGATTATCTCACCCGCCTGTGGGACGAAATTCGCGAGAAGACGCTGGCCAGCCAGGCCCCGGCGCTGATCCATGAGGACAGCAGCCTGATCAAGCGGGCGATCCGCGATATCTACAATCGCGACATCGAACAGGTGCTGGTGGAAGGCCGTGGCGGCTTTGAGGCCGCGCACCGTTTCATGTCCATGCTGATGCCCACCCATTCACCGCGTGTGGTGGAATATGAAGGCACAGTGCCGCTGTTCCAGCGCTTTGGCGTCGAAGGCCAACTGGAGGGCATGTACCAGCCGGTGGTGCAGTTGAAATCCGGCGGCTATCTGGTCATCAACCCCACCGAAGCTTTGGTGTCGATCGACATCAACTCCGGCCGCTCGACGCGCGAATATGGCATCGAGGAAACCGCGACCAAGACCAACCTGGAAGCTGCCGACGAAATCGCCCGCCAGCTGCGCCTGCGCGACATGGCCGGGCTGGTGGTGATCGATTTCATCGACATGGAAAATGGTTCCAACACCCGCAAGGTGGAAAAGGCCATGAAAGAGGCGCTGAAGAATGATCGCGCCCGCGTGCAGATCGGCCGCATCTCCAGCTTTGGCCTGATGGAAATGAGCCGGCAGCGACTGCGCACCGGCATTTTGGAGGCCTCCACGCATGTGTGCCCGATGTGCGAAGGCACCGGCATGGTGCGTTCGGTGGCATCGGCGGCGCTGGCGGCGCTGCGGGCGCTGGAAGCCGAAGCACTGCGTGGTCGCCACAGCGATCTGAGCCTGCGTGCAGGCGAGGAAGTGGCGGTCTATCTGCTGAACCGCAAGCGCATCGAACTGGCCGAACTGGAAGAGCTGTATGGCGTGTCGATCGTCACCCGCCCGGATGATTCACTGATCGGCCCGAATTTCGAGATTGATGCCGGCGGCCCGCCGCCGTCGAAGCGCGTGGAGATGAGCCCGTTGCCGCCGGTCGTGAAGCTGGCCGAGGATGAGCCCGAAGCCGTCGACAGCGATGGCGATGACGGTGACGACGGCGAAGAGCGTGCCGAACGCGGGGAACGCGGCGATGATGGTCGCCGTGGCCGCGGCCGCCGCCGCCGCCGTGGCCGTGGCCGCCGCGAGGATGGCGAAGAACAGACCAGCGACCAGGCCGGCGACGATGAGGAGTCGCGGGACAATGAGCGCGCCGATGACGACCATGGTGACGACGATGGGCGCAGCGATGCAGCCCAGGCTGATGGCGGCGATGATGAGGATGATGCCGGCAGCGAAAGTGGCGACAATGGTGGCAAGCGCAAGCGGCGTCGGCGTGGCCGTCGCGGCCGTCGCGGTGGTGCCGGTGATCGTGCCGGTGGACCCGTGAGCGAAGCGGAAGCGGCCGAAAGCGAAGACAGCGCCGAAGCCGCACCGGAAGTCGTGGTGACCGAAGCCCCGGCCGAACGGCCGAAGCGCAGCCGCCGCAAGAAGGGCGATGCGGCCGTGGTGGACGCTGCCCCGGCCGAGCCGCCGGTCCCAGAACCCGAATTCGCACCCGCACCCGAAGTCGCACCCGAGGTCGCCCCTGCCAAGCCCAAGCGCAGCCGCCGCAAGGCCGCCGAAGCGCCAGCCGAGGCAGTGGTTGAAGCGCCGGAACCCGAACCTGTCGCTGAAGCCACGCCGGCCAAGCCCAAGCGCAGCCGTCGCAAACCGGCCGACGCAGAGGCTGCGCCGGTGGAAGCCGTCGCTGCTGAACCGGTGGCCGAAGTTGCCTCCGAGCCGGCGCCGGTGGCAGTCGAACCGCCCAGCGAGCCGGCCCCGCCGCCGCGCAAGGGCTGGTGGCAGCGCACCTTCGGCAACGATTGAGACCAAACGCCAGCTAGGCCGGCCCAAAGAAAGCCTTGCTCCACCCGTGACGCCGCTTGCGGCATGGGTGGCGCATGGATTTTCAATCTGCTTCCGGCAAAGTCCTCCTGGTTGGTGCCGGCCCTGGTGCCGCTGATCTGTTGACCGTGCGCGCCGTCCGCGCGTTGGCGGTGGCCGATGTGGTGGTGCTCGATGGGTTGGTCGGTGCCGACGTGCTGGATCTGATTCCGGCCCATGCTCGCCGTATCTCGGTGGCCAAGCGCCGCGCTCGCCACACGCTGCCGCAAGATGAGATCGGCCAGTTGCTGGTGGCAGAAGCCCGCGCCGGCCATACGGTCGTGCGGCTGAAGGGCGGCGATCCCTTCATCTTCGGCCGCGGTGGCGAGGAAGTGGATGCCTGCATCGCCGCCGGCGTGGCGGTGGTGGTCGTCCCCGGCATTTCGGCCGCCAATGGCGCCGCCAGCGCCGTGCAGATGCCGCTCACCCACCGCGATCATGCCTCCATCGTCAGCTTCGTGGCGGGTGAATGCCGCGGCCTGGCCGAGCAGAATTGGGCCGGACTGGCCGGCAAGGGCCGCACGCTGGTGATCTACATGGGCCTCGCCGGCGCCGCGCCGATTGCAGAAAAGCTGATGGCCGATGGCCTGGCGCCCGACACGCCGGTGGCGGTGATCGAACGCGCCACCCAGCCCGGCATGCGCCGCGTGAACAGCCTGCTCGCCGATCTGGCCGGGCTGGTGGCGCGCGAAGCCATCGCCTCCCCGGCGCTGATCGTGGTCGGCGATGTCGCCACGCTGGGCCTGAACAACAGTCTTGATCTTGCACAGGAAAGTGAAACCCCATGCCCCGTATCCTAACCGGCAACCGCCTGGAAACCGGCGATGTCTTGTGGTGGACCGGCAGCGACTGGAGCCCGTTGATCCGCGATGCCGTTGCCATCGGCGATGAGGGCGAGGCCTTGGTGGCCCAACTGGTCGCCGCCGAACGCATCAACGATCCGGCCCTGATCGAAGTGACCGGTGAACCCGGCCACTGGATCCCCACCACCACCCGCGAGCGCGTGCGCGCCTCCGGCCCCAGCGTCCGCGCCGATCTCGCGCGCGGCAGCCTCTCGACGGATGTCATCTGATGTACCGCTACGACCAATATGATCAGGCCATCGTTGATGCCCGTGTCGCCGAGTTCAAGGACCAGGTGGCCCGCCGGCTGCGCAATGAAATCACCGAGGATCAGTTCAAGCCGCTGCGGCTGATGAACGGCCTCTATCTGCAGCTGCACGCCTATAT
>CAZHTW010000043.1:0-20789 GCA_964535865.1 uncultured Sandarakinorhabdus sp. | reverse complement strand
CACTTCGTCGAGCACGCCCTTCAGCCGCTCTTCAAACTCGCCGCGATATTTGGCGCCGGCAATCAGCGCGCCCATGTCGAGCGCCATCAGGCGCTTGTCCTTCAGGCCATCGGGCACGTCGCCGTTGGCAATGCGCAGGGCCAGGCCTTCGGCAATGGCGGTCTTGCCAACGCCCGGCTCACCGATCAGCACCGGGTTGTTCTTGGTGCGGCGGGCCAGCACCTGGATGGTGCGGCGGATTTCCTCGTCACGGCCGATCACCGGGTCAAGCTTGCCGGCGCGGGCGGCTTCGGTGAGATCGCGGGCGAATTTCCTCAGCGCATCAAAACTGTCTTCGGCGCCGGCGCTGTTGGCGGTGCGGCCGCGGCGCACCGTGTTGATGGCTTCATTGAGAGCCTGGGCGGAGACGCCCGCAGCCTTCAGCGCCTTGCCGGCTTCGGTGGTGGTGGCCAGCGCCAGCGCGACCAGCAGCCGTTCGACGGTGACGAAGCTGTCAGCGGCTTTGGTGGCGATCTGTTCGGCGCTGTCGAGCATGCGCACCGTGTCATTGTCCCAACTCAGCGACTGGGCACCGCTGCCAGAGACCTGGGCGATCTTGGCCAGGGCCTGATCGGTGAGCTGCAAGGCAGTGGCCGGGGTGCCGCCCGCGGCCTTGATCAGGCCGGTGCACAGGCCCTGATCATCCTCCAGCAGCGCTTTCAGCACATGCTCGGGTGCGACACGCTGGTGATTGTTCCGGATCGCAACCGTTTGAGCGGATTGCAGAAAACCCTTGGCGCGATCGCTGAATTTCTCGAGGTTCATGGGGCCAACACTCCTGTTCACACAGGATATGGTGTTGCATTACGGCAACACAAGTGTGTGCGGCCGGAAAAGTTCAGCGCGGGCGCAGCCAATCAAAAATCAGGCCGCCAAAGGCGCCAGCGGCACAGAAGAGCATGAAGCCATCGCTGCCGCGGGCACCGGCCAGCGGAGTCATTTCAAACTGCACGTGCATCAGGCCCAGGGCCGTGGCCACAGCCGCCGCGCCAGCCAGCGGCCAGGCAATCGGCGCCAGCATCGGCATGCGCGGTTTCAGCCAGGCGGCAGCGCCAAAGGCCAGCGCCAGCGCCAGACCGAACACCATCAGCACGGGCAGTGCCATGCCGGTGATATCGGCGATCGCCGTTTCCAGCGCGAGGCCCGGCGGGATATCGACCCCAAGATCACTCAGGCCCGACTGCACCAGCCAGCTCTGGATCAGGCAGGCAAGGACCGTCGTCGCCAGAACGGCGGTTGCCCAAGCCGGGCCGGTCTTCACCATCTCTTTGCCGCGCATCGACCACTACCCTTGTTCACGGCCTGACGTTTATACCAAGCTACGCCATGTGTTTAGGGAATGATTCGTGAATTTGTCAACCATATCTCAAGGTTTATTAATGAGCGCCTTGCTGCCGGCTGCCGTTCAGGCCGAGCAAGTCACTGAAATTGCAGCCGGACTGGATCACCCGTGGAGCATTGCCTTCCTGCCGGCCAGTCCGGCTGTGCTGGTGACGGAACGCAGCGGGCGGCTGCTGAGGCTGGAGCCGGGCAAGCCGCCGCAGCCGATTGCCGGCGTGCCCCCCGTGTTCCTGCGCAGCCAGGGCGGGCTGTTCGACGTGGTGCTGCACCCGCAATTTGCCCGCAACCGCTGGATTTACCTGTCCTATGCGGCGGGCACGCGCGATCGCAATTTCACCCGCATTGCCCGGGCCCGGCTGGACGGCAACCGCCTGACCGAGGTGCGAACGATCTTTCAGGTGGGCCCTGCCAAGGACACGCCGGTGCATTTCGGCGGGCGGATGGCGTTTCTGCCCGATGGCAGCCTGGTGATGACCACCGGCGATGGCTTTGATTATCGCGAGCAGGCGCAGCGGCTGCAATCGGGCCTGGGCAAGATCGTGCGGCTGGCCGATGATGGCCGGGCGCTGGCCGGCAACCCGTGTGTGGGCGTGAAGGGCGCGCAGGCCAGCATCTGGAGCTATGGCCACCGCAACCCGCAGGGGCTGGCGGTTGATCCTGTCACCGGCCGCCTGTGGGAACATGAACATGGCCCGCAGGGCGGCGACGAGATCAACCTGATCGTGCGCGGCGGCAATTATGGCTGGCCGGTGGCGACCTTCGGCAAGGATTACAGCGGCGCCACCATCAGCCCGTTCCAGCGCTACAAGGGCATGATCGATGGCAAAGTCGTCTGGGTGCCATCCATCGCGCCGTCCGGGCTGGCGGTGTATCGCGGCGCGTTGTGGCCGGCGTGGAACGGCGATCTGATCGTGGGTGCGCTGGCCGCGCAAGAGGTTCGGCGCATCGATCTGGATGCCGCCGGTCGCGTGCTGGGGCAACACCGCATCTTCCCGTCATTGAAGGGCCGCATCCGCGATGTGCGGGTGGCGCCGGATGGCGCGGTGTGGCTGACCACCGATGATGGCGCCGATGCCAAACCCGGCGGCCGGGTGCTGCGCGTGACGCCCTAGGGCCAGTCCCGGGCGCTGCAGCGGTTTCCGACAGGTCAAAGAACGCCTGATCATGGCACATTGGGCGGGGTGTAGGACAGCGCACCGCTCAAGCTGTTCAGAACGCTGAATTTTCAGACCGTCGTGGGTGTCGGGTGGGGTGATGCTGATGGATTCGGCCGCCATCCAGCCCGGCAAAAAGCCCGGATTTTCCGGTGCTTTGGCCAGGCTGGTGGCCAAAAATCCCGCATCGGTGACCAGATGGGCCACCGCGGTGGGCACAAGGCCGGGCGCGGTGGCCGCTGCAATGCCCCATCAATGAGCCGTCCAGCCGCCGTCGATCACCAGTTCAGCGCCGGTCATGTAGCGGCTGGCGTCGCTGGCAAGGAAGACCACGCCGGCGGCGATATCCTCTGGCCGGCCGGGATAGCCCACCGGGGCGCCGGCGCCGATCAGATTGACGTCCAGCGCATTGGCACCGGGCGGCACCGCATCGGGCACCGATGACGCCAGCGCGCCCGAGGTGTCGAGCTTCTGCCAGATCGGCGTGTCGATGATGCCGGGGTGGACGCTGTTGCAGCGGATGCCATCCTTCATGGCGGCGCATTCCATCGCCACCGCCTTGCTGAGCAGCCGCACCGCGCCCTTGCTGGCGCAATAGGCCGACATGCCGGCCGAACCGCCCAGCCCGGCCACCGAACTGATGTTGATGATCGAACCGCCAACATGCCCATCTGGCCGGGCGCTGCGCATCGCCGGCAACGCATGCTTGATGCCGAGGAAGCAACTGGTGACATTGATGTCCATCTGCCGGTTCCACTGCTCCAGCGTCACCTCGGTGATCAGGCCGGATGTGCCGATGCCGGCATTGTTCACCAATATGTCGAGCCGGCCATAGAGGTCCATCACGCGCGTCACCAGTTCGGCCCAGCGCGCCTCTTCCACCACATCCTGGCCGCGAAAACTCGCCTGGCCGCCAGCGGCTTCGATCATCGCCACCGTCTCGCGGCCACCGGGGGCATCGATATCGGTGGCAAACACGATCGCGCCTTCGGCCGCCAGTGCGATGGCCGATGCGCGGCCGATGCCGCTGGCAGCCCCGGTCACAAACGCCACCCGTCCGCTCAATGCACCCATGATCATCCACTCCCCTTGTTGTGATTTTGGGAGAGCCTGACAGGGCCGGCGGGGCAGCGCCAGCCCCCCTTTTGTGGGTGCTCAGATCAGGCCGGAAATCCCGCCCCAGATGCCGGCACCCAGCATGATCAGCGTGGGGAAGAAGGTGAGGCCAAAGCCGGGACCGCGCTTGGCCGGATCGGCATAATAGGCGCGGGCATAGAGGAGGCGGCCCAAGGACCAGACGGCGGTGAGGCCGGCGGTGACCAGATCGCCGATCACCGGCGCGGCCACGATCACGGCGGGCACCAGCAGCGCCAGTTGTTCCAGCGTGTTGATGTGCACGCGGTTGCGCTTGTCAAACTCCGGATGGCCGCCAGGTTGCGGGGCGGGCACGCCATATTTGGCGCGTGCGCCGCCCACCACGACGCCCAGGCCGAAATAGACGATCAGCGCCGCGATCAGCGCCAATGTGGTGAGTGGATAAGCCGTCAACATATTATGGTTCCCCTGTTGCAGATCATTGGGCCAAGGCAGCACGGGCTGCCGCCGCACCGCCCACCACCGGAATGGCGATATGGCTGGGCCGCACCGCATCGCGCCACACGCCCTGGGTGGCCTTTTGATAGTCGCCCGGCGCGGCGTTGAAGATGTTGGGCACAAATGTTTGCGGGTTGCGGTCATAGAGCGGGAACCAGCTGGATTGCACCTGCACCATGATCCGGTGCCCGGCCGGGATGACATGGTTCACGCCGGGCAGCAGGAAGCGGTAACGCTCGGCCTTGCCGGGGATGAGCGCTTCGGGCTTTTCAAAGCTTTTCACATAGCGGCCGCGGAAGATTTCCATGCCAATCCCCAGTTGCAGCCCGGCCAGATCGGGCTTCTCGCTGTTTTCCTCGGGGAACACATCGATCAGCTTCACCACCCAGTCACTGTCCGTGCCCGACGTGCTGGCGAACAGATTGGCTTCCGGCTGGCCGTGGATCTGCAGCGGGGCCTTCAACGGCGCGGACACATAGGTGACGACATCGGGCCGCGTGCTGGCGTGGCGCTGATCGCTCGCCAGCCACGGGCCCCAGGTGGCGCGGTCGCGCACATTCACCGGCACCGGCACGAACGGCACCGGATGGGCGGGATCGGAGACATAATCATCATGCGCCGCCTTGGCCGAGGGCTGGTTCAGCGACAGGCTGAAGCGGTCATCGAGATAGAGATTGACCGTGTCACCGGCCGGGAAACGGTCATGCCGCTGCCATTTGTCGGCCCCCACGGCATAGGTGAACACCGGCGGCGTGTTGAACGCCGGTGCGCCCGCCTTCAGATGGCTGTCCAGAAACGGCTTCATCACATTGCGGCGGAACTGCAGGCCGGTATCGCCTTCGAACTTGAGCACGCCCAGCCCGGAGCCATCATAGTTGACGCCCGAATGGCGCCACGGCCCGATGACCAGCGACAACAGCGTGTTGTCCTTGTCCTTGGGTTCCAGCGCGCGATAGACGGCGGGCGCGCCATAGCTGTCTTCCTGGTCCCATTGGCCCACCACCAGCATGGTTGGCACGGTCAGCGGCCGGGCGGCCAAGATCCGGTCCAGCGCCTGGCCTTGCCACCAGGCGTCATAGGCCGGGTGCTCCATCAGCTTTTTCACGCCGGGCAGCGCCTCCAGCCCATATTTGCGGGCATAGCCGCCGGCGGACCCGGCGCTGAGAAACTCGGCATAATAGTCGCGCCGGCCCATGGCGACCGGGTCGCCGCCGCTTTTGGAAGCGGTCTGGCCGGTGAAATAATCCAGCATGGTCTGGCGGAAGGCGCCGTTGTGGAACCAGTCATCCCCCATCCAGCCATCGACCATGGGCGACATCGGCACGGCGGCCTTCAAGGCCGGGTGCGGATCGACCAGCGCCATCAGGCTGGTGAAACCGGGATAGGAGGAACCGGTGATGGCAACGCGGCCATTGGTTTCCGGCACATTCTTCACCAGCCAGTCGATCGTGTCCCAGGCATCGGTGCTGTGATCGACGGCGGTGGGATTGAGCGGCCCGCGCAGGGGCCTGGTCATCACATAATCGCCTTCGGATTTGTTGATGCCGCGCACATCCTGATACACCCGGATATAGCCATCCTCCACCAGTTCCTTGTCGGCCACCGGCAGGATTTCGGTGATGGATTGGCTGGGGTTGCGGGCGGTGGCCTTGCCGGCGTTGTAAGGCGTGCGGGTGAGCAGGATCGGCCCGGCGCTGGTGCCCTTCTTCATCACCACCACGGTGAACAGGCCCACCCCGTCGCGCATCGGGATCATCACTTCGCGCCGCACATAATCGGCTGCGGGGGTGACGGCGTTGAATTTGGGGCCGATATCGGGCGCCATGGTGGGTGTCTGGGCCAGCGCGGCACCCGAAAGCAGCAGCGCGGCGGCAAAAATCGCGGATTTCATCGGGTCCTCTCCTCTGGCCGTTGTTCATGGCCTGTTGTCACCGGGCTTGGCAATGCCATATCGGAGCCATAACGTTGTTCGAACAACCAGGGGGAGCCGACCAATGCGGGCAGGCCTGATGATCATGCTGCTGATGGCAGCCCCGGCGGCCCGTGCGGCCGACAAGCCGCCCAAGGCCCCGCCGGCGGTGGTGCAGAAATTGCTCGACTGCCGGGCGCTGACGGATGCCGCCGCGCGGCTGGCCTGTTTCGATGCCAGCGTGGCGGCGCTGGCCAGCGGCGTTGAGAAGCGCGAGGTGATGGTTGCCGACAAGGAGGATGTGAAGAAGGCCAAGCGCAGCCTGTTTGGCCTGGCGCTGCCCAGCTTCAACCTGTTCGGCAAGGATGACGACGACAGCGGCGACAAGCAGGACGAGCGCGGCGTGGTGAGCGAGATCGAGGCGGTGCTGACATCGGCCCGGCAATCGCGCCCCGGCTTTTGGAGCTTTGCGCTGGATGATGGCAGCCTGTGGGTGATGACCGAGGGCAAGACCATGGCGCGCGATCCGCGTGCCGGCATGAAGATCCGCATCCGCCGCGCCGTGGCGGGCAGCTATCTGGCCAATGTCGATGGCCAGATCGCGGTGCGGGTGCGGCGCATCAACGAATAAGGTCAGCCGTTGGCGCGCAGCCAGCCGGTGATGGCATAGCGCCGGTTGGGCACGGACCCCGTCACCATCGACACGCTGTGCATCTGGGGCACGGCAAACAGATCGAGGCTGTTGAACGCCGGGGCCACGCCGCGCACGCGGTTTTCGCCCTGATGGAACAGCAGCAGCCCGCCCCATTCCACCCGCCACACCGGGTTGAGGCTGAACACATAGGCGGCGCGGCGGTGCTTGCCGGGCACATCATCATCATGGCCGGTGAGGAAATCGCCGGGGGAGTAGGCGGTGGCCTGGCCATCGGCGAAGCCGATATCGGCCTTGCCGGTGATCGCCCGCAGCAGGTCGCGCACCGGGCCGGCGGACAGAAAGGCCGGCCAGCCGGCGATCAGCGAACCGCCGTCTGGCACCGCCGCATGGCCATCGGGCAGGCGCAGCGCCTCATATCGGTGCTGGAACCCGCTTTGCGCGCCCGCCAGCACCGCCTGTTCCAGCCCCTCGCGCTGCTGCGCCGTCATCGCGGCGCGGGCGGCGCGGGTGAGGTCAAACACCTTGCTGCCGCTGTTGACCACCTGCACCCAATCCTCGCGGCCCTTCATTTCGGCCAGGCAGGCGATGGCGGCGCTTTCGGCCATGAACGGCTGCAGGCGCACATGGCCATCGCGTGCAAAGGCAGCGGCGGCCGCCGCCACATCAATGCCCGCGGCCAGCGCCAGCGTCATTTGTTGCGATACCAGCCGGTGATGGCATAGCGGCCCATCGGCGCGAACGGCGGCACATGGGACACATTGTGGCGCAGCGGCACCAGAAACAGGTTCAGCGTGTTGAAGCGCGGCATGAAACCGGCCAGCACATTGCCCTTGATGTCCATGAAGTTGAGATAGCCGCCCCAATCCGGCTTCCAGTCCTTGGCCAGATTGAGCACATAGGCCAGCCGCCGGCCCTCCACCTCGACCAGATCATCATGATCGGTGAGGAAATGCCCGGCGGCATAGACCGTGGCCTGGGCATCGGCCTTGACGATATCGCCATGGCCGGACACCGCGCGGGCGAACTCCAGGCTGGGCGGGGCGTTGATCTCTTCCAGCAACTGATACAGCGGGTGGCCGGGGTGCCATTGCTGGGTATAGGCCTCCACCAGCGGATATTGGCCATAGAGGAAGGCAAAGCGCCCGTTCGCAGCCGCATTGGCGGCGGCATTGCCCATCTGGGCCTTTTGTTCGGCCGGCATGGCGCGCAATTGTTCGGGGCGCAGATGCTGCCCGCCGGGCTGGCCATCACCGGCCCAGGCCAGGCCATAGGGTGTCTGTTGCGACAGCACCTGCCACAGCGCCTCGGCCGAGGCGGCCTCCAGAAAATCCTCCACCTGCACCAGCCGGTTTTCCTGCAGGGCGGCGGCAATCGCCGGCCGGTTCAGCATCGGGTTCAAGGCAAACAGCGCCGGCATATCGGTTTCAGTCATTCGCTTGGCGGCTTTCGGTGGGCATGGGGGGCAACAAGGGCTGCGGATCAATCTTCACGCCCGCAAGGGTCATCCCCCAGTGCAGATGTGGGCCGGTGGATCGGCCGGTGGTGCCGATGCGGCCGATGTCCTGGCCCTGGGCGACGATCTCGCCCTCTTTCACCAGGATGCGCGAGAGGTGCAGGAAGGCGGAATGCAGGCCCTGGCCGTGATCGAGGATGATGATATTGCCTTCCAGGCTGAACGGCCCGTCGCTGGCCAGCCGCACGATGCCGGGCAGCGGCGCCTTCACCAGCGTGCCATGCGGCGCGGCGATATCCAGCCCGGCGTGAAAGGCGGCCGCCCGTTCACCATAGATGCGCTGCGATCCGAACACGCCGGAAATACGGCCCACGGCCGGCCATTGCAGCGGCGACTGCCAGAAGGGCCAGGGCGTGATCTCAACGCGGGCGGCCTTGATCGCATCGGTTTCGGCCTTGCGCAGCGCCTCCCACGCCGGGTTGGGCGCGGCATTGGGATTCTGGTTCACCAGCCGGGCCGGCAGGCGATCAATGTCCCAGGTGCCGGGCGTGATGGTCAGGGTGCGGCTGGCGCTGCGGCCATCGGGGGTGACCCAGGCCATGCGGCGGCTGCCGGTGGCATCGCGATCAATGCCCAGCATATAATGGCCATCGGGCGTGAAGGTAACGGGGGCATCATCCAGCGTGAGCGCCCGGCTGCCCGGCGGCAGCACCCCGCGCAGCAATTCGCCCTGCCGCGCCACCAGGGGTTCGGCGATCACCAGCGGCAACGGGCTGGCGGCGGCAGTGATGCCGGCGCCGGCCAGAAGCAGCGGGATCGCCAGCAATTTCATCCCGGAAGCACACCCTTGGCGCGCAGTTCGGCATAGCGGTTGCTGGCGATATCGGCGTTGAAATAAGCTTCCTGCAACTCGTGGCTCCAGTAGCGCAGGGCGGCCAGCGGGATGCGCTGCTGGGTGACGGCGCACAGCACATGATCGCCCGATTGCAGCACGCGATAACTGCCCGATTCATAGTGGAGCTTGGCGGCGCGGCCAAAACGATCGAGCATCAGAACAAACTCCCCTGAACGGGCTTGGGCGGTGGGCTGGTATAAACCGGCGTTTCGCCATCACCAAAGCGGATCGTCAAGCGCGCATGGCTGGCGGCGGCGCCGGCCGAGGCCACAACATGGCCATCCGGCCCGGTGACAATGGCATAGCCGCGGGCCAGCACCTGTTCCGGCCCCAGACTGGCCAGCATTCGGCCCGCCTGTTCCAGCCGTGTGCTGGCGGCGGCGAGGCGCTGTTCGATCAGGAAGGGCCGCAGGGCGGCGCCGGACCGGGCGAGTTTCTGGGCATCGGCATTCAGCGGCCGGGCCAGCGCCGGGGCCAGCCGCGCCGCGCTGCCGGCCAGCCGCTCGACACTGCGGTCCAGCCGGGCCAGCAACAGCGCGGGGCGCAGCCGGGCGGCGGCGGTGGTGACGCGCAGGCCAACCTGGGCCAGCCGGCCGGTGAGCGCGGTGGGCAGGCGGGTGGCCAGATCATCAACACGCTGGGCCGCCAGCCCGATCAGGTTGCGCGGCTGCGGCAGTCGGCGGGAGAGGCCAATGCTGCGTTCGCGGCGCAATTTCCAGCCGCGCACCACCGCGCCGTCCAGCCGGCCGTGCAGCATCGACAGGCTGGCCGCCAGTTCGGCCCGCACCGGCACGGCGCGTTCGGCTGCCGCCGTGGGGGTGGGGGCGCGCCAGTCCGACGCATAATCGATCAGGGTCGTGTCCGTCTCATGCCCCACCGCGCTGATCAGCGGGATGCGGCTGGCGGCGACGGCGCGCACGACGATCTCCTCGTTGAACGCCGCCAGATCCTCGATGCTGCCGCCGCCGCGCGCCACGATGATCAGATCGGGGCGCGGGATCGGCCCGCCGGCGGGCAGGGCGTTGAACCCGGCAATGGCGGCGGCGACCTGCCCGGCCGACGCCTCGCCCTGCACGGCCACCGGCCACACCAGCACCCGGCGCGGAAAACGGTCCGCCAGCCGGTGGAGAATGTCGCGGATCACGGCGCCGGTGGGGCTGGTCACCACGCCGATGACATCGGGCAACCAGGGCAGCGGCTGCTTGCGCGCCGGATCGAACAGGCCTTCGGCTTGCAGCTTCAGCCGCCGCGCCTCGATCTGGGCGAGCAGCGCGCCGACCCCGGCCGGTTCCAGCCGATCGATGATCAATTGATAGCGCGAGCCACCGGGATAGGTGGTGAGCTTGCCGGTGGCGATCACCTCCATCCCGTCTTCGGGGCGGAAGCTGAGGCCCGCGGCGACGCCCTTCCACATCGCCAGTTCCAGCACGGCGCGCTCATCTTTCAGCCGGCCATACCAGTGGCCGCTGGCCTGGCGGCGGAATTGCGACAGCTCACCGCGCACCCGCACCTGGCCAAAGGCGGTTTCCACCGTGCGCTTGATGGCGCCGGCAATTTCGGAAACGCTATATTCTGGGGTGTTCTCGCTCACCCCTATTCCATAAACCCGCCGCGCCCGCCGGCAAAGCCGCTTGCCGCGACATTTTGGCATGTTATGGCAAGGTCATGAGCATGTGCCCCGATTCCCTCAATATTTTGGTGCTGGGCGGCGGCGGGCGCGAACATGCGATCTGCTGGCGGCTGCGCCAGTCCCCGCGCTGCGCCGCGCTGATCTGCGCCCCGGGCAATGCCGGCATTGCGCAAGTGGCCGATTGCGTGGGCATCAGCATCACCGATGGCGCCGCCGTGCTGGCGCTGGTGCGCGAACGCAGCATCGGCCTGGTGGTGGTTGGCCCCGAAGCGCCGCTGGTGGCGGGCGTGGCCGATGCGTTGCGGGCGGCCGGCGTGCCGGTGCTGGGGCCGTCGGCAGCAGCGGCGCAGCTGGAAGCCTCCAAGGGCTTCACCAAGGATTTGTGCGCCGAACATGGCATTCCCACGGCGCGGTTCCGCCGCTTTGCCGATGCCGCCGAAGCCCATCATTATGTGGCCGTGCACCCGCTGCCGGTGGTGGTGAAGGCCGACGGCCTGGCCGGCGGCAAGGGCGTGACGGTGGCCGAATCCAACGAGGAAGGGCTGGCCGCGCTGGCCGAAATCCATGGCCCGGTGGTGGTGGAACAATGTCTGGAAGGGCCGGAAGCCAGCCTGTTCATCCTCACCGATGGCGAAACGGTGCGGCTGCTGCCCACCGCACAGGATCACAAGCGGCTGCGCGATGATGATCAGGGGCCAAACACCGGCGGCATGGGCGCGATTTCGCCCAGCCCACGGCTGACGCCCGATCTGATCGAACGGGCGATGGCCGAGATCGTGCAGCCCACGCTGGCGGCGATGAAGGCGCGCGGCACGCCGTTTCAGGGCTTTCTCTATGCCGGGTTGATGCTGACGGCGGATGGCCCGATGCTGATCGAGTATAATGTGCGGCTGGGCGATCCGGAAGCGCAGGTGCTGATGCTGCGGCTGGCCAGCGATGCGGTGGAATTGCTGTGGGCGGCGGCCACCGGCCATCTGGCCGATGTTGAGCCGCAGTTCAGCAAGGATGCCGCCGTGACGGTGGTGATGGCCGCCAATGGTTACCCGTGGGCGCCGGTGGCGGGCACGGTGATCGATGGTGTCGACGCCGCCGAAGCGTTGGGCGTGACGGTGTTTCATGCCGGCACCCGCCTGAGCGAGGCTGGCCGGCTGGTGGCGGCGGGCGGCCGCGTGCTCAACATCACGGCGCTGGGCCATGATATTTCCGAGGCGCGCGCGCTGGCCTATGCGGCTATTCGCAAGATCAGGTGGCACGGCGGCCATTTCCGGCGGGATATCGGCAAATCCGCCTGAGAAGCGCCGCCGCCATGGTTGGGGAGACGGGCATGAGCGAGCGGCAGGAGCAATTTTCGGGCACCAGTGCGGTGCGGGCCGGCCAGGAGATTGATGCGGGCCGGCTGCACGAATGGATGGCGGCCAATGTGGACGGCTATGCCGGGCCGCTGACCATCGAACAGTTCAAGGGCGGGCAGTCCAACCCGACCTACAAGCTCATCACGCCGGGCCAGAACTATGTGCTGCGCCGCAAGCCGCCGGGCGTGCTGCTGCCATCGGCCCATGCGGTGGACCGCGAATACCGGGTGATCACCGCGCTGCACGCCCAGGGTTTTCCGGCTGCCCGCACCTTTGGCCTGTGCCAGGACAATGAGGTGATCGGCACCTGGTTCTATATCATGGACTGTGTGGACGGCCGGGTGATCTGGGACACGACCTTCCCATCCGTGCCGAAAGAAGAACGCCGCGCCTATTTCGATGCCATGAACGCCACGATGGCCGAACTGCACATGATCGATGTCGAGAAGGCCGGGCTCAGCGATTTCGGCAAGCCGGGCAATTATTTCGCCCGCCAGATCGGCCGGTGGAGCAAGCAATATCTGGAAGATGTTGACGCCGGCCGCTATGCGGCGATGGACCGGCTGGTGGAATGGCTGCCCGCCAACATCCCGGCCGGCGATGAGGTTTCGGTGGTGCACGGCGATTATCGCTGTGACAACATGATCTTCCACCCCACCGAACCCAAGGTGCTGGCGGTGCTGGATTGGGAATTGTCCACCCTGGGGCATCCGCTGGCGGATTTTTCCTATCATCTGATGATGTATCGCATGCCGCCCAGCACCACGACCGGGCTGGTGGGCAATGATCTGGCGGCGCTGGGGCTGCCGACGGAAGCCGAATATATCGATGCCTATTGCCGGCGCACCGGGCGTGACGGCATTGCCGACATTGATTTTTACGTGGCCTACAACATGTTCCGGCTGGCCGGGATCATCCACGGCATCAAGGGCCGGGTGATCCGTGGCACCGCCACCAGCGCCCATGCGAAAAAATCGGCGGAAGGCTTTGAAACGCTGGCCGATCTGGCCTTTGCCCAGGCGCAGAAGCTGGGGGCATGAACCGCTGGCCGCTGTTCGCGCTCGCCCTGCTGGCCGGGCTGGCCTGGGCGATCCTGCGGGTGCAGGTGCCGACGCCCTTGCCCCACACGGCCCCTGCCGATCAGTTCAGCGCCGGGCGCGCCATGGCCGATGTGCGGCTGTTGGCATCGGTGCCGCACCCAACCGGTTCGCCGGCGGCGGCCCGGGTGGTGGCGAATCTGGAACGCCGGCTGGCCAGCTTGGGCTTTGCCGTGCGCCGGGTGGAAACGCTGTTGCCGGCCGATGCCGCCAAGCGCTTGAGCAGCCGGGGCGGCGATGCCAGCAAGCCGGCGATCAGCCTGGTGGCGGTGCGCAAGGGCGCCAATCCGGCCCTGCCAGCCGTGGCGTTGATGGCGCATCATGATTCGGTGATCGCATCGCCCGGCGCTGCCGATGATATCGCCGGCGTGGCCGCCGCGCTGGAAATCGCCCGGGCCATCCCGGCGGCGGCGCAGCGGCGCGATCTGGTGCTGGTCTTCACCGATGCAGAGGAACAGGGGTTGGTGGGCGCGCGCGCCATCTATGCGCCGGGCGCGGCGGCCGATCCGATCGCGCTGCGCACCGGCGTGCTGATCAATCTGGAAGCGCGCGGCGGTGGCGGCCGGGCGATGATGTTCCAGACCGGGCCGGGCAATGGCGAACTGGTGCGCCTGCTGGGGCAGACGACGCCCGGCGTGGCCGCCAGCAGCGTGGCGGTCACCGTGTATGAAAGCCTGCCCAACAACACCGATTTCACCCCCGTGCTGCTGCGCGGCATTGCCGGGCTGAACTTTGCCTTCATCGGCGAAGCCTGGGCCTATCACAGCCCGCTGGCGACACCGGACGCGCTGGAACAGGGGGCGTTGCAGCATCTGGGCGACAGCGCGCTGGGCATCACCCGCGCCCTGCTGATGGCTGATGTGCTGCCGGCCAGGGCGCCCAATGCGGTGTTTGCCACCGCGCCGATCTTTGGCCTGATCGTCTATCCGGCGGCCTTTGGCTGGGCGCTGGTGGGCGTTTCGGCGCTGTTGCTGGGCTGTGCGGCCTGGTGGCGGCGCGGTGAATGGAGCGGCAGCGGCAGTCTGCTGGCGCTGGGCCAATTGCTGATCACGCTGATCATCGCCGGGCTGTTGATGTTCGGGCTCAACCTGCTGTCGGGCAGTGTGGGTGCGGAATATTATGACCGGCTGGCGGCGCTGCCCCGGCTGGAGATTGTCGCCGGTCTGGCGGCGCTGGCGGCCCTGCTGTTCACCGCCAGCGCCGGTGCCGGCACGGTGTGGGATCGCTGGCTCAGCTTTGTGCTGCTCTGCGTGATCGATGCGCTGGCCGTGCAGATCCTGCTGCCGGGCGCCGGGCCGATCTTTGCCTGGCCGGCGCTGCTGGCCACACTGGGCCTGGCGCTTGCCGCCTGGTGGGGGCCGGAACATGATGGCCGGTCCATCGGCTGGCTGCACCTGCTGCCGGCGCTGCTGCTGGCCATCCCCGGCCTCACCCTCACCGCCGAGCTGGCGCATTTCGCCTTTCTGGGCGTCGGCGGGCCCATGCCGTTCGCGCTGGTGCCGCTGCTGATCCCGGCGCTGGCCCTGCTGGCCCCGGCCATCCCGGCTGGCCCGCGCCGGCCGGCCCTGCTGGCGGCGGCCGTGGCGGTTGTGATCGCGGCCGGCGTGGCGCTGTGGGTGCGGTTCGATCCGGTGGCGCCATCGGTGCCGCCCTATGCCGGCACGGAAAAATCGCAAGGATAGGCGCCCGCGTCAGATCAGCGTGTCGTGCACCCGGCTGGCCAGCAATTTGTCGATCTTGCGGCCATCCATGTCGATGATCTCGAACTGCCAGCCGCTCAGGGTGAAGGTCTCGCCGGTGACCGGCAGATGCTGCAATTGCTCCAGCGCCAGGCCGGCCACCGTGTCATAATCGCCGGTATCGGGCAATGTGAGCCCCAGCCGGTCGGCCATTTCATCGGCGGGCAGTGAACCCGATATCAGCCAGCTGCCATCATCCCGTTCCACCGCCGGCGGATCATTGGCATCATCGACATCGCTGCGGAACACGCCGGCAATCGCCGCCAGCAGATCGGCCGGCGTCACAATGCCTTCGAAATGGCCATATTCATCATGCACCAGCGCCATCGGGATATCGGCATCGCGCAACGTGCCCAGCGCGTCCACCGCATCCAGCACATCGGGCAACACGGGCGCCGGCCGGGCCAGCGCCGCCAGGTCCAACGGCCGGCCCTCGATCAGGGCCTGCACCACATCGCGGGCCTGCAACACGCCGATGATGTCATCGATGCTGCCACGCGCCACCAGCAGGCGGCTGTGCGGGGTGGCGGCCAGCTGGGCACGCACTTCGGCATCGTCGGCATCGGCATCGATCCAGTCAATCTCGCCGCGCGGGGTCATCACCCCGCGCACCCGCCGGTCGGCCAGCCGCATGATGCCGGAAATCATCTGGCTTTCTTCGGCCTCGATCACCCCGGCGCTGGTGGCATCGGCCACCACCGATCGCAATTCCTCCTCCGTCACCGATTGATCGGCATCGCGGCTTTGCCCCAACAGGCGAAACACCGCCCGGCTGCTGTGATCCAGCATCCACACGAAGGGCGTGGTGAACCGGGCAAACAGCGCCATGACCGGGGCCACGCGCACCGCAATGGCTTCGGGGCTGCGCAGCGCGAACTGCTTGGGCACCAGTTCGCCAACAATCAGCGAAAGATAGGTGGCAATGGCGATGACCACCGCAAAGCCCAGCTCCTCGGCGGTGTGCGCCGGCAGGCCGAACAGCGCCGCCAGCCGATCGCCCACCGGTCGGGCCAATGTGGCGCCGGAATAGGCGCCGTTGATGATGCCCACCAGGGTGATGCCGATCTGCACGCCCGACAGGAAACGGCCCGGATCTTCTGCCAGCGTCAGCGCCGCCTTCGCCCCGCTTGATCCGCGTTCGGCCAGCCCGCGCATGCGCGGCCGCCGCGCCGACACGATGGCGAGTTCAGACATGGCGAAAAAGCCATTGAGCAGGATCAGACCGGCAATGATGCCGAGATCAAGCCAGGGAAAGGGGGCCATTGGCTCCGGGCAGGGCTACGCGGGGCCAGGGTGCCCGCTCCCATCCCTCATAGGCAAGGCAGCGGCGGCTGCAAAGAGGCATCAATAGGCCAATTGCGCCCCCGGCACGGCGGCGAGGCCGGCATCGCGGGTGAACAGCGGCAGGCCCCGCGCGGCGGCGGTGGCCGCAATGATGGCATCGGGGGTTTTCAGCCGGTGCTGCTGGCGCAACCGCGCGGCGTCATCGGCGATGGCCGTATCGACGTCCACGACCTGAAAATTGGCCAACAACGCCATTGCCTCCCGTCGTTCCTGATCCGTGACGGCGCCGGCCAGCACTTCCGTTCTCACCAGCACGGAAATCAGCCGCCAGCGCACTTCAGTCAAAAGGCGTGCGGCCTCCGGCCGGTCATTCAGGAAATCGATGATGATGCAGCTGTCGAAACAGGCTGTGTTCTGTGGGGTCATGCCGCGCTTTTGGATCCGTCATGGTCCTCGTCGGACTTGTCCCAAGGGCGGTCCCATTCCGCCCGCAGCGATTGCTGAAAGGCCAAACCATCCATCCCGCGATGCTTCCATGCCCCAAAGCTGGCCATCAATGCCGCCCGGTCCTCTTCTGCATCCCGTTGCAATAGATCGGCAACGGCCTGCCGCACAGTCTGCGCGCGGGACCAGCCCTTGCGTTCCGCCATTGTGTCCAGCGCGCGCAACTGGTCGTCAGGGAGGTCAATCAATATCCGCATTCGGCATGTATATCATGGCCGGGTGAGTATATCAATCAACCGCGCAAGCTGGCCCCCAGCTTGGCCGCCGCCGCCACCACCTTGGCCGACACCGCTTCAATATCGGCTTCGGTGAGGGTGGCGGTGGTGGGTTGCAGGGTCACGGCCACGGCCAGGCTGATCTTGCCGGCCTCCACGCCGGGGCCGGCATAGCGATCGAACAGGCTGACATTGGTGATCAGCGCCTTGTCTGCCCCCGCCACGGCGCGGATCAGGCTGTCGGCCGCCAGGCCTTCATCCACCACGAAGGCGAAATCGCGCGACAATGGCAGCAGCGGGCTGGGCGCCCACGGATCGCGCTTGCGGCTGCGGGGCGGCAGCGCGTCGAGATAAAGCTCCACCGCCGCCACCGGGCCCTTCACGTCGAACCCGGCCGATGTGCGCGGGTGGATGATGCCGAAATCGGCCAAGGCCACCTTGCCCAGCACCAGCCGGCCGGCGCGGCCAGGATGCCACCAGCCATCCGCCGGGGCGACGACCGCCAGGCGCTGCACCGGTGCGCCCAGTGCGGCGAGCAGCGCCAGCGCTTCGGCCTTGGCATCATAGGCATCGGGCTTGGCACCTGCGCCGCTGCGCCAATCGCGCCCGCGGGTCTCGCCGGCCAGCAGGACGGCCGCGGTCGGCCGCTCCCCATCGGCCAGATAGCGCTGGCCCAGTTCAAACAGCCGCACGCCGGCCACACCGCGATCCATGTTGCGCGCGGCGGCCGACAGCAGACCCGGCAGCAGGCTGGGGCGCATGGCGGCCATGTCAGCCGAAATCGGGTTGGCCAGCACGAAGGCCGCGCCGCCAAAGGCAGCGGCGTCGGCCGGCGGCAGGAAGCTCCAGGTGATGGCCTCATCCAGGCCCCGGCTGGCGGCGACACGGCGCAGGCGGCGCTGGGTGCGCTGCAACGGGGTGGCGGTGGGGGTGGCAACGCCATCGCTCAGGCGCGGCAGCGGCGTGGCCGGCACCTTGTCCAGCCCGTGGATGCGCACGACTTCTTCCACCAGATCAGCCTCGCCATCCACATCGCGGCGCCACGGCGGGACGGAAACCTGCCACTCCTGGCCGCGCTCCACGCCAAAGCCGAGGCGGGTGAGGATGGCGGCCTGCTCGTCTTCGGCCACGTCCAGCCCGGCCAGGCCGGCGACCCGCGCCGGGCGATAGGCGATGCTGCGGCTGGTGTCGGGTATGGTGCCGGCGATGACCAGTTCCGACGCTTCGCCGCCGCACAGATCGAGCACCATGGCCGTGGCCAGTTCCAGGCCCGGCACCACGAACGCCGGATCAACCCCGCGCTCGAAGCGGGCGCGGGCGTCGCTGTTGATGCCCAGCTTGCGGCCGGTGGCGCCAATGCGCTCGGGGGTGAAATAGGCCGCTTCGATCAGCACGTCGGTGGTGGTGTCGGAACAGCCCGAATGCTCGCCGCCCATGATGCCGCCGATGTCGTGCACTTCGGCGTCGTCGGCGATCACCGTCATTGTCTCGTCCAGCGCATAGGTCTTGCCGTTCAGCGCCAGCACGCTCTCGCCGGCGCGGGCGCGTCGGGCGGTGAGACCGCCCTGCAGCCTGGCAACGTCATAGACGTGCAGCGGACGTCCGCTGTCGATGGAGAGGAAGTTGGTGATGTCCACCAGCGCCGAAATCGGGCGCAGGCCCACGGCGCGCAAGCGGCGCTGCAGCCAGTCTGGCGACGGGCCGTTGGTCACGCCGCGCACGATGCGGCCGGCGAAGGCGGGGCAGCCTTCGGCATCCGCGATGGTGATCGGGCGCGGCATCGGGAAGCTGCCGGCCACCGGCGCAATGCTGCGGGCCTTCAGCGTGCCAATGCCGGCGGCGGCCAGATCGCGGGCGATGCCGAGCACCCCCAGGCACTCCTGCCGGTTGGGCGTGATGGCGATATCGAACACCGGATCATTCATCCCGGCCCAATCGACATAGCGCGCGCCCACCGGCGCATCATCGGGCAGGGCGATGATGCCGTCATGCTCGTCCGACAGCTCCAGTTCGCGCATCGAACACATCATGCCGCGCGATTCGACACCGCGAATGGCAGCGACTTTCAGCGTGATGCCGCTGCCGGGCACATAGGTGCCGGGGGCGCCAAACACGCCCTTCATGCCGGCGCGCGCGTTGGGGGCGCCGCACACGACCTGCATGGGTTCGCCCGTGCCGGTGTCGACGGAGAGAACCTGCAACTTGTCGGCCTGCGGGTGGCGTTCGGCGGTGAGCACATGGGCAATGGTGAAGGCACCCAGCGCGTCCGCCGGGTTCTCGATGCCTTCAACCTCAAGCCCGCAACTGGTCAGCGCGGCGGCGATCTCGTCAACGCTGGCGGCGGTGTCGAGATGGTCTTTGAGCCAGGACAGGGTGAACTTCACGGATGGGCTCCGGCAGAAATGGAGGGCAGATCAAAGGCCGAGAAACCATGATGTTTCAGCCACTTGGTGTCGCCATCGAAAAAGGCGCGCAGATCGGTGAGGCCATATTTCAGCATGGCGAGGCGATCCACCCCGGTGCCGAAGGCAAAGCCCTGCCATTCATCGGGATCCAGCCCGCAGGCGGCAATCACGCGCGGATGCACCATGCCGCTGCCCAGCACCTCCAGCCATTTGTCCACTTGGGCCTTGCCGGCGGGCTTGCCGGTTTTGCTGTTGTAGCCAACGTCCACCTCCACCGACGGTTCGGTGAACGGGAAATAGCTGGGGCGGAAGCGCAAGCTCACATCATCCACCTCGAAAAAGGCCTTGATGAAGGTTTCCAGCGTCCAGCGCAGGTGGGCCAGCGTGATGCCCTTGTCGATCACCAGGCCTTCGATCTGGTGGAACATCGGCGTGTGGGTGGCATCGGAATCGCTGCGATAGACGCGGCCGGGCGCGATGATGCGGATCGGTGGCTTCTGGCTCACCATGGTGCGGATCTGCACCGGGCTGGTGTGGGTGCGCAGCACCAGATGCGGCTGGCCATCGATATAGAATGTGTCGTGCATCGCCCGCGCCGGATGATGTTCCGGGATGTTGAGCGCGGTGAAATTGTGCCAGTCGTCCTCGATCTCCGGGCCGGTGGCGACGGCAAAGCCCAGATCGGCGAAGATTTCGGCCAGTTCGTCCATCACCTGGGAAATCGGGTGGATGCTGCCCGCCGGTGCCAGGGCGACCGGCAGGGTCATGTCCTGCCGTTCGGTGGCCAGCTTGGCGTTCAGCGCCGCCTCATCCAGCGCGGCCTTCCTTGCGGCGAGCGCGGCGGTGACCGCCTCGCGCAGGCCGTTGAAGGCGGGGCCGGCAACCGCGCGGTCGTCCGGGCTCATGCCGCCCAGCGTTTTCAGCAGCTGGGTGACCTGGCCCTGCTTGCCCATGGCCGCCACCCGCACAGCCTCCAGCGCATCGGGTGCGGCGGCGGCGGCGATCTGGCCAAGGATTTCGGCCTGCAACTGGCTGGTGTCGGTCATCATCAGGGCCTGCTTGGGAGAATTTGATACGAAAAAGGGGCGCGCGCCCGTGAAGGCGCGCGCCCCTTTTCAGCGTGTTGGCTGCGTGGTTTACGCGGCCTTCGCCTCAAGGGCGGCCTTCACCTGGCCAATGATGGCGGTAAAGCTTTCCGGCTGGTTCATGGCCAGATCGGCCATCACCTTGCGGTCAATTTCCAGGCCCACCAGCTTCACGCCGTTCATGAACTGGCTGTAGGTCAGCCCTTCCTCACGCACGGCGGCGTTGATGCGCTGGATCCACAGGGCGCGGAAGTTGCGCTTGTTGACCTTGCGGTCACGGTACGCATACTGACCGGCCTTTTCGACAGCCTGACGGGCGATACGGATGGTGTTCTTGCGACGGCCATAATAGCCCTTCGCCTGATCCAAAATCCGCTTGTGCTTTGCCTTGGTGGTTACACCACGTTTTACTCGTGCCATTGTTCAGGCCTCCCTTACT
>CAZHTW010000042.1:2463-21182 GCA_964535865.1 uncultured Sandarakinorhabdus sp. | reverse complement strand
TGAGGTTTCAGGCATTTAGGACCACCCCAAAACCCACGGGTCCAGGGTCTGCGACCCTGGCCGCCGGAGGCCCTCTTGCCTCTGTTGCTCTGTCCTACACCCCGGCCAATGGGGTACACTCCCGCCCATGGCCATTGCTCATCAACCCGCCCCGCGCGCCTGCCAGACCGGAGGACTCTGCGGGGGCGACAAGGGGCGAGATGTGTCACTTGTGTCTCATGGGCGTTGGCTGAATCCCGCCGGATCCGTCAATTGTGTCAAAATTGGCGGTGGCGTTGGGGGCATGACAAGCGCCGCGTCACTGCCTAAAGGCGGTGCATCATGACCTACAGCAGCGACTTTCTTCGGCGCCTTGCGGCGCGCGGGTTCATCCATCAGGTGACGGATGCGGCGGCGCTGGATGGCGCGGCCGGCAAAGGGTCTCCGATCACCGCCTATGTCGGCTTTGACTGCACCGCGCCCTCGTTGCACATCGGCAATCTGGTTTCGGTCATGATGCTGCGCCATTTGCAGCAGGCGGGGCATCGGCCGATTGTGGTGATGGGCGGCGGCACGACGAAGATCGGCGATCCGTCGGGCAAGGACGAGGCGCGGCAGTTGCTGGGCGATGAGCAGATCCGCGCCAACATGGCCAGCATTAGGCGGATTTTCGAGCGGTTCCTGACCTTCGGCGATGGGCCGACCGATGCGGTGATGGTCAACAATGATGATTGGCTGTCGCCGTTGCAGCTGGTGCCGTTTCTGCGGGATTATGGCCGGCATTTCTCGATCAACCGGATGCTGAGCTTTGACAGTGTGAAGCTGCGGCTGGACCGGGAGCAGCCATTGAGCTTCCTGGAATTCAACTACATGATTTTCCAGGCGTATGACTATCTGGAGCTGAACCGCCGCTTTGGCTGCACATTGCAGATGGGCGGCAGTGACCAATGGGGCAATATCGTCAACGGCACTGATCTGATCCGCCGGGTGGACGCGAAGGAGGCCTTTGGCCTGACGACGCCGCTGATCACCCGGGCCGATGGCGCCAAGATGGGCAAGACGGCCAAGGGCGCGGTGTGGCTGCACGAGGATCAGCTGCCGCATTTCGATTATTGGCAGTTCTGGCGCAACACCCATGATGCCGATGTCGGCAAGTTCCTGCGGCTGTTCACCGATCTGCCGCCGGAGGAGATCGCCCGGCTGGAGGCCTTGGAAGGCGCGGAGATCAACCTGGCCAAGGACGTGCTGGCCACCGAAGCCACCGCGCTGTGCCGGGGCCGGGCGGCGGCGGACGCGGCGGCCGAAACGGCGCGCACCACCTTTGCCGAAGGCGGCGCGGGGGAGGACCTGCCGCAATTCGCCGTGGCGGCGCCGGTTTCGATCATCGATGCGCTGATCGGCCTGGGCTTTGCGGCATCGAAGAACGAAGCGCGCAAGCTGGTGGCGCAGGGCGGGGCGCGGATTGATGGCGAGGCGGCGGGCGGCGATACCGCGATGGTGGCGCCGGGGCAGAAGGTGAGCGCCGGCAAGAAGCGGCACGGGTTGATTGTGGGCGGCTGATCACTCGGCCGCGGGCACCGACGGCAGCTCGATGATCAGCTTCAGGCCGGGCTTGTTGTCGGCCAGGGACAAGGTGCCGCCGTGCAGCCGGGCCACGGCACCAACCAGCGACAGGCCAAGGCCAGCGCCCTGCTGGCCACTGACCTGGGCGCGGCGGGCGCGATCGAGCCGGCCAAAGCGGCGCAGGGCCGCGGTGCGGTGGCTGGCGGCAATGCCCGGCCCGCGATCGGCCACCCACAGCCGCGCCCCGGTCGCGGTGGGTTCGGCGCCCAGTTCGATGCGCTTGCCGGCGCTGCCATAGCGCAGGGCATTGTCGATCAGATTGGCCAGCGCCCGGCCCAGGAGCTGGCGATGCACCCGCATCGGCACCGGGGCAGAGGCCAGGACGCGCATCACCACCCCGGCATCTTCGGCCAAAGGTTCATACATGTCAGCCAGTTCGGCCAGCATCTGGCCCAGATCAAGATCCTCGAAACTGTCGCGGCCGATGCCGGCTTCGGCGCGGCTGATTTCCAGGCTGGTGTCGAGCATGGCCAGCAGCGACTGGGCCTCCGCCCCCACCGCGTCCAGATCATCGGCGCTGATGGTGTTGCCCACCGCCATATGCTCGATCCGCACCTTCAGCCGGGTGAGGGGAGAGCGCAGATCATGGGCGAGGCCATCGGTGATGGTGCGCAATTCGTCCAACAGCGCTTCGATCCGGCCCAGCATGGCGTTGAAGGCCTGGCCCATCGAATCAAAGGCATCGGCCGGGGGGCCCGGCGGCACATCCACCCGGGCGTGCAGCTGGCCCGCCGTCACATCGCGCACCACATCGGCCAGGCCGCGGGCCCGATCGGCGATGATGCCGGTGATCATGCGGCTGGTTAGCAGGCTGAGCAGCAGGGCCAGCGGCATCACCAGCGCCAGCGTGGCAAGCAGCGTGTTCTGCAACTCCATTTCGGCTTCCAGGCTGCGCGCCACCAGCAGGCGATAGCCTTCGGGCATGGCCCGGGCGCTGGCCATATAAGGGCTGGGATCGCCCTGATCCTCGGCCATCGCCGGCACCCGGTAATAGGCGCGATCCACGATCACATCGCGCGGCCAGCGCCGCAGATTGCCCAACAGCAAGTCGCCGTCTCGGTCCACCAGCATGATCGCCAGCGGACCGGGCACGTGCAGTTCGCCATCCAATATCTCGAACGCCGCACTCTGGCCGCGCTTCAGCCAGGCGGTTTCGGCGGCATCGGCGATGGCGGTGATGCGCGTTTGGGCGTCATTATCAAGCTGCGATCTGGTGGCCCGCTCCAGCAGGATCAGGGGTGCCCAGGTGGCGGCCAGCAGCACCACAAACAGGATGGTGCCGATCCGCGCCGTGGTGGTGCCGCGCCAATAGCGCGCCAGCAACGCGCCAAATCCCGATGGTTTCCAAGGCGATTGCCCGCGCTGGGGCATGGCGCGTCAAACCGCGACGGTTTCATCACCGACGCGATAGCCGGTGCCGCGCACAGTCTGCACGATATTGCCGGCGCCGCCCTCATCCAGCTTCTTGCGCAGCCGGCTGACATGCACATCGATCACGTTGGTGCCGGGATCAAAATGATAATCCCACACGCCTTCCAACAGCATGGAGCGGGTGACGACCTGGCCCTTGTGGCGCACCAGATATTCCAGCAGCCGGAATTCGCGTGGCTGCAGATCGATGCGCTTGCCGGCAAAGGTGACGCGGCGGCTGAGCAGATCAAGCTCCAACTCGCCTTCGTTCAGCTTGGTGACTTCGCCGCTTTTGCCCTGAACACGGCGTTGCACCACTTCCAGCCGGGCCAAAAGTTCCGGCAGTTCGAATGGCTTGGTGACATAATCATCCGAACCGGCGCGCAGGCCGCGCACCCGTTCATCCAGGCTGGCCAGCGCCGAAAGCATCACCACCGGCGTGTTGTTGCCAGTATCGCGCAGCCGCGCCAGCAGCGACAGGCCATCCAGTTCCGGCAACATGCGATCCAGAACGATGGCGCCATAACTGCCAGCCAACGCCATATCGAGGCCCGTGCGACCATTGTTGGCGATCTCCACACGGTAACCTGCTTCCCGCAGGCCGCGCGCCACGTGATCGGCCATGGTGGCATCATCTTCAATACATAGGATCGTCAGCATGCCTGTGACTTTATGACCCTTGCCAGTGGAAACTCAAGCGCGAAGTCAAACACATGCCAATTTTCTTCGCAGTGGCACAAAACTGCTGCTAGACGCTGCCTCATGATCGCTCGACGTTTCCTTTGGGTGGTGGCCATCACCACCTTTGCCGTGATCGCTTTGGCCTTTGTCTGGCGCTTTGCTGGCGATCGGCTGTTGGCTGGTGTGCTGGTGCCCGGCGCAGCCTTTGATGTTACCGCCGCGGGCGCAGCACCCGATTATGCCAGGGCTGGCAATTGGGCAGCGCGGCCCGGCATGGCCAATGATCCGAGCCGTTTCCGCCCTGTTGGCGCGTCAGCTGCGGTGCGCGGGGATACGGCGGTGTTTTTCATCCCGCCCACCGCCGCCTTTGGCACCAGCCAGTGGAACGAGCGATCCGATGTCGGCGGCACTGCCGATCGTCTGGCCGGCTTTCTGCGGATCGAGGCCAGCGCCCTGGCCGATGCCGGGCCGTTGTGGGCGCCGCATTATCGCCAGGCCGTGCTGGGCAGCTTTCTGGCCAAGGATGGTGATGATGTGGCCAGTGCCGCCGCCGCGCTCGATCTGGCCTATGGCGATGTGGCGGCGGCCTTTGCTGCATTTCTGGCGACGCAGCCCAAGGATGCGCCGATCATTCTGGCTGGCCACAGCCAGGGGGCACTGCACCTCATGCGGCTGATGCGCGAACAGGTGGCCGGCAAGCCGCTGGCTGGCCGGGTGGTGGCGGCCTATCTCGTGGGCTGGCCGATTTCGATCAGCGCCGATCTGCCGGCGCTGGGCCTGCCGGCCTGTGCACAGCGTGATCAGCCAGGCTGCCTGTTGGGCTGGCAAAGCTTTGCCGAACCGGCCGAACCACAAACCCTGATCGCCATGTTTGAAGCGGGCAACGGCCTTGCCGGCCTGCCGCGCAAGGGCACGCGGATGCTGTGCAACAATCCGCTCACCGGCGGGCGTGGTGATGCGGCCCCGGCGGCCAGCAACCCTGGCAGTCTGGTGCCATCGGCCAATTTGCGGGCTGCGCAATTGGTGACGCCAGGCGTGCCGGCGCGCTGTGATGCACGCGGCCTGCTGCTGATTGGCGAAGCACCCAGCGGCTATCCGGCGTTTGTGATGCCGGGCAACAATTTCCATGTCTTTGATTATCCGCTGTTCTGGGCAGCTGTCCGTCAGGATGTGGCAGCGCGGGTGGCGGCGTGGAAAGCAGTGCACTGATCACGGCCGCCGCACCGGATTTCGCCGCCGCCCTGCCTGATGGCGGCCGGTTGGGCGGGCTGGACGTAGGCACCAAAACCATCGGATTGGCCACTTGCGATTCCGGCTGGAGCTTTGCCAGCCCGGCCCACACCATTGCCCGCACCAAGTTCACCGCCGATTTCGCCGAGTTGAAAGCCTGGGTGGGCCGGGAGCGACTGTCTGGCCTGGTGATCGGCCTGCCCTTGAACATGGACGGTACCGACAGTTCGCGCACCCAATCGGTCCGGGCGTTTGCGCGCAACATCATGGTGCTGGGCCTGCCGCTGCTGCTTTGGGATGAGCGATGGTCCACCGCTGCAGTGGAACGGGCGATGATTGCCGAGGATTTGTCGCGGGCCCGGCGCGCGGAACGGGTGGACAGGCTGGCGGCCTCCTATATCCTGCAAGGCGCCATTGATGCCCTTGTTCGCTGGAGAAGATCGTGAGCTGCCTGTCCCCCGCTGCCCGTGCTGTCTTGTATGATCATGCCACCGAGCGGCCGTTCACTTCGCCGTTGAACGACGAGAAGCGCGTCGGTGATTTTCACTGCGCCGGCTGCGGCGCGCTGCTCTATCGCTCCACGGCCAAATATGACTCCGGCTCCGGCTGGCCGAGCTTCTGGGAGGCGGTGGATGGCGGTGTTGGCACCACCACCGATACCAGCCATGGCATGGTGCGCACCGAAGTGCATTGCGCCGCTTGCAATGGCCATCTGGGACATGTGTTCCCCGATGGCCCGCCGCCCACCGGCATGCGTCATTGCATAAATGGCCTGGCCCTTGATTTCGTGCCGGACGAAGCCTGATGCGTCGCCTCTCGCCACTGCTCGCAGCTCCGCTGCTGCTGGCTCAAGCTCCGCCGCCCGAAGCGCCGCCGGTGTACAACGCAGCTGACTCGATCATCGCCAATGCGCCTGCCACACACTGGATCGACATTGCGCCCGACGACATCATGGTGATGGACACCGCCGCCGGTACCATGGCGATCCAGTTGGCGCCGCAGTTCGCCCCCGCCCACGTCGCCGCCATCAAGACGCTGGTTCGCACCGGCCAGTTCGACGACGGTCGCATTGTGCGGGTGCAGGACAATTATGTCGTGCAATGGACGGCGCGGCCCGATCCGGCCAAGCCGAAAGCCGCGCCGCTGCCGCCCGAATATGAACGCCCGCTCGCCGGCTTGAGCTTCACGCCTTCGCCCTACAAAGACACTTATGCCGAAGCCGGCTGGGTGTCTGGCTGGCAGGCGGCGCGCGATCCGGCCACCGGGACCGCCTGGCTGGCGCATTGCTATGCCACGGTGGGCGTTGGCCGCGACAACCCGCCAGACACCGGGGACAGCACCGAGCTGTACACGGTGATTGGCCATGGCCCGCGCCACCTGGATCGCAACATCGCCAATGTTGGCCGGGTGCTGGCCGGCATCGAACCCCACGCCGCCCTGCCGCGCGGCACCGAAGAGCTGGGCTTCTACAAGGACGAGGCCAGCCGCGTGAAGATCAAGCGTGTGCGCCTCGCCAGCCAGATCCCCGGCTTTCCCAAATGGCAGATGATGGACACGGCCAGCGCCAGCTTCGCCGCCGTGGTGCAGGCCCGTGCCAACCGCACCGGCTTCTTCCCGCGACCGGCCGGTGCCGCTGATCTGTGCACGTTGCGGGTGCCGGTGCGCGCCCTGAAATGACGCCGATCATCAAGCTGCTCCGTGCCGCCGAATGGGCGCAATTTCAGGCTGACGGTCAGTTCGCCGGATCGCCAGACGATCTGCGTGATGGCTTTATCCATTTCTCCACACCCGATCAGGCGTCAGCAACGCTGGCCAAATGGTTTGCAGGCGAACAGGGCGTCATGGCGCTGACCATCGATGCCGATGGCCTTGGCGAGGCGCTGAAGTGGGAACCGGCGCGCGGCGGGCAACTCTTCCCCCACCTCTATCGCCCGTTGGGGCTGGATGAGGTGGCCAACGTGCAGCCAGCGTGAGCCCTTACCCCCGCTGCGCCGCCTTCGCCCGCCGGAACCCGTCCCGCCCACTCGCCCGGTCCCAGAACGCCCGCGCATGTGGTCCCACCTCGTCCAGATGCCCCAGCGTGCCGGCCAGCAGAAAGGCATAGGCCACGGCGATATCGGCCACGGTGAAATCATCGCCACACAGCCACGGCCGGCCATCGGCCAACGCGCGTTCCACCCACAGGGTGCGGGCCAGGAACCAGCGTTTGTAATCGCTCGCCACCTTGGGCAGCCGGTTTTCCGGCTTCTCCAGCACCGAATAGCGCAGCACCAGCGTTTGCGGAAAGGTGAGCGTCGCATCGGACTGGTGTAGGAAATTCAGATAATCGCCATAGGCCGGATTGCCCGGCGGCACCCGCAATGCCCCAGCCTTGTCAGCCAGATACTGGCAGATGGCGGCGCTTTCCGTCATCCGCACATCGCCATCGGTGAAAAACGGAATGGTCCCCAACGGGTTCAATTCCAGAAACGAAGGCTCGGCCCAGCGCGGCGGGAAGGGCAGCATCACCAGCTCATAGGGCAGGCCCAGTTCCTCCAGTGCCCACAGCACCCGGAAACTGCGCGCGTCCTTGCAGTGCCACAGTTTCATCCTCGCCCCCTTCGCATCACAAAAATCCTTCCCATATTCATGGCTGCTTAAACTTGGCTCCGCAATCACGTGAGAATGAACAGGATCGTCACCGCCATGATCACCCGCACCAGATTGGCCGCCGGCGTTGGGCTGGGCATTGCCGCCGGCGCTGCCTTGGCTGTTGGCATCACCCAGATCAGCGACAGCAAGGTTTCCGCGCAAATCCCGCCGATGGACACCAGCGACGTGGCCCGCGCCGTGCCGGCCGCCGGCCAGGTGGCGCTCAGCTTTGCGCCGGTGGTCAAGGCCGCTGCCCCCTCGGTGGTCAACATCTACACCGCCACGGTTGACCGCCGCCCCCGCAACTTCAACGACGAGTTCATGCAGCGCTTCTTTGGCGGCGCCCCGGTGCAGCCGCGGGTGTCGCAATCGCTGGGTTCGGGCGTGATCGTGGGCGCCGACGGCCTGATCATCACCAACAACCATGTGGTCGAAGGCGCTGATCAGATCCTTGTCGCGCTGGCCGATCGCCGCGAGTTCAAGGCCAAGATCCTTTTTGCCGATCCCCGCCTCGATCTTGCCCTGCTCAAGGTGGAGACCGAAGGCGCGGTGCTGCCCGTCATCCGCATGGCCGATTCTGACCGGGTCGAGGTGGGCGACGTCACCGTGGCCATCGGCAACCCGTTCGGCGTTGGCCAGACGGTCACCACCGGCATCGTCTCCGCCCTGGCCCGCACCGGCATCGGCGTTTCGGATTGGCAATTCTTCATCCAGACCGATGCCGCCATCAACCCCGGCAACAGCGGCGGCGCCCTGCTCGATGCGCAGGGCCGGCTGATCGGCGTGCCCACCGCCATCTTCAGCCGCGGCGGCGGCTCCAACGGCATTGGCTTTGCCATCCCGTCCAAGATGGTCCGCGTCTTCCTCAACGCGGCTGACAAGGGCAAGCTCGTCTCCGGCTGGATCGGTGTGGAGGGCGAAGCGCTCACCGCCGATACCGCCAGGCAACTCGGCCTCGATCGCCCCGGCGGCCTGCTGGTGACGGGCGTGGTGCCGGGCAGCCCCGGTGCCAAGGCCGGCATCGCGGTGGGCGACGTGCTGCGCAGCGTGGACGGCAAGGAGGTCGCCAACGGCGGCCAACTCCGTTACAGCCTCGCCACCGAAGGCGTCGGCACGGCGCTGAACGTCAAGCTGTGGCGCGATCGCAGCGAACGCAGCGTCAGCGTCACCCTGGCCCCGCCGCCTGAAACCCCGGCGCGCAGCCTCACCAAGATCACCGGCCGCTCCATCCTCACCGGCGTCACCCTCGGCAATCTGTCGCCGGCCTATGCCCAGGAGCTTGGCGCCGGCCTGCCCGAACAGGGCGTGGTTGTGGTGGCGATCGACGGCAATGCGCCGGCGGCCCGCTTCCTGCGCCCCGGCGCGCTCATCGAAACGCTGGCCGGGCAACCGGTGAAAAGCGTCGCCGATGCGGTGCGGCTGGCCCAGGCCGGCGCGCTGGTCGTGCGCTTTGCCAACGGCGAACAGCGGGCCGAATGCGGCGTGAACAACCTGGGCGGGCTGTCCTGCCGGAGTTGAGCCGGCCAGGGCAAATTGCCGTCTGATTCCCGCCAGACACGCTGGGTGATGTCTGGCAGAAACCGCCCATGTTCACCCGCTCCCGCCTCGAAAGCCCGCTCGGCACGCTGCTCGCCATCACCGCCGCCGATGGCACCATCCACGCCCTGGATTTCGGCGATTTCGAACACCGCCTGCACCGCCTGTTCGCCCGCCACCATCCTGGCGCCGCCCTGCAGGATGGTCCGGCCCCATCACCGCTCGCCGCCGCCGTCGCCGCCTATTTCGCCGGTGGCCTGACCGCGCTCGATGCCCTGCCGGTGGCCGGCATCGGCAGCGACTTTCAACGCAAGGTGTGGGCCGCCTTGCGCACCATCCCGGCCGGCACCACCCAAAGCTATGGCCAGCTCGCCGCCGCCATCGGCCAGCCTTCCGCCAGCCGCGCTGTTGGCCTGGCCAATGGCGCCAACCCCATCGGCATCATCGTGCCCTGTCACCGCGTCATCGGCACCGGCGGCGCCCTCACCGGCTATGCCGGCGGGGTGGAGCGCAAGGCCTGGCTGCTGGCCCACGAAGGCGCGATTCGCCCCGAAAATGCCTTCCAATTTTGACACAATTGACGAATCCGGCGGGAATCAGGATTGTTTTCACTCTGGTTTTTCCGCCATCGGCCATTGTGCGCCCATCTTCATCGCGCCGGCCACTCTACCCCATCTGCGGGGCTGTAGGACAGGGCGGCGCCGGCAACACGCCCAGCACTGCCTCCACCGCCAGGCCGATTGCCAACAGCCGGCGGTCGCTGCCGGCCGGGCCATCAAGTTCGATCGCAACCGGCAGGCCGCCCCCCGTCAAACCTCCCGGCGTCAACCCGCACGGCAGCACCAGCGACGGCAGGCCCAATGTGCTGCCCGGGCTGATGTTGCGGGCGATGGCGGTGGCAAAGGCCACAAGATTGCCGCCGATCTCAACAAAATCGGCCTGGCCCAGCGGCGTTGCCGGCACCATTGTCGCCGGCAACAGCATGGCGTCGATGCGGTGATCGGCAAACCATGCGGCCATCGCCTGCTGCAACGCCGGCCGGGCCACGTCGCGGGCGGCGATATAGACATCGTCTGCAATGGCTGATGGCGCACCGCGCAGTCCCACCTGGGCAAACACCCCTGCCACATCGGCGCTGACGCTGGCGAACATGGTTTCAAAATCAACCGGCGCGCCCGATTCCAGCAGATAGCGATCCAGCGCCGGCACCACATCATGCGCCTGGATGGCACCGGCCACCGGCACAACCCTGTCCATGCCGGGCACCGCCGCCTCCACGATCACCGCACCCGCCGCCACCAGCCGGGCCAGCGCCGCTTCGGTGAGCGCCGCCACCTCGGCATCAAGGCCGGCAAAGAAGAAACTGCGATCGATGCCGATGCGCAGGCCAGCGATGGCGGCGGGCGTGATCGGCGCCTCCTCCCCGCTCACCACGGCGTCAAACAGCGCCAGATCGGCCACACAGCGCGCGTGCGGCCCGATCTGATCAAACAGCGGGGTGATCGGCGCGGTGCCATCGGTGGGATAACGGCCGGTTGTGGGCCGGAAACCGGCAATGCCGCACAGCGCCGCCGGCACCCGGATGGAGCCCTGCGTATCCTCGGCCACGCCCAGCGGCGCCATCCGCGCCGCCACCGCCGCCGCCGTGCCACCCGAAGAGCCGCCGGGAATGCGCGCAGGGTCCCAAGGATTGCGCACCGGCCCGAATTCCAGATTGTTGCTCGTCCAGCCGAACGACAATTCGTGGATGTTGGTCTTGCCCAACACGATGGCGCCGGCGGCTTTCAACCGGGCGATGGTGGTGGCGTCCCGCGCCGGAATCCAGCCGCGCAGCGCCCGCGTGCCCACCGTGGTTTCGATGCCGGCGGTGTTCACACTGTCCTTCACCGGAATAGGCAGGCCGTGCAGCGGGCCCAGCACACCACCCGCCGCCCGGTGCGCATCGGCCGCCTGCGCCGCCGCGCGCACCGCCGCCGGATCCAACGTGATGAACGCATTCAGCCCCGCCCCCGCCGCACAGCGATCCAGCAGCGCATTGGCATAGTCCAGCGCCAACATCTCGCCGGCCCGCATCGCCGCCACGGCTTCGGTGGCCGAAAGCTCGATCATGTCTGCGCTGTTCATGGGGGGTTCCTTTTGATCATGTCTCCGGCAAAGGCCCGGGGCCGGAACCGTGCAAAATGCCCGAATCCGTTCCCGGCAATGGTGCCAATTCCTGGGCTCGCTTGTGCCCGGTCACCGCATCATCGGTACGTCCGGCGCCATCACCTTTCATGCCGGCGGGGTGGAGCGCAAGGCCTGGCTGCTCAGGCACGAGGGGGCGCTGGCGCGTTTGCTGGCTTGACCCCATAACCCACCCACGTCCGCAGCCAGGCGATGTGGGCTGTGATCGTGCAGAAGACGGCGGTGCCCAGCGCCGTCCCTGCCAGCACCAGCGCGGCCTGCGCTGCCAACGGCAGATCGCGCACCCACCAGGCGATGAGTATCAGCAGCGTCTGATGGATGAGGTAGGCCGGGAATATTGCCTGTGCCAACGGCTGGCGCCAGCGGTGATCAAACGCCAGCCAGTGCCGCGCCGCGCCCAGCAGGCCGATGATTATGCCCCAGCCCTGCACGGCGCGGGCCATGCGAATTGCTGCCATCCACAAACCGTCCGGGTCGCCGGCCGGGCCCAGCATCAGTTCGGCGGCCAGCCAGCCGGCCAGGCCGAGGACGAGGGCCAGTCGCCACCAGCGTTCGACCGCTGGCCACAATGGCCCCGCCGGGCCAAGAGCAAGCCCGATGGCGAACGCGCTACCATACACCAGATGGGCCCGCAGATCGTGGACCAGATCATGCGTTTCCGGCCAGGCATCGGCCATGGTGACGGCGATTACGGCAAAGCCGGCCATCGGCGCCCACAGCAGCCGGGAACCGGCCAGTGTCCAGCCTGCGACGCGCGTCGCCGCCGTGCGCACCGTCGTCGGCAGCCGTAGCGCCAGGGCCAAAAGCAGCGAGTAAAACCAGAGATAGGCGACGAACCAGAGATGGTTCCACGTGGGCAGGATCGGCCCCAGATGTGTATCAAAGGCGAAATATTCCGCGCGCCAGAACCGCAGATACGAACCTGTCCACGCCCCGCTCGCCTGCACCTCCACCCAGGATTGCGGCGGCACCACCACGGCCACCCCGAAGATCAGCGGCAACAGAAGGCGCCGTGACCGCTCGCCAAGGAAGCCGTTCTGATTCTTCCTCAGCATGGCAGCACTGGCAATCCCGGAAATCAGGAACAGCAGGCTCAGCCGCCAGGCATTGGACAGGTGCATCAGCGGCTCCAGCCATTCCAGACGGGCCAGCTTGATGTGAAAGTCCCACGTCACGAACAGCATCCCGCAATGATACAGGATCAGCAGGCCAAAGGCGGCGATGCGCAGCCAATCGAGATCGAAGCGGCGGGATGACGTGGGGCTCATGCGCTGGTGATGCACTTGCCTTGACAGCCAATCAGCGGTGAAGTGTTGGCCGGCATCAACACTGGGATGATTGGTTGGGCATTGGGGACAGGCGGCGCCAAGAACGGGACAAGCGGCAGCCGTTCGTGGCTGGCGGTGGGTGCCGTGCTGATCATCCTGATGATCAACGCCGCCATCAACGCCGTTTCTGTGGCCGATCAGCAGCCCGCGCTGGCCGCGTGGGAGCCGGTTGTGTGGGAATTCACCAGTGCCACCTTCTTTGCGGCGATCCTTGTGCCGTTGTGGCAGCTGGTGCGTCAGATGGCGCGCTGGCGCTGGCCAACCGCCTTGGCTGCGCTGCTCGTGCTCAGCGGCCCAGTTGCGGCGCTGCATCTCGGCTGGCTTTGGCTCACGCGCGGCGCGGTTTATGCCATGCTCGGTTCAAGCTACCGCTTCGCTTCGCCCTTGAACCAATTGGTGTTCGAATGGCGCAAGGATGCCCTGACGCTGTTTCTGCTCGCCGGCCTGGGTTGGCTGCTGGACCGGGTGTTTGCCGCGCCCGCCCGCCAGCCTGATCAGCGACCCGAAGCCCCGCCGTTCCGTTTGGCGGTAAAGGACGGCAACCGCACGTTGTTCCTGGCGCCGGACGAGATCAGCCATGCCAGCAGTGCCGGCAATTATGTCGAGCTCGCTGCTGTCCACGGCGCCGTGCTGCACCGGGTGACGATGGCCGCCCTGGCTGATGAACTGGCCCCGCACGGCTTTGTGCGCATCCACCGCGCACACCTGGTGCGAGCATCCGCCGTGACCGCCGTGGCCAGCGAGGGCAGCGGCGACTTCGCGGTAACCCTTTCTTGCGGCCTGCAATTGCCCGGCAGTCGCCGTTACCGCTCGGCGCTGGCGGCCTTCGGCGGCTGAACCGCCTCAGGCAAATTCCATGATGACCGCATCCACAGCCAGGCTGTCGCCCGGCTTGGCCAGCAATTTTGCCACCACGCCGGATTTCTCCGCGCGCAGGATATTTTCCATTTTCATGGCTTCCACCGTGGCGAGTTGCTGGCCGGCTTCGACCTTGTCGCCTTCCGCCACCGCGATGGAAACGACCAGGCCGGGCATGGGGCAGAGCAGATATTTGCTCATGTCGGGCGGGATTTTGGGGATCATGTGGCGGGCGAGGGTTGCGGCGCGGGGGGTGAGGGTGCGGGCCTTGTGGCTGGCGCCGCGGGTGGTGAGGGTGAGGAAGCTGCCCTTCTTCGCCACGTTGATGGCGACGGCATCGCCGTTCACATTGCCGGAAAACACCGCATCGCCGACGCGCCAGCCGGATTGCACGATCAGGTCGCGGCCATCCACCAGCACTTCATGGCTGCCGGCTTCGCCGGTGACTTCGACCGGGATCTGCTCGCCGTCCAGTTCCACCACCCAGTGGATGCCATACACGGCGCCGTCGCCGGAAAGTTGGCCATCGATCAGGCTTTCGCGGGCGACGGTTTCGGCGTGGATGATGGCGGCGGCGGCGATGAGGGCGTCGCGGGTGGCGGGCAGCACCAGGGCGCCGTGGAAACCGTCCGGATACTCCTCTGCAATAAAGCCTGTCGTCACATTGGCACCGGCCTTGAAGCGATCATGCTGCATGATGGCCGAGAGGAAATCGATATTGTGGTTGATGCCCTTGATCAGATAGCGATCGAGGGCCTGGGCCTGGGCTGCGATGGCATCGGCGCGGGTGGGGCCCCAGGTGATCAGCTTGGCGATCATCGGATCATAATACATGCTGATTTCAGCACCTTCGATCACGCCGGTATCGATGCGGACCAGATTGCCCTGTTCGTCGGTGCCGGCTTCCGGCGGCTGGCAGCGGGAGAGGCGGCCGATGGAGGGCAGGAAGCCGCGATAGGGATCTTCGGCATAGACGCGGGTTTCGATGGCGTGGCCATTGAGCTGCACCTGGTCTTGCGTGAAGGGCAGGGCTTCGCCGGCGGCGACGCGGATCATCAGTTCCACCAGATCCAGCCCGGTGATGCATTCGGTGACCGGGTGTTCCACCTGCAGGCGGGTGTTCATTTCGAGGAAGTAGAAGCTGCGATCGGCCCCCGCGATGAACTCCACGGTGCCGGCGCTGAAATAACCGACGTTGCGGGCCAGGGCGACGGCCTGTTCGCCCATCGCCTTGCGCATTTCGGGGGTGACGAAGGGGGAGGGGGCTTCCTCGACCACCTTCTGGTGGCGGCGCTGGATGGAGCAATCCCGCTCGTTCAGATAGATGATGTTGCCCTGTTGATCGCCGATCAGCTGGATTTCGATGTGGCGCGGTTGTTCGACGAATTTCTCGATGAACACCCGGTCGTCACCAAAGCTGGCCAGCGCCTCGCGCTTCACGCTGTCAAAGCCTTCGCGCACGTCGGCTTCGGACCAGGCGAGGCGCATGCCCTTGCCGCCGCCGCCGGCCGACGCCTTCATCATCACCGGATAGCCGATGCCGCCGGCAATCTCGACCGCATGATCGGTGCCGTTGATCTCCCCCACAAAGCCGGGGACGACGGACACGCCGGCGGCCTTGGCGCGGCGCTTGGATTCAATCTTGTCGCCCATGGCGGCGATGGCGGCGGCCGGCGGGCCGATGAAGGCGATGCCGGCGGCGGTGAGGGCCTCCACAAAGCCGGCGCGTTCGGACAGGAAGCCATAGCCGGGGTGAACGGCCTGGGCGCCGGTGGCCTGGCAGGCGGCGATGATCTTTTCGGCGATCAGATAGGATTCGGCCGCTGGCGACGGGCCGATGTGCACGGCTTCATCGGCAAGGGTGACATGCAGCGCCTGCGCATCGGCATCGGAATAGACCGCCACCGTCTTGATGCCGAGGCTGCGCGCCGAGCGGATGACCCGGCAGGCGATTTCACCGCGATTGGCGATCAATATCTTCGTGAACAAGGCCTGTGGCTCCCGTTTGCGCGTGTGGTTGTTCCATAGCGAGGCAGAGCCGCCTTGCAACATATCGATTTTGGCGATGGGGGCGGCCTGCGGTGGTGATCCCGGGTGCGGTGCAACAGCACAGGGGGGTGGGCGCGACAGGGCGTCTCATTCTGCTGAGCCAGCGCTTGCTGCACTGCAACACATCACGAAGCCGCACATCAAGGATTTCACATGCGTTTGTTCTTCGCCACGCTTGCTGCCGCCGTTTCCGCCATGTCGGGAGAGGTTGTGCAGTTTGCCGGCCTGCCGCCGATCCGCTGATCCGAAGCCCCTTCTGCAACCTGGGCCGGGGACGCGTCGTAGCTGCGCCAGGCGTTCGGGCTGGCGCGGTCCCCTGAAACCCCTTGTTGTGATGGCCGGTGATTTGAACGGCCCTCACTGCCACACCCGCCGGACGCTGGCCGGCATCATGCTTCGGCATGGTGCCGGCCGTTTCGTTTGGGGCGGCAGCCGCTCGCACGAAAAAGGGCCGGCGACTGGCACCGGCCCCTTGCTGTTTTCAAGCCTGGTTCAGCGGCTGGAGGCCACCGCAACGGCGCGCTTGCTGCGCGCCGCTTCGATCTGCGGGGCGGTGGCGGCCATGGCCTGGGCCTGACAGGCTTCCAGCTCGGCGATTTCATCGCGGCTGAACATCACCGGCGTGCCGCACACGCGCGTCACCGCGACGGAGATGCGGCGGTCCAGCAGGCGCTGGCCCGTGGCGGACGACAGATCCAGATCCGCTGTCTGCACCCGCACTTCGGCGCGTTCATAGCCGGGGTTGGCGGCCATGGCCGGCACTGCCAGCGTTGCTGCGACCATCATTGCCATCATCGTGCGCATAATTGATCCTCCCGAATGTCGATGGGAGCATCATGCGACCAATGTCATGCCAATGCAACAAGAATGTCATCAAACTGTCATTGATACGTCATTTTGCCGTAACAAGTCTGTCATCCAGGTCGGGCGATCATCAGCCACAGCGCTGCCACCAACGGCACAGTGGAGATGAGGCCCCAGAAAATCCATTGCTTTGACAAGGCTTTGAAGGAATCCGGCACCGGCTTGTCCCCGAACTGCCGGGCCAGCCGGGCGCTCTTGATCTGGATCGGCACGATGCGTCCCAGCCAGATCAACCCGGCGGCGATGAAACATATCTGCGCCCACAACAGCCAGCCGCTGAACAGATCAAACTGGCCTTGAACCGCAAGGCCGTAACCGCCGACCATCGTGAGCACCACGCCCCACACCGTCATCGACCAATCGGTGTAGGTGATCAGCTTCTGCGCAAAGGCCAGCACCGCAGGCCGGCCATCGCGATCGGCGAAGAACTTCCAGATCGCCGTGACGGTGATGTTGCCCATCAGCATCACCACCCCGGTGATGTGCAGGAATTTCCAGACAAGATACAGCTCGGGCATGGCCAGCAGACCGTTATCGGCCCGTCCCAGCGCGTGCCGGTTTCAACCGCCAAACACGATCTTGTACAGGATCATTCCGACCGCGATGCCGACCACAAAGCCGATTGAAATCTTGCCGTTCATCGTGCGCCTTCTCACTTACAGTGGGATATTGTCGTGTTTTTTCCAAGGGTTCTCAAGATTCTTGTTGCGCAGCTTCCGCAGGCCAAGCGCGATGCGCCGCCGGGTGGAATGCGGCATGATCACTTCATCGATGAAGCCCTTGGCGGCTGCCACGAACGGGTTGGCAAAGCGGGTTTCATATTCGGCGGTGCGCGCCGCGATCTTGTCCTTGTCGCCAATGTCCTGGCGGAAGATGATTTCCACCGCGCCCTTGGCGCCCATCACGGCGATTTCGGCGGTGGGCCAGGCATAGTTCAGATCGCCGCGCAAATGCTTGGAGGCCATCACGTCATAGGCGCCGCCATAGGCCTTGCGGGTGATCACGGTGATCTTGGGCACGGTGGCTTCGGCATAGGCGAACAGCAATTTGGCGCCATGCTTGATGATGCCGCCATATTCCTGCGCCACGCCGGGCAGGAAGCCGGGCACATCGACGAATGTCACGATCGGGATGTTGAACGCATCGCAGAAGCGCACGAAGCGGCCGGCCTTTTTGGACGCATTGATGTCGAGGCAGCCGGCCAGCACCATCGGCTGGTTGGCGACGATGCCCACCGTGTGGCCTTCGATGCGGGCAAAGCCGATGATGATGTTGCCGGCATGGCCGGGCTGCAGCTCGAAAAACTCGCCATCGTCCGCAACCTTGGCGATCAGCTCGTGCATGTCATAGGGCTTGGCAGCCGAGGGCGGGATCAGCGTGTCCAGGCTGTTCTCGATGCGCAGCGGATCGTCGCTGGTCGGCCGGAACGGCGCGTCCTCGCGGTTGTTGAGCGGCAGGAAATCGAAGAAGGTCCGGGTGCGCAGCAGCGCGTCAATATCGTCCTCCAGCGCCAGATCGGCCACGCCGGACTTGGTGCTGTGGGTGATGGCGCCGCCCAGTTCTTCCTGGGTCACCACCTCGTTGGTCACGGTTTTCACCACGTCCGGCCCGGTGACGAACATATAGCTGCTGTCCTTCACCATGAAGATGAAGTCCGTCATCGCCGGGCTGTAGACCGCGCCGCCGGCGCAGGGGCCCATGATCAGCGAAATCTGCGGCACCACGCCCGATGCCAGCACGTTGCGCTGAAACACTTCGGCATAGCCACCAAGGCTGGCGACGCCTTCCTGGATGCGCGCGCCGCCCGAATCGTTGAGGCCGATCACCGGCGCGCCGACCTTCATGGCCATGTCCATGATCTTGCAGATCTTCTGGGCATGGCGTTCCGACAGCGACCCGCCGAACACGGTGAAATCCTGGGAGAACACGAACACCAGCCGGCCATTGATGGTGCCGCTGCCGGTGACGACGCCGTCGCCCGGGATGATCGTGTCCTGCATGCCGAAATCGGTGCAGTTGTGCTCGACATACATGTCCAGCTCTTCGAAGCTGCCGGGATCGAGCAGGATATCGAGCCGTTCGCGCGCGGTCAGCCGGCCCTTCTTGTGCTGGGCCTCGATGCGCTTTTCCCCGCCGCCCATACGGGCAGCGGCGCGGCGGCGTTCCAGTTCTTCCAGTTGCTTCAACATGGCAGCAGCACTCCCTTGGCCTTTTCCCCTAGCAATTGCGCGCCAGCGGGCAAGAGGCGATTGGTCACCCTGCCAACAGCCGCAGGAAGCGCACCGCTGCGGCCAGATCGGCGCGGCGGGTGGCTTCCGCCTGTTCGGCCAGCGGATCGCGGCCCCA
>CAZHTW010000042.1:0-2363 GCA_964535865.1 uncultured Sandarakinorhabdus sp. | reverse complement strand
GCCAACAGCGAGGCCGGCCCTTCGGCGCGATAGGCGATGAGTTCGCTTTCGCCATAGGTTGCCAGCCGCCGGGCAAAGCCGGCCTGATCAGCGGCCACCCGATCAATTGCCGCATTGGCCAACCCGGTGAGCGGCATGGAACGGGGATCAATCTTCTCGCCCTGGGCCTGCCATTCGCCGGCGATGGCCGTGGCCAGCGCCACGCCTGGCACAGCCAGAGCCACGCGCGCCGGGGTGCGCAGTGGCTTGCCATCCAGCGCCACGCCAAACGGCCCGTCGCCCGTTACCGCTGCGGCCGCATAGAAGCGCTTCATGTGCGGGTGAGGCCCAGATGCCGCGGCCGCACGAACAGCGAGCAACCGCCCACCAGCACCACCGCCAGCCCCGGCGCCTCGCCCACCGCGCGGATCATCCACACGCCGGCCGCCATCACCGCCAGCCCGGTCAGGCGCACGGCCAGATAGATCAGATAGCGCTTCTTCGCTTCGGCAGCGGGCAGGGGGGCTTGGCTCATGCGCTTGCGCTTACCCCCGCCGGCCCCGCCACAGCAACACGAAAGCCAGCGCGAACTGCAGCACCGCTGCCACCCAGAACAGGGCAGAGGCCACGTCAGCCATGTCGCCAGCGCCCGCGCTGCGCCGCGCCAGCACCACGAACAGGCCGCCAAACACCAGGCTGATCAGGGCCAGCACCCGGCCCAGCCGCCGCATCCATGCGACCATCACGCCAGAGCCGGGCTGTTCGTCCTCAGCCATTGAGCAGGGCCAGCAGATGATCGGACGTCTCGGCCACGTGCGCCGCACCGGCATCGATCAGCGCATGGGCATCATGCGAGCCCCAATCCACCCCGACGCTGCGCACGCCGGCCGCTTCTCCCATGGCGATGTCGAACACCGTGTCGCCGATCATCACCGCCTGGTCGGCACGCGCCCCGGCATCGGCCAGGGCGGCGCGCAGCATCGATGGGTGCGGTTTGGATGGGTGGCGATCGGCGGTTTGCAAGGACACAAACAGGTGGTGGATGCCGTGATGTTCCAGTGCCAGTTTCAGCCCGCGATCGGACTTGCCGGTGGCCACCGCCAGCAGCCAGCCATCGCCTTGCAGCGCATCCAGCAGGCTGCGGATGCCGGGATAGAGCGGTTCGGCATCCAGCGCCTTGTCGGCCCGCAGGCGCTGGAAGGCGTTCTTGTAATCATCGGCCAGGCTGAGGTGCAGCGCATGGTCGGCCTCCGGCAGCAGGGCCTGCATGGCCTCCACCAGTGAAAGCCCCACGATGCGGCGGGTGGCGTGGCTGTCGGGCGCGGGCAGGCCGTGGCGCCTGAAACTGGATTCCATCGCCCGGATGATGTTGATCTGGCTGTCGATCAACGTGCCATCGCAATCGAACACGGCCAGCCGCGGGGATTGCACGTTCATGCCAACGCCTCCGGCACCGGGCCCAGCGGATCAGTTTCCAGCACCGTGGCCATGGTGCGATACACGCCGGCCATCCGTTGCATGGTTGCGGCCAGTTCGCGGTTGGGGGCGGCGAGTGTGCTGAAAAAATCGGCCGCCTCGCGCAGCATGAACGCCGCCAGTTGCGCATTGTTCTGCATTGTCACTCCCCCGTGGATCGTGCTGCGCGGATCATGGCGGTCCCGGCCAGGTCGCCGCGCCGGGCCATGCCGGTTGCCACAGCGTGCGCATCGGCATCGCTGCGGTTCTGGCTGTGCTTGTGGGTGGCGCGGATTTGATCGGGCCGCAGGGCAAAGCCGGTGATGGCACGCATCATCGCCTCGGCCCGGCGCCGTTCCATCTTGGCCATCTGCCAGTCTTCGCCCACACGGGGTTCAAATGTGGCGCTGGCCCGGTTCAGCAGCTCTTCCAGCCCGGCCAGGTCCATCGCGGTGGCGCGACCGGCCAATTCCACGGCGGAATAATTCCAGGTCGGCACATTGCCGGCGGCATCCGGATACCAGTTGGCACTCACATAATGGCCGGCAGTGCACACGCTGACCAGCGCCGGCACCCCGGCCAGCAGCGGCGCGGTGATGGCATTGCTGTTGGCCAGATGGAATAACAGCGTGCCATCTGCCACCAACAGCGGCACATGCGCGGCCAGCAAATTGCCGTCGGCGGCCACGAACAACGTGCCAAAGCCCTGCGCGGCCACAAAGGCCAGCGCGTCGCCGGTCATCCGGAAGGCAGGGTTCGGGTGCATCGCCGGCCTCCCTGCCGCAAGCCCATCCTGTCGGCAAGGAGAGTCGACGCCGCGCCTTGTGCCCGATAGCCTTGCCACCATGACCGAACCACCGCCCCTGCTGCCCACCCCTGCCGGACAGGCCAGCACGGCGCCGCGGGAGGCGGATGAGATCAAGGGCCTG
>CAZHTW010000041.1:0-21206 GCA_964535865.1 uncultured Sandarakinorhabdus sp. | reverse complement strand
CACCGTCTGCCCTGCCGCTTCCACCAGCACGGACACGCGGCGGCGGCGGTTCTTCGGATTGGCCGGGTCACACAGGCCCCAGTTGCCCGCGCCATCCGGCCCGCCGATGCGCGGCACGCCACTTGAGGTGCCACAACCCAGGATGGTGATGCGCATCCCTGCCCTGCCCCTATGGTCGGAACACGATCGTGCGCTGGCCGTTGGGCAGAACGCGCCGTTCCGCCGCCCACGCCACGGCGCGGGCCAGCACCTGCGCTTCCAGATCGCGGCCCATGGCGGCCATGGTTTCGGCACTGTGGCCATGGTCCACCCGCTGCGCCATCTGTTCGATGATCGGGCCTTCATCCAGATCGCCGGTGACATAATGGGCCGTGGCGCCGATCAGCTTCACGCCGCGCGCATGCGCCTGGTGATAGGGCCGCGCGCCCTTGAAGCTGGGCAGGAAACTGTGGTGAATATTGATGCAGCGGCCCGAAAGCGCCTGGCAGGCCCGATCCGACAACACCTGCATGTAACGGGCGAGCACCACCAGATCGATGCGATGATCCTCCACCAGTTGCAGCAACCGGTCTTCCTGTCCGGCCTTGTCACCGTTGCTGATCGGCAGATGATGGAAGGGGATGCCGTGAAACCCGGCCAGCGGCGCCAGATCCGGATGGTTAGACACGACCAGCGGGATATCCACCGCCAGGCTGCCGATCCGCCAGCGGTGCAACAGATCGTTGAGGCAATGGCCACCCTTCGACACGGCAATCATCACCCGCAACCGATGGTCGCTCGAAACCAATTCCCAATCCAGATCAAAGCGTTCGGCTATATCCTTGAACCTATCACGCAAGATCGTCAGCACCGGAAAGCCTGGCCCGCCCGGCTGAAACGCAATGCGCATGAAAAAGCGGCCGCTGTCCAGATCGGCATATTGCTGGGATTCGATGATGAACCCATCGTTGGCGGCCAGCCAGGTGGTGACGGCGGCCACGATGCCAATGTGATCCTGCGCGGTGACGATGAGGACGAAGTGGCTCATGCTCTGGTCTTGGTAAAGAGGGTGTGGAAATTGGCCGAGGTGGTGGCGGCCAGCTCCGCTTCATCGATCCCGCGCAATTGGGCCAGAAACCGCGCCGTGTGGGCAACAAAGGCCGGCTCACAGCTTTTGCCGCGCATCGGCACCGGGGCGAGATAGGGCGAATCTGTTTCCACCAGCAGCCGGTCGGCCGGGATGGTCTTGGCGGTTTCCTGCAGGTCGCGGGCGTTCTTGAAGGTGACGATGCCTGACAGCGAGATGTAGAAACCAAGTGCAAGCGCTTCATCTGCAAAGGCTTTGGATGCGGTGAAGCAATGGATAACGCCGGTGAGCGGCCCGTCGCCGGCTTCCTTCAGCAGGGCCAGGGTATCGGCTTCGGCATCGCGGGTGTGGACGATGAGTGGCAGGCCGGTGGCGCGTGCGGCCTGGATGTGGCTGCGAAAGCTGGTTTGCTGCCGGCCACGGTCGGATTTGTCGTAATAATAATCCAGCCCGGTCTCGCCAATGCCGATCACCTTGGGCCGGGCGGCAGCCGCGATCAGGGTGGCGGCATCGGTATCGGGATGCTCGTCGGCCTCGTGCGGATGGATGCCCACGCTGGCCCACACATCCGGATGGGCATCGGCAATGGCGATCACGCCATCCCATTCGCTTTCCCGGCAGGAAATCGCCAGAAAGCCGCCCACCCCGGCGCTGCGCGCCCGCGCCAGCACGCCGGGCACATCGTCGCCCAGGCTGGCATAGTTGAGGTGGCAATGGCTGTCGATCAGCACGGCCTCAGCCTTCCAGGGTGATGCGCGGGAACACGCCGGCAGGCGGCGGCAGTTGCACACCGGCGTCAACAGCCGTGTTATACCCACTGAAATAACGGGCATCCCCGGCAACGCCCAACTGGTCCAGCAGCTGCGCGGTGCTGGCCGGCATGAACGGCTGCGCCAGGATGACGATGCGGCGGGTCGCGTCCAGCGTGGCGGCCAGCACTTCGGCCATGCGCGCCACATCGGTCTTGGCCAGTGCCCACGGCGCATTTTCGGCGAAATAACCGTTGGCCGCGGCCACCATGGCCATCAGCGCATCCAGCGCCTTGTGCAGCGCCAGGCCATTCATCGCGGCAAAATAGGCCTCACTGCCAGCCAGGAACGCCTCTTTCAGCCGCACTTCCGTCTCACCCGGCGAGCCGGCGCGGGTTGGCATCACGCCGCCCAGATTCTTGGCCACCATCGACAGGCTGCGCTGGGCCAGATTGCCGATGCCATTGGCCAGATCGGCGTTGGTGCGCTCCACAATGGCTTCATCGCTGTAACTGCCGTCGTCTCCAAAGGCGACTTCCCGGCACAGGAACCAGCGCAACCGGTCCACGCCAAAGCGCGTGGCCATTTCTGCCGGATCAACCACATTGCCCAGCGTCTTCGACATTTTCTCGCCGCGGTTGAGCAGAAAACCGTGGCCGAACACCGTCTTGGGCAGCGACAGGCCGGCCGAGATCAGGAACGCCGGCCAGTAGACCGTGTGGAACCGCACCACATCCTTGCCCACGATGTGCAGATCGGCCGGCCACCATTCCCCGTCCAGCCCGCCCCGGCCGCTACCATCGGCGCCGGTGAGATAGTTGGCCAGCGCATCGAGCCAGACATACATCACATGGCGTTCGTCGCCGGGAACCGGGATGCCCCAATCGAACGAGGTGCGGCTCACCGACAGGTCGGTCAGGCCGCCCGCCACAAAGGCGCGCATTTCGTTGAAACGGCTTTGCGGCTGGATGAAATCGGGCTGGCCGTCAAACAGCGCCAACAGCCGCTCCTGATAGGCAGAGAGGCGGAAGAACCAGCTTTCCTCCACTGTCCATTCCACCGGCGTGCCCTGCGGCGACAGTTTCACTGTGGCGCCGGCCGCGTCCTGCGCCTCGATCAGTTCGGCGGCATCATAATAGGCCTCGTCCCGCACCGAGTACCAGCCTTCATAGCGGCCAAGATAGAGATCGCCGTTGGCCGCCATGCGCTGCCACAGTGCCTGCACCAGCGCCTTGTGATCGGCATCGGTGGTGCGGATGAAGCGATCAAAGCTGATGCCCAATTGTTCGTCCAGTGCGCGGAACGGGGCAACCATCTGATCGACATAATCCTTGGGGCCCATGCCGGCGGCGCGGGCGGCCTGATCAATCTTCAGGCCATGCTCATCCGTGCCGGTGAGGAAGCGCACGTCGTGGCCATCCAGTCGCTTGAAGCGGGCAATGACGTCGCTGGCGATCGCCTCATAGGCATGGCCCATGTGCGGGCGGCCATTGGGATAGGCGATGGCCGTGGTGAGATAGAAACGGGGCTTGCTCATGGTGCAGCGCAATGGGGCAGAAGTCGCGGCGTTTCAAGCGTCCACGAACGGGCCGGCATCAACGCGGCGGCAGGGATGCCAGATGCATGGCCAGCCGCCAGGCCACTTGGCCGACGTCCAGGTTCAGCGGCATCGCCTCGCGCGCCAGCCGGCTGGCCTGTTCCCATTCGCCAATGGCCTTTTCGCGGGCCGCGCCGGCCATTGGCTGCGCATGGGCGGCGATCATCGCGGGCACGCGATCAAGCAGCGCGGCATAGCGCGCCTCCCGGCCCTTTGTGGCCACGGATCTGGCCAAAGCGAGCGCGGCCGGATTGGCTTTGTCCACCGGCTGGGCCACCAGCGCTGACAATTCACGGTTCAGTGCGGTGATCCCGGCCCCAGCCAGACTGAGCGCGCGGCCGGGGCAGCCGGCCGCCAGCCCAACCAAAAGCCCCTCGTCTTCCCCATCAAGATCGGCGCCGGCCAACACCCGGCGCACATCGGCATCGCCCAGCCGGGAAAAGCGCAAGGCCCGGCAGCGGGAGCGGATGGTGGGCAGCAGCCGGCCGGGCGAATGGCTGATGAGGAGAAACACCGTATCATCAGACGGTTCCTCAAGGCTTTTCAGCAAGGCATTGGCCGTGTTGCGGTTCATGTCGTCCGCTGCATCAATCACCACCACCCGGCGCGGGCCCAGCATCGGCGTTCCCGACAGGAATTCGCGCAACGGCTGGCCTTCGCTGTCGGGCCGGCGGACGATCTGGCCGATGACGATTTCGGCGCGCAGCTTGCCGGTCTTGGCCTGGGTGCGTTCGATCAGGCGGTAATCCAGGTGCGACCCGGCGGCCATCAACCGGGCGGCATCACACTGATCCGGCACGGAAAACCCGCCCCCTTGCGGTGCACCGGCCAGCAGCCAGGTCGCAGCCGCCCGTGCAAACAGCGCCTTTCCAAGCCCCTGCTGGCCCATCAACAGCCAGGCATGGTGGGGGCGGCCACCGGTGAAGGCGGCCGTGAAGGCGGCCACCTGATCTTCATGGCCGATCAGGGCGGTCACAGCGCCGCCATGATGCGCGCGGCCACATCATGCAGGCTGCCCGCGGCATTGATGGCGCGGCAACGGGCAGGGTCACTGGCCGGCAGCGCAGCGAAAAAGCCGGTGATGCGGGCATGAAAATCGCTGCCAAGTCGTTCAAACCGCGCTTCGGCATCGCCGCGCGCCGCTGCCCGCGCCAGGCCTTCGGCTTCATCCAGTTGAAACACCAGCGTGAGATCAGGCCAGAGGCCCACCGCATCCTCGTGCAGCCGCAGCAGCGCGGCGTCAGACAGACCATGGCCGGCACCTTGATAGGCCCGTGTGGAATCAACATAGCGATCACAGATCACCATGGCCCCGCGTGCCAGCGCGGGGCGGATGATGCGCTCCACATGGTCCACCCGCGCTGCCGTCATCAACAGCGCCTCGCTCCACGCCGTCCAGCGATCCGCAGCGCCGGTCACCAACAGGCCGCGAATGGCCTCCGCCCCCGCTGTGCCGCCCGGTTCGCGGGTCAACACCACGTCGTGGCCGCGCGCACCAATGGCATCGGCCAGCAGGCGCGCCTGGGTGGACTTGCCGCTCCCCTCGCCGCCTTCCAGCGTGATGAAGCGACCCCGCGGCATCAGCCAAACAGGCCCATCAGCCAGTTCCAGGCGCGGCGGAACACGCCGGCCTCCTCAATGGCCACCGGCGTGACCAGCGGCGCACGCACCGGTTGTTGGCCGGGGATGGTCACTGTCGCCCAGCCCACCTGCTGGCCGGCCTTCAACGGGGCGGCCAGGCCGGGCAGGCCGTCAACGCTGGTCTTGCGTTCCATGGCAAAACCGCGCGGCACGGTGACGAACAGATCGCGGCCAGCCACGGCGGATATGGTGGCATCGGCAGCGCCGCTGATGGCGACCTGGCCCAGCACCTGGCCCTTCTTGCCCAGCGGCAGATTCTGCCAGGCGGCAAAGCCCCAGTTCATGAAATCAACACTGCTGGCGATGCGTTCACCGGTGCTGCCCAGCCCGGCCACCACCATCACGATGCGACGGCCATTCTGCACCGCCGAACCGGTGAAGCCATAGCCGGCCTCTTCGGTGTGACCGGTCTTCAGGCCATCGGCGCCCGGCACCTTGCCCAGCAGCGGGTTGCGGTTGCCCTGGCTGATGGCCTGGCCGCTGCCCATCGTCTTGCCCCAGGTGAAGCCTTCCTTCTGATAGAAGCGCGCATAAAGATCGGGGAAATCGCGGATCGTCGCTTCGGCAATCATCGCCAGATCGCGGGCGGTCACATATTCCTGTGGATCAGGCCAGCCGTTGGTGTTGGCGAAATGGCTGCCTTTCAGGCCCAATCGTGCGGCTTCGCGATTCATCAGCGCCACATAATTGGCTTCGGTGCCGCCAAGCCCCTCGGCCAACACCACACAGGCATCATTGCCCGAAAGGGTGACAATGCCGTGCAGCAGATTTTCCACGCTGACCTGGGAATTCACGTCCAGGAACATGGTGCTGCCCTGGTTGTTCCATTTCTTCCAGGTCTCCTCACGCACCATGACCAGCTGATCCAGATTGGCTTCGCCAGACTTGATCAGCTTGAAGGCGACGTAGACGCTCATCATCTTGGCCATGGAAGCCGGCGGGATGCGCTTGTCTGCATCCTTGGCGAGCAGGATCCGACCGGTCTGCAGATCCTTCATGAATGCGATGGGCGCGGCGGTGGTATAGGCCGGCGCCTGCGCCAACACAGGCGCAGCCAAAAGAGAGACGACAGCAGCAGCAACAACACGCATCAGCAACCAGATCCTTGTTCAAATGGGGCAATGCGCCGCTTACCGGGCAGCAAGCGGCGGAATCAAGCGTGCATCGCCATAGCCGGCACTGCGCACCTGCGCCAGCGCCGCGCTGGCGGCGGCCTCGCTGCCGAACGGCCCCAACCGCACGCGGGTCAAGCCATTTGGGCCAGCCTGGCTCAAAACCGGGCCGAAACTTGACAGATAGCCGCTCAACCATGCCACCCGCCCGGCATCGGCCAACGCCGCCACCTGAACCAGCCATGCGCCTGCCGTGCCCTGGCTGCTGGCCGGTGGTTCGGGCAGCGCCGCCGTGGTGACCACGGGGACTGGCCCCGCTGCTGTTGGCACCGGTGCAGCGGCCACCACGACCGACGGCGCCGAATCGCGCCCGGCCGGATAGACGCGGGTGAGCCGCACGCGGGCGGTGCCAGCGCGATCGACCCCCAGCAGCTGCGCCGATTTGCGCGACAGATCGATGATGCGGCTGCGCGCGAACGGCCCACGATCGTTGATCCGCACCGTCAACACCCGGCCGTTGTCGAGATTTTCCACCTGCACCCAGCTTGGCATCGGCAAGGTGCGGTGCGCGGCGGTGAGATCATCCTGATCATAACGCTCACCATTGGCGGTGCTGCCCGCGTGGAAACCAGGGCCATACCAGCTGGCCACGCCCTCTTCGCGATAGGCGCGATCATCGGCCGGATAATAAGTGATCCCCGCCACCTGATAGGGCTTGCCGATCTTCACCGGCCAATTGCCCAGCCTTGCCGCATCGCGGGCCACGGCGCTGGCGTCTTCGGCCGCTGGCGGCAGGCGCGATGCGTTTGGGCTGGCCGGCGGTTGCGGCCGTGTGGGCGGCGGTGCGTTGCGGCCCGAACAGGCCGCCAGCAGCAGGGCTGCCAGCAGCGCTGCGCCCCTCATTGGGCGCCCGCCTCTGCCACCTGCACCACCGGAGGGGCGGGCTGCGGCAGGCTGATGGCATCGGCCAGCAGGGTGACCGAGAGCGCATAGAGATTGGAGCAGTTATAGCCCAGGATGGCGCGATAGCTGCGCGACACGAGATAAGCGCCCTGCCCCGGCCCGTCTGGCTCGATCAGGCTCATCGGCACATCATCGGCTGGCCAGGAGGCGTTGACCGGCGTGAAGCCCATGGCCCGCCATTCCCGCGCCGGTTTCAGGGCGGAATGGCGCGACAGTGGCGCCACACAGTGGGTGGGGGCTTCGCTGGCGGCCACGCTGGCGCGCTCAAAAGCATCCGGCACCAGCGCGCGGAAGCCCCAGCTTTCACCGGCCTGCCAGCCGCTGCTGGCCAGATAATGGCCGATGGAGGCAAACACGTCGGCCGGGCTGGCCCACAGATCGACGCGGCCATCGCCGTCACCGTCGCGGCCATGGCTCAGATAGGAGCTGGGCAGGAACTGGGTCTGGCCGAACGCGCCGGCCCAACTGCCCTTCATGGCGGTGCGGGTGGCATGGCCTTCGCCCACCATGCGCACGGCCGCATCAAGTTCGCGGGTGAACAGCTCGCGACGACGGCCTTCAAACGCCAGCGTGGCCAAAGCGGAGGGCAGATCATGGCGGCCCATCACCCGGCCATAGCTGGTTTCAATGCCCCAGATGGCGGCGATGATGGCCGCCGGCACACCCGATGCCGCTTCGGCCCGAGCCAGCAGCGCATTGTTGGCGGCAAACTGGCGCTGGCCATAGGGGATGCGGTCACCGCGAAACTTGGCGGCCAGATAATCGGGGAAGCGCACCGGGCGGGCGGTGGTGCCCGGCTGGTTGCGATCGGCACCGATCACGCTTGGCACCAGCGTCACCCCGGCCAGGGTGGCTTCCAGCCATTCCGGATTGAGGCCACGTGCGGTCGCTTCGGCGCGATAGACATTGAGCCATTCGGCAAAGGCCGCCTGTTGTTCGGGCGAGGCTCGCGTTTCGTCGGCCGCAGCCGGGACGGGAAGCGCCAGCAGGCTGGCAGCAAGAGCAGAAAAACAAAGCAAACGCCTGAACATGGCCTTCAATGCCAAAGCGCGGCGGTGCCGCATAGCCCGAATGCGCGCATTTCAGTGCAGCGCGTCAAATCGAGCCTTTTCCTTGTCTGCCAGACGCACATCGAGCGTGACGCTGTCCTCGTCGCTGAACTGGCCCACCACCTCGCCATGGCTGTGCAGCCAGGCAAGCCGGCGACCATCACTGTGCGGCAGGCAGATGCGGTGCACCCGAGCCCCGACGCGCAGGGCCGTATCCATTGCGACCTGTAGGCGATCAATGCCTTCACCCGTGAGTGCGGAGACCGGAATGGCATCATCGCCGGCCAGACTGCGCACGGTTTCGGCTTCTTCCGCTGCAAGCGCATCAATCTTATTGAACACGGTGATCATCGGTGTTTCGCGCTGATCCGGCGCCAGGCCAAGGGCGCTCAACACATCGATCACATCCTTGGCCTGCGCATCGCTGTCGGGATGGCTGATGTCGCGGACATGGATGATCAGGTCGGCCTCCAGCACCTCCTCCAGGGTGGCGCGGAATGCGGCCACAAGCTGGGTGGGCAGATCGGAGACAAAACCCACTGTGTCAGACAGCACGACCTTGTCGTGCCCCGGCAGGCGGATGGCGCGCATGGTCGGGTCCAGCGTGGCGAACAACAGATCCTCGGCCCGGACCTCGGCACCGGTCATCCGGTTGAACAGCGTGGATTTGCCGGCATTGGTATAGCCCACCAACGCCACCACGGGCCAAGGCGCCTTTTGCCGGTTGCGGCGGTGCAGCCCGCGGGTGCGGCGCACCTCGTCCAGCTCCTTGCGCAGGCGGGCAATACGGTCGCGGATCAGCCGGCGATCGGTTTCGATCTGCGATTCGCCCGGGCCGCCCAGAAAGCCGAAGCCGCCGCGCTGGCGTTCAAGGTGGGTCCAGCTGCGCACCAGCCGGCTGGCCTGATACTGCAGATGCGCCAGTTCCACCTGCAACGTGCCTTCGGCGGTGGAAGCACGCTCGCCAAAGATTTCAAGGATCAGCCCGGTTCTATCGATCACCTTGGCCTGCAGCGCCTTTTCCAGATTGCGCTGCTGCACAGGTGACACGGGACCATCAATAATGACCACCTCTGCACACAAACTGGCCACCAATCCGGCCAAACGATCAATTTGTCCGCTACCCATCAACTGAGAAACTGACGCGCTGCGGATCTTCACCACCTCTGCGTGCACGACGTCCAGATTGATGGCGCGCGTCAAACCCACCGCCTCGGCCAACTTGGCTTCGGGCGAACGCAGGCTTTGCGATCCGGCAAGTTGCGGCAGAATGACCACAGCCAGCGCGCCTGTGCGCAAGCCGCGGGCTTCATCATAGCCACCGATGGTCAGTTCACCGGGGCCGGCTGGTTGAAAACCCAATTACACTCTCACTCTTCGATTTCAGCCTCGAACAGCTGCAGCGGGGTCGCCGGCATCACGGTCGAGATGGCATGCTTGTACACCAGCTGGCTGTGGCCGTCACGGCGCAACAACACCGAAAAGTTATCGAACCAGGTGATGACACCCTGCAGTTTCACTCCGTTCACCAGAAACATGGTCACCGGGGTGCGCGTCTTGCGCACGGTGTTGAGAAACATGTCCTGCAAGCTGTTCGACTTGTCTGCCATCGGGTCATCCCTGTTTTTCTTGGACGCACCGCTGCGCCGCCAGGCAGGAATAAGCAGACCGCCGGGGCTTTTCAAATATTCCTTTCGTCACACCGGCCAGATGGTGGTCATTCGTCCACCATGTCGGCTTCCGGCTGTTCATCGGCCAAGCCCAGCGCCTTCAACTTCCGGTGCAGCGCACTGCGCTCCATGCCGATGAAAACCGCTGTCCGGCTGATATTGCCGGAAAATCGCCTGATCTGGGCGCGCAGATACTCCCTCTCGAACGCTTCGCGGGCTTCGCGCAACGGCGTGCCCATGATCGATCGCACAGCCTGGCCTGGCATCAGCCGTGAAGGTTCGGCGGTTACTTCCTGTGGCAGCATATCGATGTCGATCTCGGTCACCCGGGTGGTTGGCGCCATGATCAGCGTGTGTTCGATCACATTGCGCAACTGCCTGACATTGCCCGGCCAATCATATGTTTGCAGCGCCGCCATGGCATCATCGGTCAGGCCGGGTGTGGCGGTGCCGCGTTCGGCGGCATAGCGCGCCAGATAATAACGTGCCAGTTCCGCCACATCCTCCCGCCGTTCCGACAAGGGGGGCAACCGCACCGGCACCACGTTCAGCCGGTAATACAGATCCTCGCGAAAGCCGCCGGCGGCAATCTCGGCGGCCAGATCGCGGCTGGTGGCCGAAATCACCCGCACATCCACCCGAACCCAGCGCGAGCCACCAACGCGCTGGAACACCTGTTCGGTGAGCACGCGCAGGATCTTGGCCTGCGTCGTCATCGGCATGTCGGCAACATCGTCAAGAAACAGCGTGCCGCCATGGGCTTGTTCCAGCAGGCCGGCGCGCACATTCTCACCGCCCTCTTCCACGCCGAACAACGCTTCCTCAACCCGTTCCGGGGTCATACGCGCTGCCGAAACCACCACGAACGGCGCCTCGGCGCGCGGGCTCCACTGGTGCAGCAGGCGTGCGGCCACTTCCTTTCCCGAACCGGCTGGGCCGCTGATCAGCACCCGGCTGCCAGTGGCGGCCACGCGCTTCAGTGTGGCACGCACCTGGTTGATCTGGGGTGAAGTTCCGGTGAGTTCGACATCATAGCCAACCCGTTGTTTCAGCGCCTCATATTCCCGCCGCAACCGTTCGGTTTCGGTGGCGCGGCGCACCATCACCAGCAATTGTTCAGCCTGAAACGGCTTTTCGATATAATCATAGGCGCCGCGCTTGATCGCTGCCACGGCGGTATCGAGCGTGCCGTGGCCGGAAATCATCACCACCGGCAAGGCCGGATCCCGCGCCTTCAACGCATCCAGCAACTCGATCCCATCCATCGCCGAGCCTTGCAGCCAAATGTCGAGGATCACCAGGCTGGGGCGACGCTCTGCCACTGCGGCAAGTGCCTGCTGGCTGTTGGCGGCAACCCGCGTGTCATAGCCCTCATCGCCCAGCACGCCAGCCACCAGGTCGCGGATATCGGCTTCATCATCAACGATCAGGATATCAATTGCCATGGGTGGTGAAGGTCCTTGTCATCAGGCGATCGCGTCAGAGGGGGCGTCTGACGCGTTGCCGGAGTGGAAATTGGGATAGTTATTGCTCTCTGGCAGCGCCTGCACCTGGCCAGACATGGTCAGACCTGATTGCTCGGCCGGGAGGATCAAACGCGACAGGCTGGCACTCACGCAGGCACCGAGACCAGAAGGATTGTCCTCCAATCGCAGCTGGCCGCCATGATCTTCAATGATCTTTGCGGTGATGGCGAGGCCAAGGCCGGTACCGCGCGCGCGGGTCGTGACATAAGGCTCCAACAGGCGGGCCCGGTCTTCGGCCGGGAAACCCAGCCCGTTATCGGTTATCGTCAGGTTGACCTGCTCCGGCCGATCATCAAGCTTGATGCTGATCAGGCCAGCAACGCTGGCATCCGTTTCCACGCGGGCGGAAACGCTTTCCGCCGCGTTCTTGATCAGATTGGTGATGGCCCGGCTCAACTGCTGGCGATCACACACCAGCGCGACGCTTGTATCAGCGGCCAGCGTGAACCGGATGGCCGGGAAGGCCACTTCCTGCAACACCAACGCCTGCCGCACCAGCCGATCCAGCGACTCTTCGGCAAACACCGGCTTGGGCAGACGGGCAAACTCCGAGAATTCATCAACCATGCGGCGCAGATCGCCAACCTGTCGCACGATTGTGCCAGTCAAGGTGGTGAATGTATCGGCATCTTCGTCAATCTGGCGGCCGAACTTGCGCTGCAGGCGCTCGGCCGCAAGCTGGATCGGGGTGAGCGGATTCTTGATTTCATGGGCGATGCGCCTTGCCACATCGGCCCAGGCGGCCCGACGCTGATCCGCCAACTGGGCCGAAATATCGTCAAACGTCAGCACGAAGCCGCCGCGGCCGCCCTGATCCAGCCCTTCGCCAGTGTCAGCGGATCCGATGCGCACCACCAAAGTCTGGGTGCCCTGTTCCCGCACGATGCGCACCTGGCCGGCGGCATCGCCGGTCTGGCGGGCTTGTTCCAACAGATCGGCCAATTCCGGCGCAACATCGTTGAGCAACTGCCCCCGCAGCAGCCGATGCGGCAGGCCGAGCAGCCCCGCCGCCGATGCATTGGCCACCCGCACCACGCCATCAGCCGAGATCGACATAACACCCGCCGACACGCCGGCCAGAACCGCCTCGGTAAAGCGGCGGCGAGAATCCAGCTCGCCATTGGCCGAAAGCAGCGCGGTCTGCTGGCTTTTCAGCTGGCTGGTCATCCGATTGAAGGCGCGCTCCAGCACGCCGATCTCATCCGCGTCGCCGCGCACCGGTACCCGCGCGTCCAGATCACCGGCCCCAACCCGTTCGGCAGCATCTGCGAGCCTGGCAATTGGCGCAACCAATCGGTTGGCCAGCCAGAGTGCAAACCAGATTGCCACGATCAGGGTGAGCAAAGACACCGCCATCAGCACCAGATTGAAGCGCAATTGCATGACACGACCGCGTTCGATCAATGACTTATATTCGCCCAAGGCGCCGGCGGCCTGGTTGGCCCGTGCCAGCACGGCAGGATCAACCTTGCGGCTCACATAGAGGAAGGTTTCAGGCGCGCCCGGTATGGCCACGGCCGCCTCCACCCGATCTTCACCAGCCCCGATCAGCGTGACGGGTGACACACGCGCCTTGTCCAGATCAATATCAGACAGATGCTCGGCCACTTCAGATGGCTGAACCTTGCTGACCGAAACCAGAACCAGACCGGTGGCGGTGCGACGCACCACGGCGGCTTCGGTGAGGATCCGCCCTTCAACCTGATAATCAAGGCCACGGCGATAAAGCGGGGTGCCTTCGCCAAAATCGCGGGCATAGGATGCCACGTCCGCCGCCATCACCAAAATGTCATCGGCAATGCGCTGGCGATTGTCCTCAACATAGGCCTGCGCGACCTCGTTCGAGCCATCAAGAATGGTGCGCACCCGATCGGAAAACCAAAATTGCACGCCATATTGAAACAGCAGCGACGCAAATACCACCACCAGTACGGTGGGCACGGCCGCGATGCCGGCAAACAAGGCCACCAATCGCAAGTGCAGCCGCGCGACCGCCAAGCCGCGTCGACGGTTGGTGATCAAGATGGCCACGCGCCGGCCGATCAGCACGATCAGCAGCATCGCTGGCATCAGATTGGCCACCAGAAGCAACGCCACCAACGGTTGCGAAGCGCCATTGGCCGGCAAGCCCTTGCCGGTGAGCCAGGCATAGCTGGACCAGCCCATGATGATGGTGAGCCCAGCAGCCAGAAGTTCAAGTTGCAGATAATAGCCGCTGATCCGTCGCAGCATACGCCGCCAAAGCCGTCGCCAGCGTATCGCCATACGGCCGGGCAAACCCCGGCGCCGGCGTGAGGGCAATGACGGCCCTTGAGACGAATCAAATCCCATTGTGCGACAGCATAGCAACAGTCAGTTGCGCCAGGAACACACTCCAGCGTCGCAGCGTTGCAAATCCGCGACAGATGGCGGTTCAGGCTGCCTGATCAAGCGTCGATGCGGGTGCCCGCAACAGATTTTCGTAAAACCGGTCGATCATGCCAAGGACGGTGGCACTGCTGGTCACCTGGTTCACCGCATGACGGAACTGGGCACTGTCATGCAACCCCTTGGTATACCAGCCCAAATGCTTGCGGGCGAGGTTGACGCCATTCAACTCGCCATACAGATCGAGCATCAGGGCATAATGTTCCTTCACCAGCGCCTGCTGTTCGGCAAGTCCTGGATCGGCCGGCACCGCACGCTCGGTAAGGGCGGCCATCACCTGGGCCAGCAGCCACGGCTTGCCATAGGCGCCGCGGCCGATCATCACGCCATCGGCCCCGCTTTGCGCCAACGCCGCCTTGGCATCATCAATCGAGCAAATGTCACCATTCACGATAACAGGCAGTTGCACCGCATTCTTCACTTTGCGCACGAAGGCCCAATCCGCACTGCCGGAATAAAGCTGGCAGCGGGTGCGGCCGTGCACGGTGATAAGATGCACGCCCTCGCCTTCCGCAATGCGGGCCAGTTCCGGCGCATTCAGGCTGTTGTGATCCCAGCCCATCCGCATCTTCAGCGTGACCGGCAGTTTCACGGCCTTCACCGTGGCGCGGATCAACTGGGTGGCCAGCGGCAGATCGCGCATCAGCGATGAACCGGCATGGCCATTGACCACCTTTTTCACCGGGCAGCCCATGTTGATATCGATGATGGCCGCGCCCTTCTGCTCGTTCAGCCTGGCGGCATCGGCCATGCGTTGCGGCTCGCAGCCGGCCAACTGCATGGAAACAGGCTCTTCCGAGGGGTGCCAGGCGGCCTTCTGAAGGCTTTGCCGGGTTTCGCGGATCATCGCCTCCGATGCGATCATCTCGGTCACTGTCAGGCCGGCGCCAAAGCGACGCACCAGTGTGCGGAACGGCATGTCGGTCACGCCGGTCATCGGCGCCAGGATCACCGGCACGTCGATGCGGTTGGGGCCAATCTGGATGGGGGCAAGCGTGGTCATTGCCGGCGGCCCATAGCGCAGATAGCCCCTTTCCGACAAGGCGAAGGCCCTATAAACCCGCTCCTCATGCGCATAGGTGTCCTTGTTGTGGCCGCTGGTGCCGGCTTGCGGGCCGGCGGTGGCATTCCGAAGCAGTTTCGTGGCGTTTGTGGCCAACCGTTGTTGCGCCATGCCGTGACCGGCCTGCTGGACCATCCGGCCATCACGTGTGTCACCGTCGTGATCAATCCCGATTGCCGCGATCTGTATGAACAAGCCGTTGCCGGCCTGCCCCTGCCCGCCCCGGTGGCTGGCGGTGCCACCCGGCAGGACAGTGTGCTGGCCGGGCTGGAGGCTCTGGCCGCCGATCCGCCCGATATCGTGCTGGTGCATGATGCCGCCCGGGCCTTTGTGCCGGCTGGCGTGATTGATGCGCTGATCGCCGCGTTTGACGATCCGGTGGTGGATGGTGCCTGCCCGGCCCTTCCCCAGGTGGACAGTCTGCGCCGCGGCGCCAACGGCCGGTTTTCGGGCAGTGTGGACCGCGACGGCCTGTGGCGGGTGCAGACCCCGCAAGCCTTCCGCTTTCCTGCCATATTGGCCGCCCATCGCGCCGCGGCACCGGGGCAGACCGATGAAGTGGCCATCGCTCTGGCGGCCAACCTGCGAGTGGACATCACCCCAGGCGATGAACGCGCTTTCAAGGTGACGGAGCCGGCCGATTTTGCCAAGGCTGAAGCCATGACCACCTATTCGTCTCGCGCCGCGTCCGGCTTTGATGTTCACCGCTTTGGTCCGGGCGACCATGTCTGGCTGTGCGGCGTGACGATCCCGCATGATGCCGGACTGATCGGCCACAGCGACGCCGATGCCGGCCTGCATGCGCTCACCGATGCGCTCCTCGGCACGATATCGGCTGGTGATATCGGCGATCATTTCCCGCCCAGCGATGACCGTTGGCGCGGTGCCGCATCCGATCAGTTTCTCGCCCATGCCGCCGAACTGGTGCGCGGCCGCGGCGGCATCATCGATCATGTCGATGTCACCCTGATCTGCGAGCGGCCCAAGATCGGCCCACACCGGGAAGCGATGCGGGCGCGCATGGCGGAAATATTGGCCATCGACATGGCCCGCGTCAGCGTAAAGGCCACAACCACCGAAAAACTGGGCTTCACCGGCCGGCAGGAGGGCATCGCCGCCCAGGCCATGGCCAGCGTGCGCCTGCCGGAATGAGCGGGATGGACGCCGAACTCATTGCGCTGGCGCAAAGCGTGCTGGCGGAAAATCGCGCAGCTGGCCGCCGCATCGCCATGGCCGAAAGCTGCACCGGCGGCATGGTGTCGGCGGCGCTGACGGAAATTGCCGGTTCGTCCGACGTTTTTGATCGCGGCTTCGTCACCTATAGCAACGAGGCCAAGATGGCGATGCTGGGCGTGTCCGACGATGTGCTGGCCACCTTTGGCGCGGTTTCGGTGGCCACGGCCTGGGCGATGGCGCAAGGCGCACTGCGCCACAGTGGCGCCGATATCGCAGTGTCCATCACCGGCATTGCCGGGCCAGGCGGTGCCACGCCGGGCAAGCCGGTGGGCATGGTGGTGTTTGCCCGGGCGGTGCGCGGCGAGGATCCCGAAGCCGTGGTCGCCGATACCCGCCAGTTTGGCGATCTGGGCCGCAGCGAGGTGCGCCGCCAGGCTGCCCTGGTGGCATTGAAACTGCTCAGGCCCTAGGCCCTGGGCCCGTAGAGCACCTCGGCGCGCGCCACGAAGGCGGCCACCATCTTTTCAAAGGCTTCGGCAAAAAACAGCCCGGCCAGCGCCTCGAACGCGCGGTTGCGGAACTGGAAATCCACCGAAAAATCAATCTCGCAGCCGCCGCCCTCAAGGCCGCGGAACCGCCAATCGTTGAACAGATATTTCATCGGCCCATCAAGATAATCGACATGCAGGTGGCCGGGGCGATCCAGCAGCACCCGGCTGCGGAAGGATTCGCGGATCATCCGGAAGCCCACCACCATATCCGCCACCAACACCGCCGTGCCATCGGACTGCGTCTGCACCGGCCCGACGCGCATACCCTTCACCCACGGCAGAAATTCGCCATAGCGGCCGACATCGGCCACCAGATCGAACATCTCGGTGGCCGACCAGGGCAGCCGGCGGACTTCGCGATGCTTGGGCATCAGGCCCGGGTAACGGCCTTGGCCGCTGTTGCAGCAGCGGCCTTCCGGCGTGCCTGCATTTCAGCAAAATCCCGGCCCGCGTGATAGGAAGACCGGGTGAGGGGCGAGGCCGCCACCAGCAGGAAACCCTTGGAACGGGCAACGGCGGCATAGCTGTTGAACGTCGCCGGCGGCACGAATTCCATCACCTTGGCATGGCGCGGCGTGGGCTGCAGATATTGGCCAACCGTGAGGAAATCCACGCCGGCCGACCGCATGTCGTCAAACACCTGGTGCAATTCCATCGGCGTTTCGCCCAGGCCAACCATCAGGCCAGATTTGGTGAAGATGGTGGGGGACATTGCCTTCACCTTATCGAGAAGGCGCAGCGAATGGTAATAGCGCGCTCCGGGACGGATGGTGGGATAAAGCCGCGGCACGGTTTCCAGATTGTGGTTGTATACATCGGGCCCGGCCTCCACGATCATCTCCACCGCCCGGTCCATCTTGTTGCGGAAATCCGGCGTGAGGATTTCGATGGTGGTGCCCGGCGTCTGCCGGCGCAATTCGGTGATCACCTTCACGAACTGGCTGGCGCCGCCATCGGGCAGATCATCCCGGTCCACCGAGGTGATGACAATATGCTGCAGGCCCAGCTTGGCAGCGGCTTCGGCAACATGGCCGGGCTCTGCCGCGTCCACCTTGTTCGGCATGCCGGTCTTCACATTGCAGAAGGCGCAGGCGCGGGTGCATGTGTCACCCAGGATCATCACGGTGGCATGCTTCTGGCTCCAGCACTCGCCGATGTTCGGGCAAGCGGCTTCCTCGCACACCGTATTGAGCTTGTGCTCCCGCATCAGCGCGCGGGTTTCGTTATAGGCCTTGCTGGTGGGCGCCTTCACCCGGATCCAGTCCGGCTTGCGCGGCAGGCCAGAGGGGGTCAATTCAAGCGGGGCACCCGGAAGGGCGAGCACGGGATCGTTCATGCGGCAGGATTAGCGGCAGTTGCGGCCAATGCCAACAAGCGAGCGTGACGGGGCGGCCATAACCAATTAGCATGGGACCATGTAGCGCATAAGCAGGGGAGACATATGCCTGAGTTCAAAGCCCTTCTGGAAGGTTATCGCCGGTTTCGCACCGGTGCCTATCAGGAACAACGCCGCCGTTATGACGCCCTGGCCGACAAGGGGCAGGCGCCAGGCGTGCTGGTGATTTCCTGTTCGGACAGCCGGGTCGATCCCACCCGCGTGTTTGACACCGAACCGGGCCAGATGTTCGTGGTGCGCAATGTTGCCAATCTGGTGCCGCATTTCGATCCTGATCCCACCCACGGCCAACACAGCACGTCGGCTGCCATCGAATATGCCGTTACACAATTGAAAGTGCACCATATATTGGTTCTGGGCCATGCCCGCTGCGGCGGCATCAAAGCCAGTCTTGAAGGCACGTTTGACAACGCACAGCCAGGCGAAGGTGGCTTCATCAACCGCTGGATGAGCCAGATTGGGTCGGCCCGCGATACCATAAGGGCGGCCGCTCAACTTTCGCCAGACATTGATGCCTGCAGCGCGCTGGAACTGGCGTCGATCCGGCTTTCGATCGAGAATTTGCGCAGCTTCCCGTTCATCGCGGCAGCCGAAGCCAGAGGCGAACTGCATCTGCAAGGCGCGTTGTTCGATATCGCCGAAGGGGTGCTGAAGGTATTGAACCACGAAACCGGAAAATTTGAAGCGGTGTCAGTGGATTGGGAAGATGGGGCCACTGCACAGTTGAAAGCAGTATGAGCCGGGAAACGGGCGTATCCACCACAAACAGGGGGGAGTGATGGATACGCCCGCAGCGGTCTGGCCGGCGACAAGGGCAGTTGTCACTTTGGCCACCCGATGACCGTCATATAAGACATTTATGGTCTTGTATGCAAGATGGAAACATTGCGCTTTTGTCATCTTCTGGTGCGGCAGGCTGCCGCAGTCTGACTCAGGGCTTTTTCTCATAGAGGCGGCCGCGTGGATCGCGCGAGCCGGCAGCCTGGTTCACATGCTCCTTGAACTCCTTGAATCCGCAGCCGAACGGCCCACCAGGACCCCATGTGCCCGAGCAGGTCCCGGCGGTGCCCACATCAGGCCCCAGCAGCCGGTTGCGCTCGGCGGACGGGCTGGCGGTGCCACGTTCGCCGAACGTGCGCGGGCCCGGCAATGGGATTCGATAGGGCGATGGCGGCGGATCACGAGTCGCACAGACGACAATTTCATCCGGCCGGGACTTGGGTGGGCACAAGGCGCTCCACCCCGGCGGCACCATGGCAGCTGTGCCACTGGCAGCCGCAACAAGGGCCGCCAGCACCAGCATCAATAGTGCAGCGCCCGGCCATAAGCATCGAGCACACTTTCATGCATCATTTCGGACAGCGTGGGATGCGGGAAGATGGTGTGCATCAATTCCACCTCCGTGGTTTCCAGCCCCATGGCGATGGCATAGCCCTGGATCAGCTCGGTCACTTCGGCCCCCACCATGTGCGCGCCCAAAAGCTGCCCGGTGCTGGCATCGAACACGGTTTTCACAAAGCCCTCCGCCTCACCCAGCGCGATGGCCTTGCCATTGCCGATGAAGGGGAATTTGCCAACGCGCACCTGATGGCCGGCGGCCTTGGCCTTGGCTTCGGTCAGGCCAATGCTGGCCACTTGCGGGCGGGCATAGGTGCAGCCGGGGATGCGGGCCACGTCCATCGCGTGGGGATGGCCGCCGGCAATATGTTCCACCGCAATGATGCCTTCATGGCTGGCCTTGTGCGCCAGCCAGGGCGGGCCGGTGACATCGCCAATGGCATAGAGGCCGGGCACATTGGTGCGGCACATGCCGTCGGTTGCGATATGGCCGCGGTTGGTGGCAACACCCAGCGCCTCCAGCCCGATATTCTCGGTGTTGGGCACGATGCCGATGGCAACGATCACATGGCTGTAGTGATCGGTCGTCGCCTTGCCGTCGGCGGTGGTGATGGTGGCGGTGACGCCATCGGGGCCGGGCGTGACATCGGAGACTTTCGCGCCTGTCACGATGGTCATGCCTTGCTTGGTGAGCGCCTTGCCGACGAAGGCAGACACATCCTCGTCCTCAACCGGCAACACGCGGTCCAGCATTTCAACAATGGTCACCTTGGCGCCCATGTCGCTGTAGAAACTGGCGAACTCCACGCCGATGGCGCCGGAACCGATCACCAGCAGCTTGGTCGGCATCACTGGTGGCACCATGGCATGGCGATAGGTCCACACGCGGTTGCCGTCAGCCGCCACGCCCGGCAGGTCGCGGGCACGGGCACCGGTGGCGACGATGACGTTCTTGCCCGTCAGCACCCGCTCACCATTGGCGGTGGTGACAGCAACAGTCGTTGCCCCGGTAAGCCGCCCCTGCCCTTCGACCACTTCGATCTTGTTCTTCTTCATCAAGCCCTTGACGCCGCTGTTCAGCTGCGCCGCCACCTTGCGGCTGCGATCGGTCACCTTCTTCAGGTCGAACGAGGGCTTCTCGACGCTCAGGCCATAGGCATCGGCGTGGGTGATGTAGTGATAGATTTCAGACGTGCGCAGCAGCGCCTTGGTCGGTATGCAGCCCCAGTTGAGGCAGATGCCGCCAAGGCGCTCGCGCTCGACGATGGCGACCTTCAGACCAAGTTGCGCGGCACGTATGGCAGCGACATAGCCGCCGGGGCCGGAACCGAGGATGACGAGATCGTGGGTGGTGGTCATCACGCCACCAGCCCCAGCGGGTGCTCGATCAGCGCCTTGACTGTGCTCATCAGCGCCGCGCCATCTGCGCCATCGATGGCGCGATGGTCAAAGCTGCCGGTGATGGTCATCACCGTTGCGATGGCGAGCGCGTCGCCTTTCACCACGGCACGCTTCTCACCCGCCCCCACGGCCAGGATCATCGCCTGCGGCGGGTTGATCACGGCGTCGAACTGCTTGATGCCGAACATGCCCAGGTTGGACAGGCTGGCCGTGCCGCCCTGATATTCGTGCGGCTGCAGCTTGCCGGCGCGGGCCTTTTCGGCGAGCGCTTTCATTTCGGCGGCGATCTGGCTGACGGCCTTGGAGTCGGCGCCGGTGATGATTGGCGTGATCAGACCTGACGGCGCAGCGACCGCCACGCTGATATCGGCGCGATCATAGACCAGCAGTGTGTCACCCGCGAACGACACATTGCACTTGGGCACCTGGCGCAGGGTCGGCAGGGCACGCTTGATCACATCCACCAGCCAGAGGCGGGGTT
>CAZHTW010000040.1:0-21295 GCA_964535865.1 uncultured Sandarakinorhabdus sp. | reverse complement strand
AAGCTGGGCGTCGCCGCCCAAAGCCGGGCTGACGTGGTGGCCGGCCTTGCCGCCTATCTGGCGGGCGATCCCGAACCGGTGCTGGTGGCCGATTGGCCGGAAGACATTGCCCACGCCGCCGCGCTGCTGGTGTTCAAGGGCCGGCGCATGGTGCCACAGGCGCGCTTCGTCCTGATCAACCTGCCGGGCTTTGACACCGCCAGCATGAGCGCCCTGCCCCACAATGCGCTGGCCGATGCCCACGCCCTGCGCGCCGAAGTGCTGGCGCGTGAGGCGATGGCGCTGGGCGATGTGGCGGCCTGAGCGGATTCAGGCTGGCCAGCGCGGTTTGTTCCGGATACGTTCGAACAATGCGCACGCTGGGGATCTTGCTGATGATGACCATGATGGCCAGCCCGGTTGCGGCGGCGGAGGCCAGTGGCAGCTTCACGGTTGCCCTCACGCCCCTGCCCGCAGCCCCCGGCAGTGCGGCGCAGCACCGGTTGGACAAGCAGTTCAGCGGCGATCTGGCCGGCACCAGCCAGGGCGTGATGATCAGCGCCGGTGATCTGGCCAAGGGCATCGCCGGCTATGTCGCCATGGAAATGCTCACCGTCACGCTGGCCGGGCGCCGCGGCGGCTTTGCCTTGCAGCACAGTGGCACGATGGATGCGGGCGGGCAGCAGTTGCAGATCGTCATCGTGCCCGGCTCCGGCACGGGCGCGCTGGCCGGGATCAGCGGCCGCATGGCGATCCGCATCGAGAACCGGCAGCATTTTTACACGCTGTCCTATGTCCTTCCCGCATCGCCCTGAACCACCGCAGCGCCGGCACGCCTTTGCCTGGCCCTGAACGAAAACGGGCCGCTGGCAAGGTGCCAGCGGCCCGTTGTCCAGCCAGGCTGGACCGGATCGCAAGGATCAGGCGGCAACCGCGGCGCGGCGGCGGCGGGCGCCAACGCCAACCAGGCCAAAGCCGGTCAGCATCATGGCCCAGGTGGAGGCTTCCGGCACGGCGGTGATAACGGCGAACATGTCACCGGCGGCATTGGAGTTCAGGTTGAAGTCCAGCGTCTTGCTGTTGACGACGGTCAGCGCATCACTGTTAACGCCAGTGGCTTCCAGGCCGTTGAAATCGGTGGTGTAATCAACACCGGCCACGCGAAGCATGGCACTGCGGGCCGGAGTGATCTGGGCGGTCGTGCGCTGGATGCCAACGATGTTCTGGTTGAAGGTGATCGTGCCCGAGAAATTGGTCCGACCGGTCGGGGCACCATGACGGAACACGAAAAAGTGGCTGGAAAAGCGCTGCGACGCCGGCAGGATCGAGACTGGCGTCACGAAATCAGGCGCCGGCAGAACCGCCGGGCGATTGCCGGCAGGGCCAGTCGGCATCAGCACGTTCTGGGCTTCGTTGAAGGCGGTGACGCCCGCACCGATGGTCGACAGATTGGCCGGCGCGCTGACGGAGACGGTGCTGCCACCCGACAGGGTGATGCTGGTGATGACAGCCTGGGCCGGCGCGGCAGCGAGGACCAAGGCGGCGACGGCGGAAGCGATGCGAAGGTTCATGGCGGGGGCTCCTTTGGGGGTGAATGCCAACTTGCCCAAAGCAAAAGCTGTGCCAACCACAAAACGGCCCATAAGGAATTGAAGTTACAGGATTAATTTTCTCTTAACCAAGCTGACTGTAAGGTCTGGCAAACAATAGCATAGAATTGATAAACATCAAAAAAGTAAAACAATGCAAAAATGCGCAGTCATGATGAAAACCCGACGGCGGCGGGTGAAACCATGATGCGCATCGCCAATGCCGCCGCATCACTGCGCAATCCGCTCAAACCGCTCCAGCCGCGGCGGTTCGGCTTGCCATTGGCCCTTGGCCCCAAGGGCACGGCCGGCGGCGAACAGGCGCTGCATCGTGGGGGGATCGAACAACAGCGGGCTGGGTTCCGCCTCGGCATCGGGCAGGAAGGCGAGGTGATAATGGGCGCGGGCGTTGCGCGCCATCATGTAGATGCGCTCAACCGAGCGATAGGTCAGGCTGCGCAGCATTTCGGTGATGCTGCGGCCGATGATGCTGCCGGTGTTGCTGCCCGACAGGCTGGTGTTGCCCAGATAGCTCACCCGGCCGTTCACCAGCGTCCACACATGTTCATCACTGCCGCGCGGATCGAGCATGTAACTTTTGAACAACAGCGCCTGCTTGATGCCGCCATCCACATGCATGGCCGGCGGCCCGTCTGACTGGCTGATATACACGGGCGAAAACAGGCCGGGGATTGCCGCCGATGCCAGCAGCACCTGGCGATACAGCTGCACCCGGCGCGGATCATCCGAAGCGGCGATGCGGCCCATGTCCCACACGGTGGCCACGCCATTGTCCAGATTGGTGGTGCCCACAAACAGCCGGCGGCCCTTGCGATGCTCCGCCGCCACCTGGTCCAGCAATTGTTCGGTGACCATGGCGGCGATCATCCGTTCCAGCGGCGCACGATCATAGAGCGAGGCCCGCTTGGCAAAGCCGATCAGGCCGCGCCGCTTCATCACCTGGCGGGTGCTGATCTGGGTATAGATGCGGGCCAGATCGGCATCGCGCGATGGCCCCAGAAAGGCCAGGGTGGCCATCAAGGCGCCGGTGGAAATGCCAGTGACCACATCAAACTGCGGCCGCGTGCCGGCCTCGGTCCAGCCCACCAGCACGCCGGCGCCAAAGGCCCCCACCGACCCCCCGCCCGACAGCAACAGCACATCATGGCGTTGGCCCAGTTGCCGCACCGGCGGCGGATCGCCCAGCGGCGTGCCATCGGCATCGGCAGCCGAAACAATGGCGGTGCGCGCCAGCACCGGCGCTGCAAACGCCAGCGTGACCGGGCGGGACGCACAGGCAGCCAGCAGCAGCGGCAAGGCCGCCATGGCCAGCCAGCGGCCGGATGTGCGCCTCATGCCGTTGGCAATCTGTAATCCTTGTATTGTTCGCGCAGCGCCACCTTCAGCAGCTTGCCGGTGGCGGTGTGCGGCAGGCTGGGCACCACCAGCACGTCATCGGGCGTCCACCATTTGGCGATCTTGCCGTCCAGATAGGCCAGCACGCTGTCCTTCGTCACCTCGGCCCCGTCCTTGGGCACCACCAGCAGCAGCGGGCGTTCATCCCATTTGGGGTGGTGCACGCCGATCACGCACGCCTCCGCCACGCCGGGCGCGCCGACGGCGACATTTTCCAGATCGATGGACGACACCCATTCGCCGCCGGATTTGATCACATCCTTGGCGCGGTCGACGATCTGCATATAGCCCAAGGGATCGAGCGTCGCGACATCGCCGGTGTCGAACCAGCCGTCTTCAAACGCGCTGGCGCCATCGCCCTTGAAATAGCTGCCCACCGTCCACGGCCCGCGCACCAGCAGCCGGCCAAAGGCCTTGCCGTCGCGTGGCAGTTCCTGGCCATCATCATCGACAATCTTCATCTCGACGCCGAACACGCCGCGGCCCTGCTTGATGCGGATGTCCAGCTGGTCCTGATAGGCCATGGCATCGGTTTCCGGAATGCCGGCGCCCACCGTGCCCAGCGGGGACATTTCGGTCATCCCCCACAGTTGCAGCACCTTCACGCCCAATTTGTCATAGGCTTCGATCATGGCGCGCGGCACCGCCGAACCACCGATGGCGGTGCGGTTCAGCTTGCCCATGCCCTGCCCGGTCTTTTCCAGATATTGCATCATGCCCAGCCAGATGGTCGGCACCGCCAGCGCCAGATCCACCTCTTCCTCGATGATCAGCTTGTGCAGCGTTGGCGGATCGAAATTGGGGCCGCCCATCACCAGCTTGGCCCCCGTGCAGGCCGCCACATAGGGGATGGACCAGGCATTGGCGTGATACATGGGCGCAATCGGCAACACCACGGTGCCGGCGCCCATGCCGAACGTGTCGGTGGAACTGGCCGCCATCGCGTGCAGCACGTTGGAACGGTGGCTGTATTGCACGCCCTTGGGATTGCCGGTGGTGCCGCTGGTGTAACACAGGCCGGCCGGGGCGGTTTCCGGCATCTCGGTCCACGGCGTGTCCACGCTCTCGCCGGCCAGCAGCTCCTCATAGCAGAGCAGGTTCAGGCTGGAATCGGCCGGCATGTGGGCGCGATCGGTGAGCAGCACATAATGTTCGATGGTTGACAGGCTCGGCGCCAGCTTCTCCACCAGCTTCACAAAGGTGAGATCGAAGAACAGCACCCGGTCTTCGGCGTGATTGGCGATATAGATGATCTGTTCTTCAAACAGGCGCGGGTTGATGGTGTGGGCCACACCGCCCATGCCGGAAATGCCATACCAGCTTTCCACGTGCCGCCAGGTGTTCCACGCGAGGGTGGCGATGCGGTCGCCGGGCTGCATGCCCAGGCGGCGCAGCGCGCCCGCCACCTGCCGGGCCCGGCCGCGCACACTGGCCCAGTTGGTGCGATGCTTGGGGCCTTCGCAACTCAAGGACACGATCTCGCGCTGGCCATGATAGATGGCGGCATGATCGATCAGCTTGCTCACCAGCAGCGGCCAATCCTGCATCGTTCCGTGCATGCGTCTCTCCCCAAAATAATGTGGAAATCTCATAACGCCCCGCGCTGCCGCCGCAAAGAGGGCGTTGACAGAAAGAACGAATGTGGAACATAAATGAGAACGGATAAGGAACAGGCGTGATTCGAGCGCTCAGGCAGGAGACACGGGATGACGATGATGCTGATGCTGGTGGCGTGCGTTGCGACCTGGTTGCTGGTGGCGGTGATGCTGGGCGGGGCCGGGCGCGGCTTGCAGGCCGCCCTGCGCGGTGATGCGCGTCAACCCTGGATGCCGGTGCCGGTGCGGCGCGCCTCGACATCGCGGGCCTTCACCCGGGCATAGGACCGGAAGGCGAACGGGATGGTGACGGCATAGATGGCGCTGATGATCGTCAGCGTGGCCCAGGGATTGGTGAACAGCGCGCCCGCCATCAGCCCCGCCGCCGCCAGCGCCGGCAACCGCCACGCGGGGCGCAGCCGCACCGATCCCCAGCTGTAGGTTGGCAGATTGGACACCATCATGAAGGCCACCAGCAGGGCGAGCACCGCCACGACGCTGGCGCGCACCGCCGGATCCTGCAGCCAGACCGGTTCCAGCCAGAAATAGAGATAGAGGGGCGTGAGCGTGAGGCCCGCCGCCGCCGGCGCCGGAATGCCGGTGAGATAGCCCAGACGCTTGTGCGGTTGATCTTCGGCATCGATCTGGGCATTGAACCGCGCCAGCCGCAGCGCACAGGCCACGGCGTGCGCCAGTGCAATCACCCAGCCCAGCCGGCCGGGCAGATGTTGCAGCGCCCACAGATACATCAGCAAGGTTGGCGCCACGCCAAAGGCCGTCACGTCCGACAGCGAATCAAGCTCGGCGCCAAAGCGGCTGCTGGCCTTGAGCAGCCGGGCGATGCGGCCATCAATGCCATCCAGCACCGCCGCCATCAGAATCGCCGCCACCGCCATGTCCCACTGGCCGCCAATGGCAAAGCGCACGCCGGTGAGGCCAAAGCTCAAGGCCAGCACGGTCACGGCATTGGGCACCACGGCGCGCAAGGGGATGCCGCGGCGGCGCGGGGGATCAACCTGGTTCATGGCCCGACAATCGGCGTGCGCTGGGCAAGTTGCAAGTGGCCGGCCTTACTGGCTGTGCGCGCCCATCAGCAGCGGCGTGCCCTTCACGGCCAGGATCGTCTCCCCGGCAATGGCGCGTTGGCCCACCGCCACCGCCGGCACATAGCCGGCCGGCAGGAACACATCGACCCGGCTGCCAAAGCGGATCAGGCCAAAGCGTTCGCCCACCTTCAACATCTGGCCCACGGCCACCCATTTCATGATGCGCCGCGCCACCAGGCCGGCGATCTGGGTGAAGGCGATTTTCTCGCCGGCGGCATTTTCCATCACGAAATATTGCCGCTCATTCTCCTCGCTGGCCTTGTCCAGCTCGGCATTGAGGAATTTGCCCGGCACATAGACGATGCGGGTGAGCCGCCCGGCGATCGGCGCGCGATTCACGTGCACATCAAACACGTTCATGAACACGGTGACGCGGGTGACCAGGCCCGGCTCCAGCCCACCCTCCCCCAGCAATTGGCGCGGCACTTCGACATTGGTGATCAGGCTGATCAGGCCATCGGCCGGCGACACGATCAGATCATCGCCGAGCGGTGTGACGCGCACCGGATCGCGGAAAAACGCCGCCACCCAGATGGCGATGCCCAGCAGCACAAAGCTGAGCGCCGTCCATTGCAGCCACAGGCCCGACACCAGCACCGCGGCCAGGGCAATCCCGAGGAACTTGCGGCCTTCCGGGTGCATGTCGGGGATGTTGTATTTCGCGGTCTCACCCGGCACCAGCGGCAGCGGGCCGGTCGGAAGTGGCGGGGGCGGGGGCGGCGGTTCCGGCAGGCTGGCCGGCGGCGTCACCGCAATCGGGGCCAGATCGGGCTCGGCCACGATGGGCGGCTGCGGCGGAGTTTCAGGATCGGTCATGCCTGCTGCTTTAGACGGGTGCAACGCCGCTTGGCAAATGGGGCCTGATTGCGCGGATGCCGGCTTTGGGCCACAGGCACCGCCATGATCCGCTCCCTGCTCCTGTTCTGTGGCTCCCGCGCCGGCCATGATCCCGCCCATGCCGAACTGGCCGACGGCCTAGGCCGCCTGTGTGCGGCGCGCGGCGTCACCCTGGTCTATGGTGGCGGCCGGGTTGGCCTGATGGGCGTGGCGGCGCGGGCCTGCAAGGCCGATGGCGGCCGGGTGATCGGCATCATCCCGCGCCTGTTGATGACCACCGAAGTGGCGCAGGACGGGCTGGACGAACTGCATGTTGTGGAGACGCTGCACGAGCGCAAGGCCCTGATGCACCGCCTGTCTGATGCCATCATCGCCCTGCCCGGCAGCATCGGCACGCTGGACGAATTGTTCGAAAGCCTGACCTGGCGCGAGCTGGGCATTCACGACAAGCCGATCTGGCTGCTGGGCGGAAATGGCTATTGGACACCGCTGGAGGCGCTGCTCGCCCATATCGGTGCCGCCGGCTTTGGCCCGCCCCATCTGGCGCGTCTGGCCGAACCACTGGACAATCTGGCCACCCTGTCGGAAAAGCTTGGGGGCGGCGGGCTGCGTCACCATTGACCACAGCGGCCACATCCCCCTAGAAGGCTGCTACATTACGTCGCAGAACAGACAGGAAGTGCATGATGCCGAAGATCAAGGTCGAAAACCCCGTTGTCGAGCTGGACGGCGACGAAATGACCAGGATCATTTGGGCCTGGATCCGCGAGCAGCTGATCCTGCCCTATCTCGACATCGACCTGAAATATTATGACCTCGGCATGGAAAACCGCGACGACACCAACGACAAGGTGACCGTGGAATCCGCCAACGCCATCCGCGAATTTGGCGTGGGCGTGAAATGCGCCACCATCACCCCGGACGAAGCCCGCGTGAAGGAATTCGGGCTGAAGCGGATGTGGAAATCGCCCAACGGCACCATCCGCAACATCCTGGGCGGCGTGGTGTTCCGTGAACCCATCGTGATCAAGTCGGTCCCCCGCCTGGTGCCGGGCTGGACCGATCCGATCGTGATCGGCCGCCACGCCTTTGGCGATCAATATCGCGCCACCGATTTCAAGGTGCCCGGCCCCGGCAAGCTGACCATGCGCTGGGAAGCCCACGACGGCAGCAGCGTGATCGAGGAAGAGGTGTTCGAATTCCCGTCGGCCGGCGTGGCCATGGGCATGTACAACCTTGACGACAGCATCCGCGATTTCGCCCGCGCCTGCCTGAATTACGGCCTGGATCGCGGCTGGCCGGTGTATCTCTCCACCAAGAACACCATCCTGAAAGCCTATGACGGCCGCTTCAAGGATTTGTTCGAAGAAGTCTACACCAATGATTTCAAGGCGCAGTTCCGCAAGGCCGGCATCGTCTATGAACATCGCCTGATCGATGATCTGGTGGCTTCGGCGCTGAAATGGTCGGGCAAGTTCGTCTGGGCCTGCAAGAACTATGACGGCGATGTGCAGTCCGACATGGTGGCGCAAGGCTATGGCAGCCTGGGCCTGATGACCAGCATCCTGATGACGCCGGATGGCAAGACGGTGGAAGCCGAAGCCGCCCATGGCACGGTGACGCGCCATTATCGCATGCACCAGGAAGGCAAGCCCACCAGCACCAACCCGATTGCCAGCATCTTCGCCTGGACCGGCGGCCTGAAGCATCGCGGCAAGCTGGATGGCACGCCGCTGGTGACGAAGTTCGCCGAAACGCTGGAACGCGTGTGCGTGGAAACGGTGGAATCCGGCGCGATGACCAAGGATCTGGCGCTGCTCGTTGGCCCGGATCAGGCCTGGATGACGACGGAAAAATTCTTTGAAACCGTCCGCGCCAATCTGGATGCCGCCATCGCCAAGGGGCTCTGATCCCGACGCTGGCATCCCTTCGTGTGCCGTTCAGGAAGGACGGCAACGAACGGGGCGCGCCAGCCCGGCCTTGCTCAGGTGGCTGACGACCATGGCAGCCACAACAAGCGCGTGAGCCACGCGCGGCCTTGCCGAAATCACCGGCCATACCATGCCGTGCAGCCAGCGCGCGGTGGAAAGCCATTGCGTCAACCCGGCCAGACCGCGCGATGCGGTGCGCGCCGGGCATGATGATGGGGCGATTTGCCTGCCAGCGGCCCAACATTGACAAAAGGCAACAACACCTCAAACGTCGCAAGGCAGTGTGGAGGTCATGATGAAGCTGATATATTTGTGGCTCGGCTTGTTTTGCCTCTGTTCGCCCGCATTATCCTCCACCGTTGTGCGCATCCATGCCGAAGGAACCGTGACCCAGGTTCAGGTCGGCACCCAAGTCGCCGTTGGAGATCGACTGAATTTTCGTGGCGTCATTGTTTTTCGGGACAAGATACCGCTGGACTTTACCGGGACAGCCCTTGTTCCCCGTGGAGATTTTGATCTCTTGTTCACCAGTTGGCTGATTTTTCGTCCGGGACTGAATTTCTCCACTGGCGTTGGAGGCCCATCCTTCGAGTCCTTCCGCTTCCAGAATGGAGCCTTGACTGGGTTTGAAGTCGGTCATTTCGATGAAGCCGATCCGACGTGGATTTTCAATGCCTCGCGGGATGCCAACGGACATTTCTTCCATTCCAACGGCCTGAGTTGTTGTGCCGATATTCCTGAGACCTCGAGTTTTCGCGGCGAGCTCGGGCTCACCGCAAGCGCCAGATCAGTCCCCGAACCAAGTGTCTGGCTGTTCATGATCATCGGGTTCGGGGCCGTTGGTATCACACAACGCCTGCAACGGCGGCCAAGCCCAACCGGGTCACACCATTGGCGGGTGAACAGCAATGGATAGCATCATGACGGCCGATATTTCCCGCCGGCAATTGCTTGCGGGCACAGCCGTGGCTGCGGTTGCCGGGCCAGCCTTCGCCCAGACAGCGCCAGCGGCCGACACCGCGCTGCTCGGCCTGTTCGACACGATGTTTGCCGAAGACATCGCCGCCTCCCCCGAACGCGCCACTGCGCTGGGCCTTGATGTCGGGGCGAACGCCGATCTGAAATCCCGGCTCTCGGATTACAGCCGCGCCGGGCGCGACAAGGCGCTGGCCCGCGCCGCCAGCCAGTTGGACCGCCTGCGCGGCATTGGTGCCGGGCTCAGCCCGCCGCGCCAGCTCGACAAGGATATCGTGGAATATGATCTGTCGCGCCGCGTCGCCAACGAACGGCGCTTTGGCTTTGGCAGCGCCGGCGGCAATTTTTCGCCCTATGTGCTGACCCACAGCGAAGGCGCCTATCGCGAGGTGCCGGGCTTCCTCGACAGCCAGCACCGCATCAGGACCGCAGACGATGCCGAAGCCTGGCTGTCGCGCCTGTCGGCCTTTGCCGGCGCGCTCGACCAGAACAGCCAGCGCCTGCTGGAGGAGGCCGGCATGGGCGTGGTCCCGCCGGCCTTTCTGCTCGATCTGGCGCTGCCGCAGATGCTTCGCTTGGGCGACACGCGGACAGACCAATCGGTGCTGGTGACGGCGCTGGCCCGCAAGGCCGCCGCCGCGCAGGTGAAAGGCGACTGGGCGGCGCGGGCGACACGGATCGTGCAGCGCGAGGTGATGCCGGCGCTTGATCGCCAGTTCGCCATCGTCTCCGCCCTGCGCAGCACGGCAAGCATGGATGCCGGCGTGTGGAAGCTGCCCGATGGTGCCGAATATTATGATGCGGCGGTGAAATCATCGACCACCACCAATTACACCGCCGAAGAGGTGCACCAGCTTGGCCTGGCGCAAGTGGCGGAGATTTCAGCCCAGCTCGATGTGCTGCTGAAGGGCCAGGGCCTCAGCCAGGGCACGGTGGGCGGGCGGCTGGTGGCGCTGAACGAGCGGGCCGATCAGCTGTTTGCCAACACCGATCCGGGCAAGGAGGAACTGCTGACCGAGCTGCGCGGCCATGCGGCGGCCATGTATCCGAAGCTGGAACGCCTGTTCATCAGCCAGCCGCGTTCCAAGCTGGACGTGAAGCGCGTGCCGACGGCCATCCAGGAAGGCGGCGCCGGCGCCTATTACAATGCCGGCGCTGTGGACGGCACGCGCAACGGCACCTTCTTCATCAACCTGACCGACAGTTTCGACCGGCCCAAATTCGGCCTGCCCACCGTGACCTTCCACGAGGGCGTGCCGGGCCATCATTTCCAGGTGATGCTGGCGCTGGAAAGCCCGGATGTGCCGCCGATCCGCCGCCGCGCCGGGTACAGCGCCTATACCGAAGGCTGGGCACTCTATGCCGAAACCCTGGCCGACGAGATTGGCACCTATGACGGCAACCCGCTGGGCCGCATCGGTTATCTGCAAAGCCTGTTGTTCCGCGCCACCCGGCTGGTGGTCGACACCGGCCTGCACCACAAGCGCTGGACCAAGGATCAGGCGATCGACTGGATGGTGAATGCCACCGGCTTTGCCAAGGGCCGCACCACCCGCGAAATCGTCCGCTATGCCGCCGCGCCCGGCCAGGCGCTCAGCTACAAGATCGGCCACACCAAGTGGCTGGCGGTGCGTGAGGCCGTGAAGGCCAGGCAGGGTGCCGGATTCGATATCCGCCAGTTCCACGAGATCTTGCGGCTGGGCGCGATGCCGCTGGTGCTGCTGGAGCGGGAGGCATTGCGGCGGGCGTGACATCCAGCGCCGCAGCCGCCAAGGTGCGGCCATGGCGCTGAATCTGGAATCCACTGCCTTCAAGGACATGATGCTGGTGCTGGGCGCGGCGGGCCTGGTGATTCCGGCCTTTGCGGCGCTGCGCATTTCGCCGGTCATCGGCTTCATCCTGATCGGTGTGGCGGCCGGGCCGTTCGGGTTGGGCCAGCTGCCGGGCCTGGCCTGGCTGCAATTGTCCAGCCCGGAAGCGCTGGCGGCGCCGGCCGAGCTGGGCGTGGCGCTGCTGCTGTTCGCGCTGGGGCTGGAGCTGAGCCTTGATCGCATCCGCACCATGCGCAGCCTGATCTTTGGCCTGGGCAGCCAGCAATTGCTGATCTGCGGCGGCTTGCTGGTGGCCGGCCTGCTGCTGCTGGGTGAACCCTTCATGGCGGTGTTGGTGATTGGCGGGGCGATGGCGCTGTCGTCCACCGCCGTCAGCTTGCAGCTGCTGTCGGCCAGCGGCCACATCAACAGCCAGGCCGGGCGCAAGGCGGTGGGCGTGCTGCTGTTTCAGGATCTGGCGCTGGCACCGATGCTGCTGCTGATCGGCGCGGCTGGCGGCGGTGGCAGTTTCGGCCGCAGCCTCGCCATCGGCATCACCGCGCTGATCGGGATTGCGCTGTTTGCCCGCCACATGGTGCCGCCCTTGTTCCTGCAGGCCGCCCGCACAAGGCGGTCCGAACTGTTTCTGGCCGCCGCGCTGGTGGTGTTGATTGCCTCGGCCGGCACGGCGGCGCTGGCCGGCCTGTCGCCGGCGGTGGGCGCGCTGATGGCCGGGCTGATGCTGTCCACCAGCGATTATCGCCGCCAGATCGAAGCGGCGGTGCAGCCATTTGAAGGCCTGTTGCTCGGCGTGTTCCTGATCTGGGTGGGCAGTGGCCTCGATCTGGCGGCGATTGCCGCCAACCCGTGGCCGGTGCTGGCCGGCACCGCGGCGGTGCTGGGCGTGAAGGCGGCGGCCGTCTATGGCCTGTTGCGCTGGCGCGGCACCCGGCGCGGCGTGGCCGGCCATGTCGCCCTGCTGCTGGCCAGCCCATCCGAAACCAGCCTGATCGTGCTGGCCGCTGCCACCACGGCGGGGTTGATCGGCGGCCACCTGGCCGAAATGGCCGTGGCCGTGGCCTCGCTCACCCTGGCGCTGGCACCGCTGCTGGGGCTGGCCGGGGCCCGGCTGGAAGCCAGCGCCCAGGAGGATCAGGGCGATGCCCAGCCCGATCCGGCCGCGGGGCAGACGGTGATCATCGGCTTTGGCCGGGTGGGCCGGCTGGTGGCGCAAATGCTCGACATGCACGGCCAGGCCTGGCTGGCGGTGGACAGCGATCCCGACGAGGTGCAGCGCTATCGCCGGGCTGGCAAGCCGGTGGTCTATGGCGATGCCCGCCGGCCGGAATTGCTCGACAAGCTGAAGCTGGATCAGGCCCGCGCCGTGGTGCTCACCATCGATGACATGCGCATGCTCGATCTGCTCACCAAGCGCATCCGCGAACGCCATCCCGATCTGTGCATCGTGGCGCGCGCCCGCGATGCCCAACATGCCGGCACGCTGTACAGCGCCGGCGCCACCGATGCCGTGCCCGAAACCGTGGAAAGCAGCCTGCAACTGGCCGAAGCGGTGCTGGTGGATCTGGGCGTGCCGATGGGGCCGGTGATCGCGTCCATCCACGAAAAGCGCGACGAGCTGCGCGGGCAGATGAAGGGCAGCGGCAGCGGCCCCAAGCGCCCGCCGCTGCGCACCCTGCGCCGTTGATCCATCAGGCCGGCGTTTGCCACGCCATGATGTGGAAATTGGGCACCCGGTTATAGCGGTCGCGCTTGCCCTCTGGGCCGCCGGTGGCGGGCGGTTCGTCAAAATGGGTGAGCCGCAGGCCATGGCCCAGCAGGGCCTGCATGTACCGCTTGAGCGGGCGGTGATGGTTGATGATGTCCACCCCCTGCCACGCGGTGCGGCGGGGGCGTTCGTCCAGATAATGATCGATGGGAAAACTGGGTTCGCCGATCAGCGGTTTCACCCAGCCCAGATGCACGGCCGCGGTGTTGAAGGCGGTGAGATTGGCGATGAGCAGATGCCCGCCCGGCCGGATGGCGGCGACGATGCGGGCCAGCGCGGCATCCAGATCCGGCATGTCGATCAACGAGAGATAGCAGACGACCAGATCAAACTGGTCCACCGTCATTGCTTCGGCCGGTTCCACCCGGTAATCGCCGCCGGGGTGCAGGGCGCGGGCGCGATCGATCAGGGCGGCGGTGGGATCGATGCCCGTGGTGGCCAGCCCACGCGCTGCCAGCATCCGGCAAAACCGCCCCTCCCCGCAGCCCACATCCAGCACCGTGCGCGGCGCCAGCCCATCGACGAGCGCCAGCATGGGCGCATCCAGCACATGCACACGGCCAAAATCGCCCGCATCCCCCTGGATGGCGATCCATGCCTGTGCCGATGCATCCCAACCGGTCATTGCCAATCTATCCCCAGGTCCACAGGATCAGCGGCGTGCCGAGCAGCAGCACCATCAGGCTGATCGGCGCCCCGATACGGGCATAATCGCCAAATTGATAGCCGCCAGGGCCCCAGACCAAGGTGTTGGACTGGTGCCCGATCGGGGTGAGGAAATCCGAAGAGGCCGCAATGCCAACCGCCATCAGCATGGCATCGGCGCTGATGCCGTTGGCGGTGCCGGCGCCCACAGCAATGGGGGCCATGATCAGCACGGCGGCGGCATTGTTGACAAACGGCGTGATCACCATGGTCAACGCCAGCGCCGCGCCCACCATCAGCCAGGCCGGCCGCCCCTGCCCCAGCGCCGCCAGCACATCCGCCAAACCGGTGGCCAACTCGCTCTTGCCGAACGCCGCCGCCACCGGCAGCATGGCGCCCAGCAGCACGATCACCGGCCAATCGATGGTGCGATAGGCATCGCTGGCCAACCGGCCGGTGAGCGCCAGGGCAATCACGCCCAGCAGCAGCGCCACCGCCAGCGCCATCACACCGGCCGCCGCCGCGCCAATCGCCGCCAGCAGCACCAGCAGCGGCAGCAGATCCCGGGCCCCCATGCCCAGCCGCAGGGGGCGCTGCGCCAGCGGCAACAGGCCAAGCCGTTCGGCCACCGCCGGCCGTTGATCGGCGGCCAGTTGCAGCAGGAGCACATCACCGGCCTGCGGGCGCTGCGACGCCAGCCCATCGGCAATGGCCTTGCCGCGCCGGCTGAGCGCCACCAGCGCCGCCCCCTGTTCGGCCAGCAGGCGGCCGGCGTCCGCATTGCCCGCCAGCGGCGAATGATCGATCACCACATATTCGGCCAGCGCGCCTTCCAGCAGATCATCTTCGGCCTCGCTGGCGATTTCGAGGCCCCAGCGCGTCAAGGCCTGTTCCACCATCTGGGCGCGGCCTTCCACCTGCACGATATCGCCGGGCAGCAGGCGGCGGCTGGGGCGCGGCGCCGTGACCAGCATGCCGCCGCGATCAATGGCGTGTACCTGCAGGCCATCCTCGCCAACCGCGCCGCCCAGGCGTTCGATGGTGAGATCGGCCGAAACGCCCGCCGGCACGCGCAATTCAAACAGATAATCGGCCACGCGGAATTGCAGGGGCTGTTCATCCCGGTCGGGCCGCACCGGCAGCAGCCGGACCAGCAGGATGGTCATGATGATGCCCACCACGGCCAGCGGCAGGCCAACCCGGGCGAAATCGAACATGGCAAAGCCGGTGCCGCTGATATCGGCGCGCAAATCGGCCAGCAAGATATTGGGCGGGGTGCCGATCATCGTCACCAGCCCGCCCAGCAGCGAGGCAAAGGCCATCGGCATCAGCACCCGGCTGGGCGACACCTGCGCGGCGCGGCAACTGCCAAGCGCCGCCGGCAACAGCAGCGCCAACGCGCCAACATTGTTCATCACGCTGGAGGCCACGCCGCACAGCAGGGCATAGGTGGCAGCGATGGCGATTTCGCGGCCCAGCACCGGTTGCAACGGCCGGAGCAGCCGTTCCAGCATGCCCGAACGCGACACGGCGGCGCTGATCAGCATGATGCAGGCCACGGTGATCACCACCGGATCGCTGAACCCGGCGAAGGCGGCGCTGGCCGGGACCAGGCCCATCAACACGCAGGCCGCCAGCATCAGCAGGGCAACCAGATCATGGCGGATACGGTTGGTGGCAAAGCCGATCAGGCCCGCGGCAAACACCAGGATGACAATCAGCCCATCAGACATTGGCCCAGTTAGGCCCTTGTCCCGCGCCGTGGCTACTCAGGCTGGCGCGGCAACAGGGCCAACTGCCCGTTGCCTTCGCCAGGCTGCGGATCAGCCGGCCAGCGCCGCCTTCACCGCGGCAATGGCATCGGCTGCCTTGTCGGCATCGGGGCCGCCGGCCTGGGCCATGTCGGGCCGGCCACCGCCGCCCTGCCCGCCCAGCGCGGCGGCCGCCACGCGCACCAGATCGACGGCCGAGCGCGTGCCCGTCAGGTCATCGGTCACGCCCACTGCCACGCTGGCGCGGCCATCGTTCACCGCCACAATCGCCACGATGCCGCTGCCCAGCGCCTGCTTGGCCTCGTCCACCAGGCCGCGCAGCGCCTTGGCTTCCAGCCCGTCCAGCACCTGGCCCTGGAAGGCAATGCCGTTCACCATTTCGGGGCCGGCCTTGGCGCCCGCCGGGCCGGCCAGCGCCAGCGCCTTCTTTGCATCGGCCAATTCGCGTTCCAGCCGCTTGCGGTCGTCCATCAGGGCGGCCACACGGGCCGGCAGCTCTTCGGGCCGGGCCTTCATCGCGCCGGCGGCTTCCAGCAACAGCGCCTCCCGCTCGTTCAGCCATTCGCGCGCGGCGATGCCGGTCTTGCCCTCGATGCGGCGCACACCGCTGGCCACAGCGCTTTCGCCGGTGATCTTCAACAGGCCGATGTCGCCCAGCGCACCGACATGGGTGCCGCCGCACAGTTCCACCGAATAAGTGTCGCCGTCATCGTCTGCCCCCCCAAGGCTACCCATGCTCAGCACGCGCACTTCCTCGCCATATTTTTCGCCAAACAGCGCCATGGCGCCGGCTTCGATGGCGGCTTCGGGCGTCATCAGCTTGGTCGAAACCGGGCGGTTGCCCAGGATCTGCGCGTTCACATCGGCTTCCACCTGCGCCAGTTCGGCCGCGGTCATCGCCTTCTGGTGCGAGAAGTCGAAGCGCAGATAATCCTCGCCAACATAACTGCCCTTCTGCGTCACATGCGTGCCCAGGCGGCGGCGCAGGGCGGCGTGCAGCAGGTGGGTGGCGCTGTGGGCGCGGCGGTGGGCACCGCGCTGCGGCGCGTCCACATCCAGCTTCACCACATCGCCAACGCTCAGCGGCCCGGCGTCAAGCGTCACATCATGCAGGTGCAGCTTGCCCAGCGCCTTGCGCGTATCGGTCACGCGCGCGGTCAGGCCATCGCCCCAGCTGATGCTGCCGCCGTCACCGGCCTGGCCGCCGCTTTCGGCATAGAAGGGCGTCTGGTTGGTGACGACCACGATCTTGTCACCGGCGTTGGCGGTCTCGATCTGCTTGCCGTCCTGCACCAGGGCCACCACCTTGGCTTCGCCGGTCAGGCTGGAATAGCCGGTGAATTCGCTGGCGCCTTCCGCCTCGACAATGTCGAACCACACGGCGGCATCCTTGGCCTCGCCGGAACCGCTCCAGGCGGCACGGGCCAGGCGCTTCTGTTCGGCCATGGCGGCATCAAAACCGGCCCGGTCCACGGCAATGCCGCGCGCGCGCAAGGCATCCTCGGTCAGGTCATAGGGGAAGCCGAACGTGTCATAGAGCTTGAACGCCACATCGCCCGACAATGTGCCACCGGCCGACAGCTTGCCGCTGGCTTCATCGAGCAGGCCGAGCCCGCGCTCCAGCGTCTGGCGAAACCGCGTCTCCTCCAGCTTCAGCGTCTCCTCGATCAGGGCCTGGGCGCGGCCGAGTTCGGGGAAGGCCTGGCCCATGGTCGCCATCAGCGCCGGCACCAACTGGTGCATCAACGGTTCCGCCGCGCCGAGCAGATGGGCATGACGCATGGCGCGGCGCATGATGCGGCGCAGCACATAGCCGCGGCCCTCGTTGGCCGGCAGCACGCCATCGGCGACCAGGAAGCCCGCCGAACGCAGATGGTCGGCGATCACCCGGTGCGAGGCGCGGGCTTCGGCCGAAACCGCCTTGCCCACCTTGTCCTCGCTGGCGGCGATCAGCGTCTTGAACGTATCGGTGTCATAATTGTCGTGCACGCCCTGCAGCACGGCGGCGATCCGCTCCAGCCCCATGCCGGTATCGATGCTGGGGCGCGGCAGGTTCAGCCGGGTGTCGCGATCAACCTGTTCATATTGCATGAACACCAGGTTCCAGATCTCGACGAAGCGGTCGCCATCCTGATCGGGGCTGCCGGGCGGGCCGCCGAAAATATGGTCGCCATGATCGTAAAAAATCTCGGAGCACGGCCCGCACGGGCCAGTGTCACCCATCGACCAGAAATTGTCGTTGGTGTCGATGCGGATGATCTTGTCGTCGCGCAACCCGGCGATCGACTTCCACAGCGCAGCGGCTTCGTCATCGGTGTGATAGACGGTGACGCACAGCCGGTTCTTGTCCAGCCCCCATTCGCGGGTGAGCAGATCCCAGGCCAGGGTGATCGCCTGTTCCTTGAAATAATCGCCGAACGAGAAATTGCCCAGCATCTCGAAGAAGGTGTGGTGGCGGGCGGTGTAGCCCACATTGTCGAGATCATTGTGCTTGCCGCCGGCGCGCACGCATTTCTGGCTGCTGGCCGCCTGCGAGTAGGGGCGCGATTCCAGCCCGGTGAAGACATTCTTGAACGGCACCATGCCGGCGTTGGTGAACATCAGCGTCGGATCATTCTGCGGCACCAGCGGCGCCGACGGCACGACCGTGTGCCCGGCCTTGCCGAAATGATCGAGGAAGCTGCGGCGGATATCGTTCGAGGAGATCATGCCCCAGCGCTTACCGCTGCGACGCGCCAGCGTAAAGGGCGGCGGCGTCAGAGCCGCCAGCTCACCATGATCACCCCGTCACCATGACGGGCCGCCGGTGTGGCTTCGCCCCCACAGGCGGCATAAAGCCCACGTGCCGCACGGTTGCCGCTGTTGGTCAGCACCCAGGCGCTGCCGCAACCCAATGCCCGGCCATGATCCAGCGCGGCCAGCACCAGCTGGCGGCCAAGCCCACGGCGATGGACATCCTCATGCACGCCAACTTCGTTGATCCACAGCTCCACCGGCTTGTCGGGATGGAGATAGGCGACGGCACTGAGGAAGCCGATCAGCCGGCCATCCAGAATGGCGCCAAACAGATGATGATCGGGGTGAGCGAGAACGCGCCCCGCCATGTCGGGGCGCACCGGATCATCAAACACCCCGTCCGCTGCCAACACCAGCGGCAGATCAGCCGGCGCCAGCCGGCGGACGCTCAGGCCCGGGCCGTGACCAGCCATATTGCCCCCGGCAGCGCCACACAGCCATCAACGACATGATCGGCCAGCGCGGCGGCCAGCACCGGTTTGGCGGCATCACCGATCCCGGCCTCGCGCACCGCCTTGGCGGCCGGGCCGATGCGCAGGTTGAACTGGATGGCGCTGGCAATGGGATCATCGCCGTCGCCGATCAGCATGGCAAAGGGCAGGCTGTGGCAGGCGACATCGTGCCAGCCGGCGGATTCGAGGATGGTCGCCAGCCGCGCCGCATCGGCAAAGGCGAACGGGCCTGGGGCATGAGGATCAGCCGGCGCCGGCGCCGGCAGCAGATCGGCCAGCGCGGTGAGCGGCAAGGTCGCCCACAAATTGCGCGCCGCCGGCTGCCAGCAGGCGAACACCAGGCGGCCGCCTGGCGCGGCGAGGCCGTGGAGATGGGCAAAGGCCGCCTGCGGATCGGCAAAGAACATCACGCCAAAGCGCGACATGATCAGATCAAAGCCATGTTCCTCGGCCCAGGTCGACGCGTCCGCCGCGATGAACTCGGCTTCGCTCAGCAGGGCTTCGCCGCGCTGGCGGGCGCGGGCCAGCAGCGGCTCCGAAATGTCGAGGCCGATGGCATGGCCGGTTTCGCCCACGGCCAGATCCACCGCCAGCGTGGTCTCACCCGCGCCGCAGCCGATATCGAGCACAAATTCGCCGGCCTGCGGATTGGCCGCTGCCAGCAGCGCGCTGGTGACGGGCGTGAGCGCGGCATCCATGCGCTCCTGCATCAGCACCCAGGTCTCACCAACCTTGCCGTTCCAATAGTCAATCTGTTCGGCGTTCGACATCGTTGATCCTTCCGCTGCGTTGATTGCGGCGCTTCCCGGCCAAGGTCAATCATGACATAGGGGCAATGTTGATGATGTTTTGGTCGGCGCGGCGGAGCCGGCGGCGGTGCAGGGCGCAAACTGGCACTTGCCGGCGGCTGCAAACGACCAGAAACAACCGGCGGAGGCCGACTGATGCGGAAGACATGGGCCATGATCGCCCTGATGCTGGCAGCACCGGCCATGGCCAGGCCGGTGGAGGATGAAATTGCCGTGACGGCCGAGCGGTTGAGCCGCGGCGCGCTGCGGGCCGAAGCCCAGAAATTCGTGCGCAAGGCCTTGGCCGATCCGCGCAATGGCCAGAATGCCCGCTGGCTGAAACCGCTGTGCGTCGAAAGCCTTGGCGTGACGGCGCAAGTGGGCGCCATCTTCACCAACCGGGTCACCGAAGTGGCCAGGCATGTTGGCCTGGAGCTGGCCAAGCCCGGCTGTGACCCCAATCTGATGATCGTGTTCACCAGTGACGCCGCGCAATTGATCAAGGCGGTGGCCAAGCGCAATGGCCGCGCGCTGGAAGGGTTGCCGGGCGCGGACCGGGCCTTGTTGCGCCGGGCCGACCTGCCGGTGCGCTGGTGGCATCACAGCGCGCCCGAAGCCAGCGATGGCCGCCAGTTCGCGCCGGCCGGGTTCGGCATCGGCGCCGGTGTTGCCGGCGACGCCACGTACAACAATTATGCCCGGGCCTCCCGCATTGACGAACCGACGCGCGTTGCCATCACCGGGGCGGTGGTGGTGGTGGATATCAAGCTGGTCGGCAAGGTCACGCCGGCGGCCCTGTCAGACTATATCGCGCTGGTGGGGTTGAGCCGCATGCGGATGAACCCGGCGGGCCGGCCAACGCCCAGCATCATGCAATTGTTCGATCCCGGCGGGGCGGCGATTGCCGGCTTCTCGCCGCAGGACGAGCTGTTCATCGAAAGCCTGTATCGCACCAAGGGCAATCTGGGCGGGGCGCAGCAGCGGGCCGCCATGGCGGGGTATATCGCCGATGCAGCCGTGAAGGCGGCTGCACCACCGCCCCAATGAAAAGGGGCGGCCCGTGATGGGCCGCCCCTGTCCTGAAACCCGGCTGGGCCGGCAATCACATCTCGCCGTCATCCGTATCATCGTCAGCCGACGGGCCAACCATCAGCGCATCGGAAATGCCAGCGGCATTGTCCCGGATGATCTTTTCGATCTTTGCCGTGATTTCCTTGTTTTCCTTCAGATATTTCTTGGAATTTTCCCGGCCCTGGCCAATGCGGATGCTGTCATGGCTGAACCAGGCGCCCGACTTCTCGATCACCCCGGCCTTCACGCCCAGATCGAGAATCTCCCCGATCTTGGAGATGCCCTCGCCATACATGATGTCGAATTCGACCTGCTTGAACGGCGGCGCCACCTTGTTCTTCACCACCTTCACGCGGGTGGTGTTGCCCACGATATCATCGCGATCCTTGATCTGGCCGGTGCGGCGGATGTCGAGCCGGACGGAGGCGTAGAATTTCAGCGCATTGCCGCCCGTGGTGGTTTCCGGGTTGCCGTACATCACGCCGATCTTCATGCGCAGCTGGTTGATGAAGATCACCATGCAGCGCGAGCGGCTGATCGAGCCGGTCAGCTTGCGCAGGGACTGGCTCATCAAGCGGGCCTGAAGACCCACATGCGAATCGCCCATTTCGCCTTCGATTTCAGCGCGCGGCACCAGCGCCGCGACCGAATCGACCACCAGCACATCAATCGCGTTCGACCGCACCAGCGTATCGACGATTTCCAAGGCCTGTTCGCCGGTATCGGGCTGCGAGACGATCAGCTCG
>CAZHTW010000039.1:8133-21382 GCA_964535865.1 uncultured Sandarakinorhabdus sp. | reverse complement strand
CCCGGCGGGGCAGGAGCTGCGGCTGCGGCAGGAGTATTTCTTCACCTCGGCCTCCATTCAGGACATTGTGCGCCGCCACATCCAATATCACGGCGACATTCACAGCCTGCCCGACAAGGCGGCGATCCAGTTGAACGATACCCACCCGGCCGTCGCCGTGGCCGAACTGATGCGGCTGATGATCGACAGCCATGGCCTGGAATTTGACGTGGCGCTTGACCTGACGCGCCGCACCATCGCCTACACCAACCACACATTGTTGCCCGAGGCGCTGGAAAGCTGGCCGCTGCCGCTGTTCGAACGGATGCTGCCGCGGCACATGCAGATCATCTATGCCATCAATTCGCGCGTGCTGCGTGATGCCCGGCGGCAGGGCATGGATGATGGCGATGTGGCGGCCATCTCGCTGATCGATGAAAATGGCGAGCGGCGGGTGCGCATGGCCAATCTGGCCTTTGCTGGCGCCCACAGCGTGAATGGCGTGGCGGCGCTGCACACCGATCTGATGAAATCCACGGTGTTTTCCGCGCTGCACCGGCTTTATCCGGGCAAGATCAACAACAAGACCAACGGGGTGACGCCGCGGCGCTGGCTGCAACAATGCAATCCGGGGCTCACCAGCGTGCTGCGCGATGCCATTGGCGACGCGTTCCTGGATGATGCCGAACAATTGGCAGCGCTGAACGATCATGCCGATGATGCCCAGCTGGCCGAACGCATTGCCGAGGTGAAGCGCAGCAAAAAGCTGGAGCTGGAAGCGCATCTGAAGGATATCACCGGCATCAGGCTCAACCCGGATGCGCTGTTCGATGTGCAGATCAAGCGCATCCACGAATACAAGCGCCAGCTGCTCAACCTGGTGGAGACGGTCGCGCTGTATGACCAGATCCGCAGCCATCCCGAACGCGACTGGGCGCCGCGTGTGAAGATCTTTGGCGGCAAGGCGGCTTCAAGCTATCACAACGCCAAGCTGATCATCAAACTGGCCGGTGACATCGCCCGGCGGGTGAACAACGACCCGTCGGTGGGCGGCCTGCTGAAGATCGTGTTCGTGCCCAATTACAATGTGTCGCTTGCTGAGCGCATCATTCCGGCGGCCGATCTTTCGGAACAGATTTCCACCGCCGGCATGGAGGCTTCGGGCACCGGCAACATGAAGTTCGCCCTGAACGGCGCGCTGACCATCGGCACGCTCGACGGCGCCAATATCGAGATCAAGGACCGGGTGGGGGATGAGAATATCATCATCTTTGGCCTGACCGCCGATGACGTGGCGGCGCAGCGTGCCGGCGGATACACGCCGCGCGCCATCATCGAAGCCTCCCGCGAGCTGCACCAGGCGGTCGAAGCGATCGCCAGCGGCGTGTTCTCGCCCGATGATCCCGGCCGCTATCGCGGCTTGATGGACGGGCTGTATGATCATGACTGGTTCATGGTCGCGGCCGATTTCGACAGCTATGCCGCGGCCCAGCGCGCGGTGGATGCCCGCTGGCACGATGTGGCTGGCTGGCGGCGCAGCACCTTGCGCAACATCGCCAATGTCGGCTGGTTCTCTTCCGATCGCACCATTGGCGAATATGCCCGGGATATCTGGCAAGTCGGCCCGGCATGAAGCCACCTGCCGCCGCCATCACCGCCTTGCTGGACGGCATCCACGCCGATCCCTTCGCCCTGTTGGGCGTCCACGCCGGGCCGGGCGGCAGCTTTGCCCGGGCCATAGTGCCGGGCGCCCAGACGGTGATTGCGCACAGCCTGGCTGGCGACGTGCTGGGCGAATTGGCGCGCGTGGATGATCGCGGCCTGTTCGAAGGCGTCATCAACGGCGCACCGCAACCTGTGCGCTATCATTGCTGCGCCGGCGGGCACCAATGGCAGGTGGCCGATCCTTACAGTTTCGGCCCGGTGCTGGGGCCAATGGATGATTATCTGATCGGCGAAGGCACGCATCTGCGGCTGTTCGACAAGTTGGGCGCGCATCTGACCCATCACGAAGGCGCGGATGGCGTGCATTTTGCCGTGTGGGCGCCCAATGCGCGCTTTGTCAGCGTGGTCGGCGATTTCAACGATTGGGATCACCGCCGCCATATCATGCGCTGCCGTGTCGATACCGGCGTGTGGGAAATTTTCGTGCCCGATATCGGCGCCGGCCGGGCTTACAAGTATCGCATTGTCGCCGCCGACGGCACGCTGCTGCCACTGAAGGCCGATCCTTATGCGGTTGCGTCCGAACTGCGGCCGGCCACCGCCTCCATCACGGCCACCCCCGCAAAACCCGATTGGGGCGATGCCGCGCACCGGGCGCACTGGGCCAGTGTTGATCCGCGCCGGGTGCCGATGGCGATTTATGAAGTCCACCCCGGCAGTTGGCGGCGCGATGGCAATGGCTGGTTCCAGACCTGGGATGCGATGGCCGAAACGCTGATCCCTTATGCCGCCAGTATGGGGTTCACCCATATCCAGTTCCTGCCCGTGTCCGAACATCCCTATGATCCCAGCTGGGGCTATCAGACGACAGGGCTTTATGCCCCGTCGGCGCGCTTTGGCAGCCCCGATGGCTTTGCGCGTTTTGTCGATGGCGCGCACCGGGCCGGGCTGGGCGTGCTCATCGATTGGGTGCCGGGGCATTTCCCCACCGATGCCCACGGCCTGGCGCGCTTTGATGGCACCGCGCTGTATGAGCATGAGGACCCGCGGCTGGGCTTTCACCCCGATTGGAACACCGCCATCTATAACTTCGGCCGGCGCGAGGTGATGGCGTTTCTGGTCAACAACGCCTTGTTCTGGGCCGAAAAATATCATGTCGATGGCTTGCGCGTCGATGCCGTCGCCTCGATGCTGTATCGGGATTACAGCCGCAAGGCCGGCGAATGGATTCCCAACAAGGATGGCGGGCGCGAGAATTGGGAGGCGGTGGAATTTCTGCGCGCGATGAACAAGGCGCTTTATGGCAGCCACCCCGGCATCATGACGATTGCCGAGGAATCCACCTCATGGCCCGGGGTGTCGCGGCCGGCGCATGAAGGCGGCCTGGGCTTTGGTTTCAAGTGGAACATGGGCTTCATGCACGACACGCTGCAATATATGGCGCGTGATCCGGTGCACCGGCGGTTTCACCACAATGAAATCACCTTCGGCCTCACCTATGCCTTTGCCGAGAATTTCGTGCTGCCGCTCAGCCATGACGAGGTGGTGCACGGCAAGGGATCGCTGCTGAACAAGATGAGCGGCGATGATTGGCAGAAGTTCGCCAATCTGCGGGCTTATTATGGCCTGATGTGGGGGTATCCCGGCAAGAAATTGCTGTTCATGGGCCAGGAGTTTGCGCAGCTGCGCGAATGGAGCGAGGAACGCGCGCTGGATTGGGAACTGCTGGATCAGCCGGCGCCAGAGAACCGGCATGCCGGGATCAAGCGGCTGGTGGCCGATCTCAACCGCCTCTATCGCGACACGCCGGCCCTGCACGCCCGCGATTGCGAGCCCGAAGGCTTTGAATGGCTGGTGGTGGATGATGCGCAGGCATCGGTGTTCGCCTGGTTGCGCAAGGCGCCGGGCAGCCCGCCCGTGGCGGTGGTGAGCAACATGACGCCCACCAGCCACGGCCATTATCGCCTGCCACTGCCGCACGATGGCGTGTGGCGTGAGGTGTTGAACAGCGATGCCGCGGCTTATGGCGGCAGCGGGCAGGGCAATCTGGGGGCAATCCGCGTGACAGGCGGTGCGGCGCTGCTGGTGTTGCCGCCCTTGTCCACGTTGATGTTCGAGTTTGAAGGGGAAGGGCCATAAAGGCCATGCTTGGGGAGGCAGGGAGATGACACAGAAACGACAGGCGCCACTGGCCCGTGATGCCATGGCCTATGTGCTGGCCGGCGGACGCGGCAGCCGGCTGATGGAATTGACCGACCGGCGCGCCAAGCCGGCGGTCTATTTCGGCGGCAAGACGCGCATCATCGATTTTGCGCTGTCCAACGCGATCAATTCGGGCATCCGCCGCATCGGCGTTGCCACCCAATACAAGGCGCATTCGCTGATCCGCCATCTGCAGATGGGCTGGAACTTCCTGCGGCCGGAACGCAACGAGAGCTTCGATATCTTGCCCGCCTCGCAGCGCGTGTCGGAAACCCAGTGGTATGAAGGCACGGCCGACGCGGTTTATCAGAATATCGACATCATCGAATCCCACGGGCCGGAATATCTCGTCATCCTGGCGGGCGATCACATCTACAAGATGGATTATGAGTTGATGCTGCAGCAGCATGTCAACCAGGGTGCCGATGTCACGGTTGGCTGCATGGAAGTGCCCCGGGCAGAGGCCAGCGGCTTTGGGGTGATGGCCGTGGATGATCAGGATCGCATTGTCGAATTCGTTGAAAAGCCCGCCGATCCGCCGCCGATGCCCGGCAAGCCCGACACGTCGCTGGCGTCGATGGGCATTTATGTGTTCAGCACCCGTTTTCTGTTCGAACAGTTGAAGCGCGATGCTGCCGATCCGGCCAGCACCCGCGATTTCGGCAAGGATATCATCCCCTATCTGGTGGCGCATGGCAAAGCCGTGGCGCACCGCTTTTCGGAAAGCTGCGTGCGCGGCAAGGACGAGGGCGGCGCCTATTGGCGGGATGTCGGCACGGTCGATGCCTATTGGGAAGCCAATATCGATCTCACCCACATCATCCCCCAGCTCGACATGTATGATCGCGATTGGCCGATCTGGTCCCACGCCGAAATGGTGCCGCCGGCCAAGTTCGTCCATGATGAAGCCGGCCGGCGCGGTGAGGCCATCTCCAGCCTGGTCGCCGGCAATTGCATCATCTCCGGCAGCCATGTCGACCGCAGCCTGTTGTTCACCAGCGTGCTGACGCGGTCGTGGAGCCATGTGGAGGAATCCGTGATCCTGCCGTGGTGTGATATTGGCCGCAACGCCCGGTTGAAGAAGGTGGTGCTCGATCGCGGCGTGAAGATCCCGCCGGGGCTGGTGGTGGGCGAAGATCCCGAACTGGATGCCCGCCGCTTCCGCCGCACCGAAAAGGGTGTGTGCCTGATCACCCAGCCGATGATCGACCGTCTCGACCTGTGACCATGCGCGTCCTGTCCGTGGCCTCCGAAGCGGTGCCGCTGGTGAAAACCGGCGGGCTGGCCGATGTGGCCGGCGCGCTGCCGGCGGCGCTGGCCCCGCATGGGGTGGAGCTGACCACGCTGCTGCCCGGCTATCCCGCCGTGCTGAAGGCGGTGGGGAAGGGCAAGGCCGTGCACAGTTGGCCCGATCTGCTGGGCCAGAAGGCGCGAGTGCTGGCCGGCAGCATGGGCGGGCAGCCGCTGCTGGTGCTGGATGCGCCGTCGTTGTTCGTGCGCGAGGGCGGGCCCTATGGCGATGCCGGCGGGCAGGATTGGGCGGACAATTGGCGGCGCTTTGCCGCGCTTGGCCGGGCGGCGGCCGATCTGGCGGTGGAGCAGGGCTTTGATCTGCTCCACGCCCATGATTGGCAGGCTGGCCTGGCCCCGGCCTATTTGCGCTTTTGCCACGGTGCCAAGGCGCCGCCGTCGGTGATGACCATCCACAACATGGCCTTTCAGGGCCATTTTGGGCGGGAGATTTTCCCGGCCTTGGGCCTGCCAGCCGAAGCCTGGTCGATGACCGGCGTCGAATATCATGGCGGGGTTGGCTATCTCAAGGCGGGGATGGAGGCGGCCGATATCATCACCACCGTCAGCCCCAGCTATGCCCGCGAAATCCGCTCGGCGGACTTTGGCATGGGCCTCGAAGGCCTGATTGCCAGCCGGGGCGCGCGTGTGCGCGGCATCGTGAACGGCATTGATCCGGCCGAATGGAACCCGGCCAGCGATGTCCATGCCCCGGCACGGTACAGCGCCGCCAGCCTGGCCCGCCGCCGCACCAACAAGCGCGCACTTGAGGCCGAATTCGGGCTGGAGCAAGACGATGGCCCGCTGTTCATCGTGGTCAGCCGGTTGACCTGGCAAAAGGGCATGGATGTACTGGTCGACGTGCTCGATCATCTGGTTGGCAATGGCGGCCGGCTGGCGCTGCTGGGCAGTGGCGATCCTGCGCTGGTTGCTGGCCTGTCGGCGGCCGCCGCCCGCCATCCTGGCCGCATCGGCCTGAAGATCGGTTATGACGAGGGCCTGTCGCACCGCATGCAGTCTGGCGGCGATGCCATATTGGTGCCCAGCCGCTTCGAACCCTGTGGCCTCACCCAGATGTATGGCCTGGCCTATGGCTGTGTGCCGGTGGTGGCGCGCACCGGCGGGCTGGCCGACACGGTGATCGATGCCAATCTGGCGGCGTTGGCGGCCGGCGTCGCCACGGGCGTTGTGTTCACCGGTGTCACACAGCTGTCATTGGCCGATGCCATCAGCCGCGCCATCAGTCTTTACCGGCAACCGGGCGTGTGGAAAGCCATGCAGCGCGCCGGGATGAAGGCGGATTTCAGCTGGGCCAGCAGTGGCGCGCTTTACGCTCAATTGTATAAAGAAATTGTGAGATAATCCATGACGATCATCACCCATCCCACCACCCCCTTTGATGGCCAGAAGCCGGGCACGTCGGGCCTGCGCAAGAAGGTGCGGGTGTTTGCGCAGCCCGGCTATGCCGAGAATTTCATCCAGGCGGTGTTTGATGTTGTGGACCGCGCGCCCGGCACCACGCTGGTGATCGGTGGCGATGGCCGCTTCCACAACCGCGTGGTGATCGCCAGCGCCATCCGCATGGCGGCGGCCAATGGCTATGCCCGGGTGCTGGTGGGGCAGGGCGGCATCCTGTCCACCCCGGCGGCCAGCCATGTCATCCGCAAATATGGCGCCAGCGGCGGCCTGATCCTGTCGGCCAGCCACAACCCGGCCGGACCGGACGAGGATTTTGGCATCAAATATAATATCGCCAACGGCGGCCCGGCCCCCGAAGGCGTGACTGATGCCATCTTCGCTCGCACCAAGACGATTGATCGCTGGCTGGAGGAAGACGAAGGCGCGATCGATCTGGATCACATCGGCACCTATCGCATCGGCGCCATGGACGTGCAGGTGATCGATCCGGTCGCCGATTATGCCGATCTGATGGAAAGCCTGTTCGATTTCCCCGCCATCCGTGCGGCGGTGGCCGGCGGCTTCCGCATGATGTTCGACGCGATGAGCGCAGTGACCGGGCCCTATGGAACCGAAATCCTCGAACGCCGCCTGGGCTTCCCGGCTGGCACCGTGACAAACGGCACGCCGCTGGAGGATTTCGGCGGCCACCATCCCGATCCCAATCTGGTCCACGCCCACGAGCTGCATGAGGCGATGATGGCCGCCGACGCGCCGGATTTCGGTGCGGCATCCGATGGCGATGGCGATCGCAACCTGATCATCGGGCGCGGCCGTTTCATCACCCCGTCGGACTCGCTGGCCATGCTGGCCGCCAACGCCCATCTTGCCCCGGCCTATGCCGGGGGCCTGAAGGGCATCGCCCGCTCCATGCCCACCAGCGCGGCCGCAGACCGGGTGGCGGCGGCGCTGGGCATCCCCAGCTTCGAAACCCCCACGGGCTGGAAATTCTTTGGCAATCTGCTCGATGCCGGCATGGTCACCATATGCGGCGAGGAAAGCGCCGGCACCGGATCGGACCATGTGCGGGAGAAGGATGGCCTGTGGGCGGTGCTGCTGTGGCTCAACATATTGGCGGTGCGCAGCATCAGCGTCGACGCGCTGGCGCGTGAACATTGGGCGCGCTTTGGCCGCAATTATTATGCCCGCCATGATTATGAAGCGGTGGACAGCGCCGCTGCGAACGCCCTGATCGCCGAACTCACCACCGCCTTGCCCAACCTGGCCGGGCGCAGCTTTGGCCCGCTGACGGTCGCTGTGGCCGACAGTTTCACCTATGACGATCCGGTTGATGGTTCGATCAGCGCCAAGCAGGGCCTGCGCATCCTGTTCGAAGGCGGTTCGCGGGTGGTGTTCCGCCTGTCGGGCACCGGCACCGAAGGCGCGACCTTGCGCGTCTATCTCGAACGTTATGAACCGGCTGATGGCCAGATCGATGCCGAAACCCCGGCCATGCTGGCCGATCTGATCGCCGCGGCCGACGCCATTGCCGGCATTGGCCGCCACACCGGCCGAACGCGCCCGGATGTGGTGACCTGATGCCACCGTTTGGCGCCACGGTCAGCCATGGCGCCACTCACTTCCGCGTGCGCAGCCCGCTGGCCAGCGCGCTGTGGCTGTGCCTGCCGGATGGTGGGGGCGAGACCCGCATCGCGATGCAGCGACAGGGCGATGACTGGCTGGCCAGCCTGCCGGGCGACCTTGCCGGCCAGCCTTACGGTTATCGCGCCGAAGGGGTGTGGCAGCCCGATGCCGGCCACTGGTTCGATCCGGCCAAATTGCTGGTTGATCCCCACGCGCTGGAACTCGATCGCCGCTTTGTCCAGCATCCCGACCTGGCGTGCTTTGGTGTGGACACCAGGCCCATCGTGCCGCGCGCGCTGGTGCCCGGCCCGCTTCCCATCGCGGTGCACGCGCCCCCGCTGTTTGCACCCGGCGGCCTGATCTATGAAATCAACGTGCGCGGCTTTTCCATGCTGCACGCGCAAGTGCCGGCGTCGCAGCGTGGCACGGTGGCGGCGCTGGCGCATCCGGCGGTGATTGCGCACCTGAAACGGATCGGCGTCGGGGCGGTGGAACTCATGCCCATCACTGCCTGGATCGATGAACGTCACCTGCCGCCGCTGGGGCTGCGCAACGCCTGGGGCTACAACCCGGTTGCCATGATGGCGCTCGATCCCGGCCTGTGTCCCGGCGGCGTGGCCGAACTGCGCGAAACGGTGGCGGCGCTGCACGCGGCCGGCATTGGCGTCATTCTCGATCTGGTGTTCAACCACACGGGCGAAAGCGATGCGCACGGCGGCGTGCTGTCGCTGCGCGGGCTGGACAACGCCGCCTACGCCCATGCGCCCGATGGCCGCCTGATCAACGACAGCGGTTGCGGCAACACCCTCAACTTCGCCAACCCTGCCGTGCGGGCGCTCACCCTTGCTGCCCTGCGCCATTTCGTGCGCCATTGCGGCGTGGATGGCTTTCGCTTCGATCTGGCCCCGGTGCTGGCGCGCGGCCCCGGCTTTGCCGCCGATGCACCGATCTTTGCCGAAATCGCCGCCGATCCCGACCTGCACGATCGGGTGCTGATCGCCGAACCGTGGGACATCGGCCCCGGTGGCTATCAACTCGGGCATTTCCCGACCAACTGGCTGGAATGGAACGACCGTTTCCGCGATGATGTCCGCCGCTTCTGGCGCGGCGATGCCAATTTGGGCCAGCTTGCCACGCGGCTGGCCGGCTCATCCGATGTGTTCGGTGCCAGGTGCCGCAGCGTCAATTTCCTCGCCGCCCATGATGGCTTCACCCTGGCTGACACAGTCGCTTATGCCACCCGCCACAACCACGCCAACGGTGAGGACAACCGCGACGGCCATCACGAGAATTGGTCGTGGAATCATGGCGTGGAAGGGCCGAGCGACGATCCCGCCATCATCGCCGCCCGCGCGGCCGATCTGCGCGCCCTGCTGGCCACGTTGTTTGCCGCAACCGGAACAATCATGCTCACCGCCGGTGACGAATTTGGCCGCAGCCAGGGCGGCAACAACAACGCCTATGCCCAGGACAATGAAACCACATGGATCAATTGGGCCGGGCGGGACCGGGCGCTGGAAGAGTTCGTCGCCGGCCTCGCCGTCGCCCGCGCCGCACGGCGGCCATGGGCCATCCGCTTCCCCGAACCCGGCGGCTGGTTGCGCCCCGATGGCAGCGCAATGACCGTGGCGGATTGGGAAAATCCCGCCGGCGATGCTTTGTGCTATGTGCCTGATGCTGTGGCTGCCGGCACGCTCCACATTGCCCGCAGCGAGCGCAAACTGGGCTGGCGTTGACCGGTCACCCAAAAATCAGCAAGAGATGGTGCAAAGGCCGCTTGGGACGGCGGAAACAGCAACACGGATAAGGGGATGATCCATGGCAAAAAAGGGCGGCGGCAAGGCTGGCGTGGAACTGGGCGGCGTTGATCTGGGCGGTGCCGATGATCTGGGTGCCAAGGCCGGCGCCGGGCTGAACCCCATTGTTGGCATCGCGCGCGAGGATATTCTTGGCGCTGTCACCATGATGCTGCGCGAAACCGCCGGCAATCCCGCCAACACCTTCAAGCACATGAAGGCGTTCACCAGCGACGTGGCCGATATCATCACGTCGAAATCGACCATCGCCCCCGATCCGAAGGACAAGCGCTTCACCGATCCAGCTTGGGCTGCCAACCCGCTGTTCCGGATGTCCATGCAATATTATCTGGCCAGCCAGAAGAATCTGAAGAACTGGGTGGGCGAGATGCAGGTGGACGAAATGGAGCGGTCGCGCGCCAATTTCGTTTCAGCGATGATCATGGATTCGCTGGCGCCCAGCAACACGCTGGCGGGCAACCCGGCGGCGATCAAGAAGGCGATCGAAACCGGTGGCCAGTCGCTGGTGAAGGGCCTGAAGAACGCCTATAACGACATGGTTCACAACGATGGCATCGTGAGCCAGGTGGACAAGACGCCGTTCAAGATCGGCGAGAATATCGCCATCCAGCCCGGCGCCGTGGTCCACCGCACCGAGATGCTGGAGCTGATCCAGTATCAGCCGACCACCGATGAGGTGCACGAGATCCCGCTGCTGGTGATCCCGCCGCAGATCAACAAGGCCTATCTGAACGATCTGACGCCAGACAAGAGCATGATCCGCTTCCAGCTGTCCCAGGGCTTGCAGCCCTTCCTGATCAGCTGGCGCAACCCCACGATCGAGCACCGGGATTGGGGCCTGAATGATTATGTGAATGAGATCATTGCCGCCATGGATGTGATCTGCGCCATCACCGGCAGTGACAAGATCAATCTGTCCGGCGGCTGTTCCGGCGGCATCACCCTGTCCACCCTGCTGTCAAAGCTGAAGGCCAAGGGCGATGATCGGGTGAACAGTGCCACCCTGATGGTGTGCGTGTTGCACCCCAAGCGCGATGACAGCGAAGTGGGTGCGCTGGTGTCCGATCATGGCATCAAGCTGGCGCGGGAGCGCTCGGCCAAGAAGGGCATTTTGGAAGGCACATCGCTCTCCCGCATGTTTGCCTGGCTGCGGCCCAATGATCTGGTGTGGAATTATGTGGTGAACAATTATCTGCTCGGCGAAGATCCGCCAGCATTCGATATCTTGTTCTGGAACAACGACAGCACCAATCTGACGGCGGCGCTGCATTCCGATTATCTGCGCATCTATGAAGAGCAGCCGTTCGTGAACCACGGCAAATCCAATATTGCCGATCATGATCTGGATGTGAGCAAGGTTGATTGCGACCTGTTCATCCTGGGCGGGGTGACGGATCATATCACGCCGTGGAAGGCCTGTTACCGTTCCACCCAGTTGTTCGGTTCCAAGAATATCGAATTCGTGCTGTCCCATTCCGGGCATATCCAGGCGATCATCAATCCGCCCGGCAATCCCAAGGCCAAATATTATCGCGCGCCCGACAAGGCACCGCCCGCCGCCCCGGAAGCCTGGCTGAAACAGGCGCAGGAGTTTCCCGGCAGCTGGTGGCCATTGTGGGCCGGCTGGCTGAAAGAGCGTTCAGGGAACGCCAAGCCGGCGCCGGACGTATTGGGCAATGGCGACTATCCGGCGGGGGACAAGGCCCCCGGCCGCTACGCCTTCGATTGAGGATGATGCAGATGACGGCCAGCCACCTTCCCGAATATCAGATCAAGCAGGTGGATGGCCGCACATTGCGGGTGGCGCGATGGCGGCCGGCCGGCGGCGCCTCCCGGCATCGGCCCTTGTTGTTCTTCAACGGCATCGGCGCCAATATCGAACTGATGGCACCGCTGCCGGAACGGCTGGATGATCGGGAGGTCATCACCTTCGACATGCCGGGCGTGGGGGAATCGCCCGATCCGGTGATGCCCTATCGCCCGTGGATGATCGCCCGCATCGCCAACCAGATCGTCACCGATTTCGGCCACGACAAGGTTGATGTGATGGGCGTGAGCTGGGGCGGCGGCATGGCCCAGCAATATGCCCTGCAATATGGCAGCCGCACCGGGCAGTTGATCCTGGCCGCGACCTCGGCCGGCATGTTGATGGTGCCGGGCAAGCTGGCGGCGCTGTCGAAAATGGCCGATCCGCGGCGGTACATCGATCCGGAATTCATGCTGAAGAACTTCCGCACGCTGTATGGCGGCGATACCAAGGGCGCCGGCGGCCATGCAGATCGCATCAAGCCGCCAAGCATGATGGGCTATTTCAACCAGTTGCTGGCAATGGCCGGCTGGACCAGCGCGCCCTTCCTGCCGTTTCTTTCGGTGCCCACGCTGATCCTGATGGGTGATGATGATCAGATCGTGCCGTTGGCCAACGGCCATATCCTGCAAACGCTGATCCGCGGATCGAAACTGGAAGTGATAAAGGGTGGCGGCCATCTGTTTCTGGTCAACCAGGCCGAAGAGACGATGGCCCTGATCCGGGAATTTCTGCAGCCGGTGGGCGCAGAAGCGGTTTCCGCCTAACCCAGCGCACGCCAGCCGACATAGAGGGCCGTGACAATCACCATCGCGGCAAACAGCCGGCGGGCCAGGGCGGCATGGGCGGCCAGCTTTGGTGCGAGCGGCCGGGCCAAGGCGACCCCGACCAGCCCGCCCACCGCCAGTGCCAGCAGTGCCGCGCCATCCACACGCCCGGCCGCGGCATAGCTGGCCGAGGTGGCCACGCCAAACACCAGCACCGACAGCAGGGACGAGGCCGCCGCATTGGCCATGGTCATCCCCGTCGCCGCCATCAGGCCCGGCACGATCAGAAAGCCGCCGCCAATGCCGAAAAAGCCGGCGGCCAGCCCCACGCCCAGCCCGATCGGCGCCAGTTTCAGCATCATCGGGCCATCCAGCCGCACTGCCGGATCGCCGGTGCTGGCCGCCGGGCGCAGCATGGCCAGCCCCACGGCCAGCATGGCCAGCGCAAAGCCGCCGAGCAGCGCCTGGCCGTCCACGCGCTGCGCCAGGGCGGCGCCGGCGAGTGACCCCGCCAGGCCCGCACCGGCAAACAGGCTGGCGCAGGGCCATTTCACCACCCCGGCCCGCGCCTGCACCGCCAGATTGGCCCCGGCGTTCAGCGCGACTGCCGCCGCCCCGGTGCCGATCGCCACATGGGGATCGCTGATCCCCACGACATAGAGCAGGAAGGGCGTGGCCAG
>CAZHTW010000039.1:0-8033 GCA_964535865.1 uncultured Sandarakinorhabdus sp. | reverse complement strand
GGCAAGCATGGTTCAGTTTCCTTCCGGGGGGCAGTAGATATCGGCGAGGGTTGCGATGATCCGCTTCACGGCGGGATCGGCGATGGCATAGAAAATGGCCTGGCCCTCGCGCCGGGTCGCCACCAGGCCATCGGCGCGCAGCCGGGCCAGATGCTGCGACAGCGCCGATTGCGACAGGCGGCTGGCCAGTTGCCCGGCCTGCAGTTCGCCGCCCACCAACTGGCACAGCACCAGCAGCCGGCCATCATGTGCCAGCGCCTTCAGCATGCGGCTGGCCTGCACGGCGGCGGCTTCGAATCGGGTCAGTTCATCGGGCGTCATGGTCCCAAATATATTAGTTGAATCTAATTTAGCAACTGCTAATATGAATCGCACAAGGAGTCGTCCGATGACCAAGCCCGATGTGATGCCGTTCTTTGATGCCGCCACCTTCACCTGGACCTATCTGGTGAGCGATCCCGATACCGGGGATGCCGCCATCATAGATCCGGTGCTCGATTATGAACCCAAGGGGGCTGCCGTCTCCCACGCCGGGTTGGAGCGTCTGTTGGCCACCATCGCCCAGCGCCGGCTCACCCTGCGCTGGATCATGGACACGCATGCCCACGCCGATCATCTTTCCGGCGGCGACTGGCTGCGGGAGCGCACGGGTGCACCGCTGGTGATCGGCGCCCATATTGCCGAGGTGCAGCGGGTGTTTGCCCCGCGCTTTGCCATGGATGATCTGCCCACCGATGGCCGCCAGTTCGACATGCTGGCCAGCGAGGGCACCAGCTTTGGCCTGGGGCGACTGCTGGTACAGGTGATGCACACGCCGGGCCACACGCCGGCCTGTGTCACCTATGTCATTGGCGATGCAGCCTTTGTGGGTGATACGATGTTCATGCCGGATTATGGCACAGCGCGCTGCGATTTTCCCGGCGGCGATGCGGCCATGCTCTATCGGTCGATCCAGCGCATATTGGCGCTGCCGCCGGAAACCCGCATCTTTGTTGGCCATGATTATCTGCCGGCCGGGCGCAGCGAATATGCCTGCGAAACCAGCGTGGCGGCGCAGCGGGCTGGCAATATCCATGTGCACCAAGGCGTGAACGAAGCCGATTTCGTCGCCATGCGCCGGGCGCGCGATGCTACGCTGGCGCCGCCGCTGCTGATCCTGCCCAGCCTGCAGGTGAACATCGATGCCGGCCGTCTGCCTGCCGCCGATGCCGCCGGCCGCCGGTTCATGCGGCTGCCGATCTCCATCACCTGAACCGCTTGCCGTTCGCGCCCCGGCTGCTATCGATTGGCCAACTGGGGAGAATGACCATGCGTGCAAATTTGTGGGCGGCAAGCCTGATGGTGCTGGTGGCGGCGCAGGCGACGGCGGCCGAAACCGCCAAGCCGGCCCCCGCGGGCATTGAAACGCTGTTGTCGGGGCTGAAATGGCGCAACATCGGTCCGGCGCGCGGTGGTCGCTCGATCTCGGCCGCTGGCAGCGTGGCACGCCCTCATGAATATTGGTTTGCCGCCACCGGGGGTGGCCTGTGGAAAACCACCGATGGTGGCACACGCTGGAACCCGATGACCGATGGCCCGGTATCGTCTGGAAAGCCCGACACCGCGGCCTTTGGCGGCGTGGCGGTGTGCGAGGCCAACCCGGATATCGTCTATGCCACCACCGGCGAAGCCCAGTTGCGCGGCAATATCCTGCCCGGCAACGGCGTGTGGAAAACCAGTGATGGCGGCAAGACCTGGGTCAAGATCGGCCTGGCCAATGTCCATAATTTCAGCCGGGTGCGCATCCACCCCAAGAACTGCGACACGGTTCTGGTCGGCGGCTTTGGCCATTATGGCGCGCCGAACGAAGATCGTGGCCTGTTCCGCACCACAGATGGCGGCAAGAGCTGGACGAAAACCCTCTATCGCGACGCCAAGACCGGCGCGGTGGACATCAGCATCGATCCCACCAATCCCGACATTGTCTATGCTGCCCTCTGGGAGGCGTGGCGCAAGCCGTGGGGCATGTCGTCGGGCGGGCCGGGCTCCGGCCTGTTCAAGAGCCTGGACGGCGGTGCCACCTGGGCCGAAATCACCCGCGCCCCCGGCCTGCCCAAGGCTGGCCTGATCGGCAAGATCGGGGTGAGCGTGTCGCCGGTCGATTCAAACCGGGTTTACGCCATCATCGAACATGAAGCCGAAGGCGGCGTCTATGCCAGCAACGATGCCGGCAAGAGCTGGGAGAAGCGCAACGACACCCGCGATCTGCGCCAGCGTGCCTTTTACTACACGCGCATCGTGGCTGATCCCAAGGAGAAGGATCGGGTCTATGTGCTCAACGTCAATTTCCACCGATCCGATGATGGCGGCAAGACGTTCCCGAAAAAGATCCGCGTGCCGCACGGCGACAATCATGATCTGTGGATCGCGGCCGACAACAACAACCGCATGGTGCAGGCCAATGATGGCGGCGCCAATGTGTCCGTGAACGGCGGCAGCAGCTGGACCCGGCAGGATTTCTCCACCGCGCAAATCTATCGCCTCAGCCTTACCGCACACCAGCCCTGGTATGCCTGCGGCGGCCAGCAGGACAACAGCACCATTTGCGTGCCCAGCCGCGCCTGGGGCCATCAGAATGTGCTCGGCGGCGCCTATGGCATTGCCGTGGGCGGCGGCGAAAGCGGCTATGTCGCGCCTGATCCGCGCAATCCCAACATCTTCTATGCCGGCAGCTATGGCGGCCTGCTCACCCGTTATGATCATGCCACCGGCAAGAGCCGCGTGATCAATGTGCGGCCCGACAATCCCATGGGCTACAGCGCCGGCGACATTGCCGAGCGTTTCCAGTGGACCTTCCCGATCCTGTTCGATCCGCACGATCCGGCCACGCTCTATGTCACCTCCCAGCATGTCTGGAAAAGCCGTGACGAAGGCCAGAGCTGGCAGAAGATCAGCCCTGACCTGACGCTGGCCGATCCGGCCACACTTGGGCCATCCGGTGGCCCGATCACGCTGGATCAGACCGGCGTGGAAACCTATGCCACCGTTTTCGCCCTGGCCCCGTCAAGGCTGGAACCCGGCGTGATCTGGGCTGGCAGCGATGATGGCCTGGTGCACATCACCCGCGATGGCGGCAAGACCTGGGCCAATATCACGCCGCCGGCGCTGCCCAAATATGCCAAGATCACCACGATCGAGGATTCGCCCCACAGCCCCGGCACCGCCTATGTGGTGGCGCACCGCTTCCTGCTCGATGATTTCACGCCGATCGCCTTCAAGACCAGCGATTATGGCAAATCATGGACGGCGATCACCGCCGGCCTGCCCGCCGATGAAATGGTCCGCTCCATCCGCGAGGATGTGTCGCGGCCGGGCCTGCTCTATCTGGGCACGGAGCGCGGGGTGAAGCTCAGCCTTGATGGCGGCACCAGCTGGCAAGCCCTGCAGGCCAATCTGCCGTCGGTGCAGGTCGCCGATTTGGCGGTGAAGGGCAATGATCTCGTCATCGCCACGCATGGCCGCGGCTTCTGGGTGATGGAAAACATCAGCCTGCTGCGCCAGGTGCAGCCCGGGATGGCGGCTGAAACCCGGCTGTTCACGCCGGCCGCTGCCATTCGCGGTGTCGATGCCGGGGTGGCGATCGACTATAACCTTGCCGCAGCGCCCAAGTCCCTCGCGCTGGAAATCCTCGCCGGCGACGGTCGCCTGATCCAGCGCTTTGACGGCAAGGCCGAGGACAAGGACAAGAAACCGGAAGCCGCCGGCGGCGATGACGAGGATGATTTCGGCGGCCGCCCACCGGCTGTGCCCACCGCCGCGATGAAGCCGGGCATCAACCGCTTTGTCTGGAACATGCGCCACCCCGGCTACACCGGTTTTGACGGCATGGTGCTGTGGGCCGGGGCCAATCGCGGCATCATGGCGGTGCCCGGCAGCTATCGCGCCCGGCTGATCGTGGATGGCAAGCCGCAGGAGCAGGGCTTTGCCATCACGGCCGATCCGCGCCTCACGGTGGCCCAGGCCGATCTGCAGGCGCGCTTCGATCTGGCGTCGCAGGTTTCGGCCAAGGTCTCCGCCGCCAACGAGGCGGTGCTGCTGATCCGCGGCATCCGCGCCCAGGCCGACGAACGCGCCAAGGTCAAACCGCTCCCGGCCGCCGTCGCCGGCCTGATCGCCCGCCTGTCAGCGGTTGAGGCCGAGCTGTATCAGGTGAAGAACCGCAGCAGCCAGGACCCGCTCAACTATCCGATCAAGCTCAACAACAAGCTGGCGGCATTGCTGGGCGTGATTGAAGGCGGTGATGCCGCCCCCACCGAAGGCGCGCGGCTGGTGTTCGCCGATCTGTCGGCCAAACTTGCCACGCAGATGGGCGCGCTGGATGCGGCGCTCGCCGATCTGCCGGCTGCCAATGCCGCGCTGAAAGCGGCGGGCCTGAAGCCGCTGGAGAAGAAGGCACTGCCGCCGGCTGCGCCCAAGCCGGCAGGCGGCGGGGAAGAGGCGGAAAACCGCCGCTGGTAAACATCCTCCCCCACAGGGGGAGGACTTGCTCAGCGGATCGGCAGCGCCGTCGTGCTCTTCACATCCTCCAGGATGATCGATGATCGCGCCGTTGCCACTTCGGGCGCGGCCAGGATGCGGTGGCTCAACAGCTGGTTGAAACTGGCCAGATCGCGGGTGGCGACCTTCAGTATATGGTCGGCCTCGCCGGTCAATTTCTGGCATTCCAGCACTTCGTCCAGCGCCAGGATCCGGGCCCGGAAGGCATCGGCGGCGGCGGGCGCATGGCTTTTCATGGTGATCAGCACATAGGCCATCAGGCCAATGCCCACCGATTGCGGTTCGATGATGGCGCGAAAGCCGCGCACATGGCCATCGCGCTTCAGGGCCGCCATCCGCCGCGAACATTGTGAGGCTGAAAGCGCAATCGCCTCGCCCATTTCCACCGGGCCGATATCGCCACGTTGCTGCCAGATGTGCAGGATCTTGAGGTCAAACGGGTCAAGCATGCACGGACCTTGGGCTCTTGCCGGTTCATGTGCAAGCCCGGTGCCGGTGGAACAATGGCGGTCCGCCAGGAAAAAGCGGCGGCCACCCCCATGGGCAGCCGCCGCTCAAAACCGGTCAGGCTGGCTGGATCAGCTTCTGCCGCCGCCGCGATTCACCGGATCGGTGCCGCGATCATCGGTTTCCGCGCCTTCGGCCGGCGCGGCCGGATCGGCAGCCGGCGCCATGGTATCGGCTGCCGGGGCCGCCGCATCAGCCGCAGGTGCTTCGACAGCAGGCGCGGCTTCAGCAGCCGGCGGCGCTTCGGCCGGGGCCTCTTCCTTCTTGTTGCAGCCAGCCAATGCCAGGGCAGCCAGCGCCGCGCTGGCAAGCAAGATCTTGTTGGTCATCATCATTCCCCGAGTTGAACACCACAAACACGCGAATCAACCCGCCAACGGCGAGCAGGGCCAAGGATGCGACAAAGCGTCCGGCCTGTCCAACCATTGCAAATTTTACAATCTATAGCCGATCTGGCGCAGCACAGCCTGAAACCGCGGCTGGGTGCGCAGCGGATCCAGCATCGGATCATGGCTGGCCAGCACCAGCCCCGGATCGCGCAGCGCCAGCGCCTGTTCCAGGCTGGTCAGCGCGGCTTGTGTGTCGCCCCATTGCGCCAGCACTTCGGCGCGCTGGAAATGCACGGCGTCCCCAAATTCGCGGATCAGCTTTTCCATGTGCACCGCCCCGGCGGCTCTGCCGCGCTGCTTGCCATCGATGATGGCCAGGCTGCGCATGCGGCTCACCGCGCCCTGTTCCAGTTCATAATGGCGGCGGGCGGTGGCGGCATCGCCTTCGGCCAGCGCCATGTCACCCAGCAGGCTGTGCACCGTGTTCATGTCGGGCTGCAGGCGCAGCGCGCTGGTGAAGGCAGTGCGGGCCTCTGGCCAGGCCCGGGCATTATACTCCACCAGCCCCCGGCTGCGGAACACCCGCGGGTTGAGCGGATCGATCAGGGCCGCGCGGCTGACGGCTGTGCGCGCCACGGCAAAATCATCGACATGGGCAAAATATTCGGCACATCCGGCCAGGATCGGCGCATTGCCCAGCCCCAATTCCATGGCCCGGCGATAGGGTTCGCGGGCGGCGGCCAGATCAAGCTGCGCCATCAGCAGATAGCCCAGCGCCGAATAGCCTTCGGCCATGTCAGGCGCCAGCGCGATGGCCCGGCGCGCCGATGCCAGGGCCCCGGCGCGCAGGCGATCGGCATCGGCTGTGCTCGCCACATTGTTGGCCAGCGTGACCAGGCAGCGGGCGCGGGCGGCATGGGCGGCGCCATAATCGGGATCGGCCTTGATGGCGGCATCATAGGCAGCCAGCGCCGCCCGGTCACTTTCGTCGCTCGCCGCCGATTGATACAGCGCCTGGCCTTTCAGATAATGATCAAAGGCGGTGCTGCTGTGGGCGCTGCCCGGCCGCTGCCCGCGCCAGCCATCGTCCCGCGCCATGCTGGAAACCAGCGCATCGGCCACCGTGGTGGCAATTTCGGCCTGCACGGCCAGCACATCGGCCAGGCTGCGGTCGAAACTCTGGCTCCATTGCTCCAACCCGGTGATGCCATCGACCAGCCGCACATAGATGCGCACCCGCCCGGCCGCCGGCCGCACCGTGCCCATCAACAGGCTGGTGACGCCCAGCGCCTTGGCAATCTTGCGCGGATCCGTGTCGCCTTCCCGAAAGCCCCCGGCCGATGCCGCGCCCGAAACCAGCAGCTGGCGGTTCAGGGACAAGGTGGTGCGCAGCTCTTCAGCCAGGCCGGCGACGAAATAATCATCCTTGGCCGCGCCGGAAAGATTGCGGAACGGCAGCACGGCGATGGTGCCGGCCACCGCCGGCTTGGGGCGCAGCAGCATCCAGCCAATGCCCGCCGCCGCTGCCATGGTCAGCCCGCCGGCCCCGGCCAGCACCAGCCGCCGGTTTGGCTGCGCCGGCGCCGCACCAGCCACCTGCCGAACCACCGGCGCCTCCGGGGCACGCCCCGACACGGCCGCAACGCCGGCCAGCACCCGCAGGAAGCGCGCATCGTCGCTCTTGCCGGTCCAGCCGCTGAGATCGATCACATGAAATTGCCGAAAGCCCAGTGGCGGCAGGCTGCCATCCAGGCTCAACGGCACCAACCGGCCGCGATCCCGGCCCACAGCGGCTTCATCACGCACCCAATGGCTGTCGTTGGCTGCCTTGGACCACAGCACGATCACGGCATCCACCCGGTCCAGCGCAGCCTCGATGCTGGACTGGAAGGCCTCCCCGCCTTGCAGCATGCCATCCCACCACACCTGGCAGCCGGCGGCCAACAGCGCCTTCACCAGCTGTTCCGCCCGCGCCGCATCGGCGCTGGCGTGGCTGACAAACAGGCTCGGCCCGGCCGTTGCGGCCGGCGACCCATCGGTCTGGCTGGCTGAATCACTCACGTTGCAGGCCCCTCGCTGCGGGCAAGTTAGCGCCATTGCGGTGCAAAACACAGCCCTGTCTGCTGCCCTGCGGTGGCTGCCCACCAAATGAGTGAAAATGGCCACGAAAGCGCACGAAACGTGCACCATGCTGGCCAATGCCGCTGCAAATCGCACAGCGTTTGACGGAAAATCGCGCTATGCTGTACGGGACAACCTGCTTGGGGATATCTGCCGTGGCCGACCTGTTCGACAATCCGCTGGGCCTGGATGGCTTTGAATTCATCGAATTCTGCGCGCCCGAAAAAGGCGTGCTGGAACCGGTGTTTGCCGCCATGGGCTTTGTCCGCGTGGCCCGCCACCGCTCCAAGGATGTGCAGCTGTGGCGGCAGGGCGGCATCAACCTGATTGCCAATTATGAACGCCACAGCCCGGCCTGGTATTTCGCTGCCGAACACGGGCCTTCGGCCTGTGGGATGGCATGGCGGGTGAAGGATGCGACCAAAGCCTATGAAATCGCTTTGGAACGCGGTGCCGAACCGGTGGAAAGCCGCACCGGCCCGATGGAACTGCGCCTGCCCGGTTTTCGCGGCATAGGTGGCTCGATCGTCTATCTGATCG
>CAZHTW010000038.1:0-22309 GCA_964535865.1 uncultured Sandarakinorhabdus sp. | reverse complement strand
CCCAGGTTCATCGCGCCATAACAGGGCAAGATCGCCATGTCGGCGATGCTGTAGTCGCTGCCGGCCATATATTCATGGGTGGCCAGATGCCGGTCGAGCACGTCCATCTGGCGCTTCACCTCCATGGCAAAGCGGTTGATCGGATATTCTTGGCGGGTGGGGGCATAGGCATAGAAATGCCCGAAGCCGCCGCCCAGGATCGGGGCCGAACCCATCTGCCAGAACAGCCAGCACAGCGCCTCGGTCCGGGCATGATGCTCTTTCGGCAGGAAGGCGCCGAATTTTTCCGCCAGATACAGCAGCATTGCGCCGCTTTCGAACAGGCGGGTGGGCGGGGAGGTCGAATGATCGACCATTGCCGGGATCTTGCTGTTGGGGTTCACATCGACAAAGCCCGATCCGAACTGATCGCCGGTGCCGATGTTGATCAGCCAGGCATCATATTCGGCGCCGCCGTGGCCCAGGGCCAGCAGTTCCTCCAGCATCACCGTCACCTTCACGCCATTGGGCGTGCCCAGGCTGTAAAGCTGGAACGGGTGTTTGCCGATCGGCAGCGCCTTGTCCTGCGTGGCGCCGGCAATCGGCCGGTTGATGTTGGCGAAACGGCCGCCAAAGCCCTTGTCCCACGTCCAGACCTTGGGGGGCACATAATCGGTCATGCTGGCTCTCCTGATCGCTTGTTCCCTGATGTGGCGTATCGGGGCAGGGTTTGCCAAGCTGTCAGACAGGCGAGAAATTGTTTGCCATCAGAAAATGCGCCCGCACCGCTGGGTCGCTGGCCAGGCCGGCGGTGCGGAGGGCGACGGCGCGGGCGGCTTGCTCGCTGAACTTATAGAATAATTCGGTTGCCCGGACGTGCTCCGATGAAATCGCCTTCATATCAAAGTCAAAAAAAATTCATTTCTCATCGCAAAATTTGACATTATTTCAGTAGCGGATTCGCAATCAGTCTTTTTTATTGCGCAAGAATGCAATTTATATTTTGAACGAGAGCGGATCGCCGTCAACACAGACTATAAGGGGTCAAAAATGAAAATTCTGATTGCTGCGCTGGTTGCCACCACGGCCATCATCGCTCCGGTCAATGCCACCGTCTACAAATTCTCTTATACTGGTGATGCTAATATTGAATGGAAACTTCCAGCGTCTCCGACTCCGTTTCAGAGTGATGCGAGGCAGTTTACGATTCAGGGCGTCGATATCAAATTTAATGGAGCACCTGATACTGCCGATATCCTGTTCTATACGTTGAGCGAATTCGGCGCATTTGACTTTAATTCCGTGGGCGGCGTCGCGGCTGTTGCCTATGGTGATCAGCTGTATACTGGCCCTAACTCCGCGCCGACGTTCAAACTGGGCACCTTCACCACCACGCTCGGAACTGGTGGAACGTTTGGAGCTGGCACGCTGACCATCTCCGCGGTTTCGGGCGTGCCGGAGCCGACCAACTGGGCGATGCTGATCGCTGGCTTCGGCCTGGTCGGCGCCGTGGCCCGCCGCCGGCGCGTGGAAGCCCTGGCCTGATGCTTGCCTGCCGCCTCCCTCGCCGGATGGGGGAGGCGGCATTCAAGCCTGTGGCGCGGCCCGAAACTGGGCCGCACCCGGACTGACAAGAAAATCCTGCGACAGCAAATGCGCTCGAATGGCGGGATCGCTGGATAGACCGGCCGCACGGCTGGCGGCGGACCGTGCCGCAGCACCATCGCCCAGCATGGCCAGCGCCCGGGCGCGGGTGGCCCACCAGGGTTGATGATCGCGGCAGCGCGGGGCCAGTTCATCCAATGCGGCAAGGGCCGCCGGGGCGGCACCAGCGGCGGTGAGGGCGGCGGCGCGGGCGATGGCAGCACCGATGCTGGGGGCGATGGCCAGCAGCCGGTCATACAGGCCGACCAGCGGCGCTGACAGATCGGCACCGGTGAAACGCTGGTGATTGTGCAGCGACTGGATGGCGGCTTCCAATTGAAAACGGCCGGGCTGGCCCAGGGCGGCGGCATGGCGCAGCGCGGCTTCGCCTTGGCGCACCAGATCGCGATCCCACAGCATCACATCCTGCCGTTCCAGCGGGACATAGGTGCCTGCCACGTTGCGCCGGGCCGGCCGCCGTGCCTCGCACAGGCAAATCAGGGCCAGCAGGCCGGGGTTTTCGGGATCGTCGGGCGCCAGATCGGCGATCAGCCGGGCCAGAAACAGCGCTTCGCCGGCCAGATCATTGCCGGTGCTGGCGGCATCGTCCCAGCCCGCACCATAGGCGGCATAGATGGCGGTGCGGATCGCCGCCAGCCGGGCCGGGCGCTGCTCTGGTGGCGGCACGGTGAAGGCGATGCCGGCATCGCGGATGCGCGCCTTGGCCCGCACCAGCGCCTGGCCCATGGCGGATGGTGACACCATGAAGGCCGCTGCGATGCGGGCTGCATCCAGCCCCAGCACAACCTGCAGCATCAGCGGCGCCTGCACGCGGGCTGTGATCGCCGGGTGTGTGCAGACAAACAACAGCTTCAACCGCTCGTCAGGAAATTCGGCGGCCGGCGCATCGGCGCGTTCGTCATCCAGCAGGGCCAGCGCTGGGGCAGCGGCCAGCGCCGTGGCGGCGCGGGCGCGGCCATGGCCCAGTTCGCGCCGCGCCACGGTGAGCAGCCAGGCTTCGGGCGTTGCCGGCACGCCATCATCGGGCCAACGCGCCAGCGCCCGGGCCAGCGCCGTGGCCAGCGCATCTTCAGCCGCGGCGATATCGCGGCTGTCTCGGGCCAGCAAGGCCAGCAGCCGGCCATAGGCGGTGCGCGCCGCTGCTTCGGCTGCCCGCTGAGCAGGCGACGCAGCGGCGGCACCGGTCACGGGCTTACACCTTGTCGGGCGCGATCGTGGGGCGCACCTCCACCGATCCGTCGACCACGCACGGCGCCCGCGCTGCCCAGGCCAGGGCGGCATCCAGATCATCCACCTCGATCACCACAAAGCCGCCCAGTTTTTCCTTGGTGTCGGCAAAGGGGCCGTCTTCCACCTGCCATTCGCCGCCAACGATGCGCAGGGTGGTGGCGGTGGGCGGCTGCATCAGGCCGGCGCCGCCGCGCATGATCCCGGCCGCGCCCATGGCCCCCATATAGGCATTCCAGGCGCCCCAATAGGCATCGGCATCCGTTTCTTCGCGGGCCAGATCGGCGGCGGTTTGATAATAGATCAGGGCATATTGCATGACTTTGGCTCCATCATTGAACCAGGGACCGTTATGGCCGGTTCACCACGATGAGCGGCGAGCATCGCCCAAACAGACAGGCACGAACAGATTTTTTTGGCGGGGCCGCTTGTGCCGGGCCGGCAGCGCCATTTTTGACACTGTTGACAGATCCGGCGGGATTCAGCCTTGTTTTCACGGATATTTTCCCGCGCACCATGGGACCGGCGCTGCCGTTGGCGGCTGCGCATGACCAAAGATCATGACAGGCGCGCGCCGTGTAGGACAGCGAAATGCACGCGCCTGCGCGCCGGCCGTTGGTGCCGCGCCCAGCGGCCACACGTCACCCAAAGCCTGGCACGCTCCCCACCGGCTTGCCCGGCACTGGCGGCTGGTGCAAGCTTCGCCCTGTGCTGGTCAGCCTGGGAGGATGCAGCGGTGCGGGTGGGAATATTGACAGGTGCCTTGCTGCTGTGGCCGGGTGCGGTGGCTGGGCAGGTGGCGGGGCAGGGCGATGTGCGCATCACCGTCTATGCCGATCAGGCGCTGGTGGAAGACCGGCGCAGCCTGATCCTGCCGGCGGGCATCAGCCGCCAGGAATTTCCCGATGTATCGGCCACCATCCGCCCCGAAACCGTGACGCTGGGCGGCGAGGGGATCGACGTGGTGGAGCAGAATTTCGATTATGATCTGCTGTCGCCCGACAGTTTGATGCGCAAGGCCGAAGGCCAGACCATCACGCTGCTGCGCACCAACCAGGCCACCGGCGCGGAAACCAGGGACACGGCGAAGGTGCTGGCGGTGAATGGTGGCGTGGTGCTGGAAACCGGCGGGCATGTGGAGATTTTGCGCGATGACGGCCTGCCGGTGCGGGTGATCTTTGATCGCATTCCGCCCAATCTGCGCGCCCGGCCCACCCTGTCGGTCACGGTGGAGGCCGCGAAGGCCGGGCTGCAGCCGGTGACGCTCAGCTATCTCACCAGCGGGCTGGGCTGGAAGGCGGATTATGTCGGCCTGTTCGACGAGGCCAGGGGCCGGATGGACCTGCAGGGTTGGGTGACGCTGACCAACAGCACCGGCACGGAATTTCGCGATGCGCAGCTCACCCTTGCGGCGGGCGATCTGATGAAGCTGCAGCAGCCGCGGCGGCGCATCCCCAATCAATATGGCAGCGCGCGGCCAGGCGATGGCGAGAGCAACGAACAGGCGGTGGGCGATCTCTATCTCTATCCCATTGCCGCCCGCACCACGGTGGCCAGCAACCAGAAGAAGCAGGTGAGCTTCCTCGATGCGTCGGGCGTGGCGGCGAAGCGGCTCTATCGCTTTGATTGCGACTGGCTGTGCGAAGCGGATGAGGCGCAGGCGGTGACCAGCATCCTGAATTTCGGCACCGGTTCGAAAGGCGGGCTTGGCCAAGGAGTCGGTCGGGCGCTGCCGGCGGGGATCGTGCGGGTGTATATGCGCGATGCCGGCGGCAAGACGCGCTTTGTTGGCGAGAACCGCATCGCGCACACCACCGCGGGTTCGGATGTGGAACTGCCCACGGCGCTCGCCTTTGACGTGAAACTGCGCCCGGTGGTGATCAAGCGGGAGCGCATCACCAGCCAGCAATGGGAAGCGGCCGCGCAATACCGCATCGTTGAGAATGGCGCGGTGCAAACGGTGACGGTGCAACGCCAGCGCGACTATTACCGCACCCAGATGAAGTTCATCGTCACCAACGCGCGGCCGCAGGCGGTGACGGTGGCGCTGCGCCAAACGGGCCTGCAGGGCTGGCGCGAGGCGACCCGCATCACCGAGGAGAGCATCAAGGGCAGCCAGGAGGCAAGCGATGTGCGCGAATGGCAGGTGCCGGTGTTGGCGCGCGGCACAGCCGAATTGAATGTCACCTATCTCACCGCCTTTTAGATGCTGGCCGCGCTTGCCCTCGCGCTGGCCCCCATCGTGGGGTCGGCGGCACCGGTTGACACGGCGATCAGCTTCTATCGCGATCCTCAACGCGCTGCCGGCGATGTGATGGACATGGATCCAAACAGCGATGAGCCGCTGGGCGGCTATGCCCTGCTGGAGGAAGTGCGCGAGGTGGAGGTGCCGGCGGGCGCGGTCACGCTGCGGCTGGAGGGCGTGGCCGGTGCCATCATTCCGCAAAGCGCGCTGCTGTATGACATCACACCCGCCGAGAAGAATTTCGATGCCCGGCTGTTGTCGCAGCGCGGCCTGATCGACGCCTTTGCCGGCCAGCGGGTGACGATCCGGCGGGCCGATCCGGTGACCGGCAAGCCGGTGGAAGAGGTGGGCACCATCCTGTCTGCCCCCGATGCGCTGGTGCTGAAGACGGCCAGGGGCGTGGAGGCGGTGCAGTGCGAAGGCAGCCTCAACACATTGCTGTTTCCGGGCCGCCCGGCCGACTTGACCGCCAAGCCAACATTGTCGGTGGAATTGCCGGGCAGCAGCAAGGGCGGCAGATTGCGGCTGCGCCTGGTCTATCTGGCTGGCAATTTCGACTGGCAGGCGGATTATGTCGGCACTTTCTCGGCCGATGGCCGCACGCTGGCGCTGTCATCATGGATGACGCTGGGCAGCCGCGACCGCACCCGCTTTGAAGCGGCGCAGGTGAGCGCGATTGCCGGGGTGATCGGCCGGGTCGAGCCAACGGATGCGGAAGAGGAGGCCGAGGAAGCGGCGCGGGAGGGCGATCCTTATGCGCCCGGCAACATCGACGTTTCGGCCGAGTGCTGGTCGATGGGCCGCACCGCGGCGGCGCGGGGGAATGCCCCGCTGTTCACGCCAAGGCCGTTTGGCGACGTGGAAGCCCCGATTGCCCTGCGCATGAGCCGTTGGGGCGGGTTTGGCGGCGGTGGCGGCTGCGACGAGGAGGATGAGGAGGGCGGCTGCGCTGACGACATCGTGGTGACGGCGATGCGCCGCGCCGATCAGAGCGACATTGGCGATGCCAAGCTCTACACGCTCGGCCGCCGCAGCGACATTGGCGCGCGCAGCATCAAGCAGGTGCGCTTTCTGGATGACCGGGTGCTGAAGGGTGAGTTTCTGCACCACGCCATCTATCGGGGCGATCATGTTGACGATCAGAAATTCAGCTATCGCCTGATCAACGACAAGGCCAGCGGGCTGGGCGAGCCATTGCCGCGCGGCCGCATCGCCCTGTTTCAAAACACACGACTGGGCCGCCACCCGATCGGCGAGGTGGCGGTGAAGGAAAAGGCGGTGGGCGAGCGGGTGGATTTCGATCTGCCCGACGGCGGCGACGATGTGGATTTTGACCAGGACGAGGATGACGGGCCGGACGGATCAAACTGGGCCAGGGTGACGCTGACGGTGCGCAACGATGGGGAGTCGCCGATCACCGCCGAAGTTGAGTTTGCCGACACCAATGAGCATGCCCTCAGCCGCTTCTCGCAATCGCTGGCGCTGCGCGATGGCCGGCCGGTGTGGCGTGTGGTGGTGCCGCCCGACAGGGAACGTCGCATCCGCTTCCGCCGCACCGAATTGCCGGAGCGCGCGGATTATTGAGCCGCCAACAGGTGCAAGCGCCGACGGGTTCTGTCATCGGCCGGGAACAGCGCCTCCACCTCGATCCCGGCGGCCAGGGCCTGGTCGGCGCCCAGAAAACCTGCCGTGGCCGCGATGAAGGCCCAGCGCTCTCCGGCGATGCGATAGGTTTCGGGGATCACGCCCAGATCACTGGCGCGCGGCAGGCTGTCGCCATGGCGCTGTACGATCGGATAATGGCGCACGCGCGCCAGCGTGGCAGCGGCCGCCGGCTGGCTGGCGGTGGCGCGCCGCAACCGGCGGATCAGGGCCGGCACCAGTTGGTCGGGGGCGGTAATGGCATCGGCCAGGCCATCCGGGTGCAGCACCAGATCATGGATATTGCCTGCCACGGCCGGCGGGATCGGTGGGGCCTGGCGCAGCAGCCGATCAAATATCGGGTTGCGCGCCAGGATGGTGCCGCCGGCATCCAGCACATAGGCCGGCACATGGGCCCAGGCTGCCAGCATCTCGGCCGTGATCGCCCGCAGCCGGGCCAGCGCCGGGGCGTGCCAGTCCAGCCCGGCCGGGGCGGGGGCCAGGCCGGCGGCCGCGACCAGTTCGGCTGCTTCGGCAGACGACAGCGCCAGTGCAGCAACCAGTTTCGGCAAGGCGCGGGCGCCCGGCTGTGCCCGGCCGGTTTCCAGAAAGCAGACATGGCGTTGCGACAGCCCGGCTGTGCCGGCCAGAGCCTGTTGCGACAGCCGCCGCTGTCGCCGCATTCTTTGCAGCAACGTGCCAAAGGCGGTTGCGTCCATGCCATGACCTCAAGGTAATCGATCTGATTATGTCAGACTGGCAAGCCGATCCCGGCAAGGCAAGCGGGAGACGGTGAATGCTGGCGATATTTCAGGCCTGGGTGGCGGCTTTTGATGCCAGTGTTGGCGATGATGACTGGCTGCGGCTGGCGCCGATGCTGGCCGATGATGTGGTCTATCTGGTGACTGGTGCGCCCTTTGGTTGCGAACTTCGCGGGCGCGATGCCGTGCTGGCTGGCTTTGCCCGCTCCATCGCCAATTTCGACCGGCAGTTTGACGAACGGCAATGGTTTGGTGTCGGCTGGCGGGCGGTGGGGCATTGCCTGTCGGGCCGGGCGATGGGCGTGTATCGCCGGGCGGGTGCGCCGCTGCTGAGCTTTTCGGCGCAGGAACAGCTGTATTTGCGCGATGACGGCCGCATCAGCCTGATTTGCGACGTCTACGACCTGACGGAGTTCGACAACCAGCGGGCGATGGCCTGGCTGGCCAGCCACGGCGCCGGCCTTGATCCATCCTATGGCTGATCAATCATCCAGCGCGGCATAGACCATGGTGCGCATTTCGCGGCGCACCGGCCAGGTGCTCGACGGGATGAGCTGGGTCATGAAGATGCCGATCAGATCCTCCTCCGGGTCCACCCAGAAGAAGGTGCTGGCGGCACCGCCCCAGAAATAATCGCCGTTGCTGCCGGGCATCAGCGTCTTGTGCGCCGCGGTTGAGGCGGCAAAGCCCAGGCCGAAGCCGACGCCATCATAGGCCGCTTCGGAAAACAGGCTGCGGCTCATGGCCGGCAGGTCAACACCGCCGGGCAGATGATTGGCGGTCATCAGATCCAGCGTCTTGCGGCTGATCAGGCGGTGGCCGTTCAGCGTGCCGCCGTTCAGCAGCATGCGGCAGAATTGCAGATAATCCGCCGCGGTGGAAACGAGGCCGCCGCCGCCCGAAATGAAGCTGGGCGGCGAGAGATAGGAGGAGGTGGTGGGATCATCCTGCACCGTGATGGTGCCATCCTTCGTGGGTTGATAGCAGGCGGCGAAGCGATGTTCCTGGCCGGCGCGCACATGGAAGCCGGTATCGATCATGCCCAGCGGCTGGAAGATATGTTCGGCCAGATAATCCTCGAATTTCTGGCCCGAAACCACCTGCACCAGCCAGCCCAGCACATCGGTGGCGACGGAATAATTCCACGCCTCCCCGGGCGAGAATTCCAGCGGCAGCTTGGCCAACGCCAGGATCATGGCTTCCAATGTGCCGGCCTTTTCAATCTCGCCGATCTTTTCGGCGCGATAGGCGGCATCGACATTGGTGCGCAGCTGAAAGCCATAGGTGAGGCCGGCGGTGTGGCGGAACAGATCGACAACCTGCATCGGGCGGGCCGGCGGCCGGGTCTGAAAGCCCAATTTGTGGGTGCCGGCAACGAACACGCCGAGATTCTTCCACTCCGGGATGTATTTGTGCACCGGATCATCCAGCGCGATCTTGCCCTGTTCCACCAGCATCATCAGCGCGACCGAGGTGATCGGCTTGGTCATCGAATAGATGCGGAAGATCGTGTCCTCCCGGGCCGGGATGCCGCGCTCCACATCGGCCAGGCCCTGCACGCCCATGTGCACAATCTCGCCATGGCGGGCGACCAGCGACAATGTGCAGGGCAGGCGGCGGGTGGCGAGATATTTTTCCGCCAGAAATGCATCCAGCCGTGCCAGCCGGGCGGGGCAAAAGCCCAGAGTGTCGGTCATTGCTTGTCCCCCCGTGGGTGGCGATCAGAAGGTTGGCTGATCATATTTGCGCGGTGCGATTTCCTTGTGCAATTCCATGATCGCATCGGAACCGGCCGTCTTGTACAGGCCGGGGACCAGCCCGTGGATGAAGCATTTCAGGCTGGCGGCCAACAGCCGGCCGCCTACGCCAAAGGCCACACCCAAATGCTGGGCATAGCTTTCGTTCACGCAGCGGGGATGTTCGAGAAACAGCCGGGAAAACATGGCGAAACGCTCCGTAACCTGTGAGTCAATGGCCAGCCATATTGGCCGTCCCGGCGCCCCGCCGCAACACCGCCGTGCCGCCCAGCAGCCGATTGGTGGCCAAAGCGACCGTTATGGTGGCCAATAACGTCACCAGCATCAGATGAATATAGTGCGCCGGCGTCCACGCCCAGGTGAACACGGCATAGAGCCCAACCCCGAACAGCAGCGCCAGCATCACGGCGCGGGCCTGAATGCCGCTGAACACCAGCCCGCAGATGAAGGCGGCCAGGATCGGCATCGAAAGCAGGCCGTTCAACTGCTGCACCAGATTGATGATGGAGGCGGCGCCATCATAGACCGGCACCAGCGCGATGGAGAGGGCGACGAAGCTGAGCGAGATGAGCGTGTTCAACCGGCCCACATTGGGCGTGCGGTTGATATAGGCTTCGTGAATGTCGCACACCCACAGCGTGGTCGAGCTGTTGAGGATCGATGTATAGTGGGTGAGCACGGCCGCCGCCATGAACGCCGCGAAGGCGCCGGACGCCCAGCTGGGCATGACGTCGGCCACGATGCGGCCATAGGCGGTGTCCCCCAGCGGGCCGAACAATTTGTAGCTGGCGATGCCGGGCAGCACGACGATGGCCGGCACGATCATCAGGCGGATGATGCCGGCGGCAAACACGCCTTTCTGGCCTTCGCGCAAGGATGGCGCCGCCATGGCGCGCTGGGTGATGTTCTGGTTGGTGGACCAATAGAACATCTGGATGAAGATCATGCCGGTGAACAGGGTGGGGAAGGGGATGGGGCTTTCGGGGCCGCCCACCAGCGTCAGCCGTTCGGCCGGGATGCCGGAAAAATCCCAGCCAATGGCGGTGAGCGCCAGCCAGACGATGGCCAGCGCCGATCCCAGCACGCCCACCCCGGCAATCGTGTCATACACTGCCACCGCCCGCAGCCCGCCCAATATGGCATAGAGCGAGCCTGCCACGCCCAGCACGGCCGCCAGCGGCAGCAGCGGCACATCGGTGCCCGACACGGTGCGCAGGAACAGCGCACCGGTGTAGAGCGTGATCGGCAGATAGATCAGCAGATTGCCGGCCAGGAACAGCGCCGACACCACGGCGCGCAAACCAGGTGAGTTGTACCGCTTCTGCAGCAGTTCGGTGGTGGTGGTGCAGCCCTCGCGATAATAGACCGGCAGGAACACCAGCGCCAGAATGGCCAGGCCGGCCACCGCCGACAGCTCCCACCAGGCCAGCAGCAGCATCTGCTGCCCGTTCATGCCCACCAGCTGATCGGTGGACAAATTGGTCAGCGTGATGGAGCCGGCGATGAACGGCCAGGTGAGGCCGCCGCCGGCCAGGAAATATTCCCGGTTGCTGTTGGCTTCGGCACGGCTGCCCTGTTTGGCCGACATGCGCCGCACCTGCCAGATGGTGGCCAGCGCCATGGCAAGGGTGAGCGCGATGAAGACGCTGGTCTGTATGGTGTCGAGGCTGGTCATCGCCGGCACGGTTGCACGAACTTGTGTGCACCGCTAGGGGCGCATGCGCGTGGGGCGGTTAGCTCAGTGGTAGAGCGGCTTCTTTACACGGAGCGGGTCGGGGGTTCGAAACCCTCACCGCCCACGCCGCAGCGCCGCAGCGCCGCCAGCGCGCATGGCGAAGCCAAGCGCGCCGACAGGCGCAAGGCCGGCCGGGCTGGCTGCCGGGCCGCAGCCCGGCAGAACAGCTTCGACGGCGCGGCTCTGCCGCGCTCTTCCTTTCTGTCTTGCTTGTCTCCCCAAGCAGACTGGGCGGCTTTGCCGCCGGCTGCGGCCGCATGGACAGGCCGGTGCAGCACCAACGGCCACGGCCGGCGGCAAAGCCGCCGAGTCCGTTTCAGGCGTCAAGAAAAGGCAAGAAAGAGCGTGGCGGAGCCACGCCGTCGAAGCGGTTCGGCTGGCCCGAGGGCCAGCCGCCCGCCCGGCCGACCTTGCCGGAGTCGGCAAACAGCTGCGCTGTTTGCGCGCCCGGCTGCGGTGTTGCTGCACCGCAACACTCACCCCTCGAATCCAACAATCATGAACCCGCCATGAAGCTGTAACAAAAACGTCACGAAACCCCGGCAAGGGCCATTGCAATTGGCGACACAGGGCCACGAGTCCCGGCGCGCCAAGCCAGAGTCCCGTCCGCTCCAGCCCCAGGGGAAATATCATGCGTCATCTTCGTCTTGGCGTCGCGCTTGCCGCGCTCATTGTTCCGGCCATTGTTCAGGCGCAGGAAACCACCTCGGCCATCCGCGGCGCGGTGGTCAACGAACAGAACAAGCCGATTGCCGGCGCCACCGTCACGGTGGTGCACACCCCGTCGGGCACGCGCATTGTGCAAACCTCGGGCGCCAGCGGCGAATTCAACGCCACCGGCCTGCGCGTCGGCGGTCCCTACAGCATCACCGTCGAAGCCCCGGGCTATGACGCCGCCACCGACACGCTGGATGGTCTGGTGGCTGGCGCGCCGCAGCGCATCGAAGTGATGCTGGCGTCGACCGGCAAGACCATCACCGTCACCGCCGCCCGCACCCGCAGCGCCATCACCATCGGCACCGGTGCCGCCACCGTGCTGACCGCGCGCGACATCGCTGGCGTGGCCAACGTCAACCGCGACATCCGCAACCTTGCCTTCCGCGACCCGATGGTCACGCTGGATCCCACCAACGGCGGCGCCATCTCCATCGCCGGCTCCAACAACCGCTTCAACCGCTTCACCGTGGACGGCGTGGCCTTCGGCGACCCCTTTGGTCTCGAAGCCGGTGGCCTTGCTTCGGCGCGCGGCCCGATCCCGCTTGATGCCATTTCGGAATTCTCGGTCGAAGTTGCCCCGGTTGATATCCGCCAGGGCTTCTTCCAGGGCGGGGCCATCAACACCCAGCTGAAGTCGGGCGGCAACAATTTCACCGCCCAGGCCGCTGCCTTCTACAATTCCGACAAGCTGCGCGGCGACAATGCCCGCGGTGTGCTGCGCACCGGTGCGTTTGAATCGCAGATCTACATGGGCCAGGTCACCGGCCCGATCATCAAGGACCGGCTGTTCTTTGCCATCACCTATGAACGCCTGCGCGACACGGTGCCGGCGACGATCAGCGCGGCGTCGCTGGGCATCACCGATGCCCAGATCAGCCAGATCAGCACCATTGCCCAGAACCGCTACAGCTTTGCCACGGGCGGCGTGCCGACTGACATCCAGGAAAAGGATGACAAGCTGGTCGCCAAGTTCGATCTGAACATTGCTGATGGTCACCGCGCCGCCTTCACCTATATCTACAACGAAGGGACGTTGCTGGCCGGCCAGACCGGCGTTGGCGAACTGAACGCCACCAACCCGACCCTGTCGCTGCTGTCCAACAACTATAACCAGGGTGCGATCAACCACACCGGCATCTTTGAAATCAACGATCAGTGGAGCGACAATTTCTCGACACAGGCGCGCGTGTCCTATGCCGACTACAAGCGCCTGCAGGTGCCGTTCAGCGACCGCAGCTTTGGCCAGTTCCAGGTCTGCCTTGATCCCACCAACCCGGCACCGCCAGCCGCTGGTCAGCCGGCCAATGGCTCGGCGCCGCTGACCTGCTCGCCCGGCACCCGCCGCCTGCAGTTTGGCCCGGATATCAGCCGCCAGGCCAACGAACTCAGCTCCAAGTCGCTGAACTTCGAATTCACTGCGACGCTGAAGATGAACAATCACACCGTGAAGGCCGTGGTTGAACGCCGCACGCAGGACATCAACAACCTGTTTGCCCAGCGCGTTTCGGGTGCGTTCCTGTTCGATTCGATCGCTGATCTGGATGCCCGCCGCGCCAACGAACTCGATCTGGCCGTGCCGCTGCGCGGTGGCATCGATACGGTGCGCGCGCTGTTCGCCAACAACAGCTGGTCGTTCGGCATTCAGGACACCATCGATCTGGGCGACCAGTTCACCCTGATCGGCGGCATGCGGTATGACATCTTCGACACGCCGGATGCGCCCTTCTTCAACGATGCCTTCCTGGGTCGCTATGGCTTCCCGAACAACAGCACCCTGAATGGCCGTGGCCTGTTCCAGCCGCGCCTGGGCTTCAACTGGAAGCCCACCGAGCGACTGCAGCTGCGCGGTTCGGCCGGCCTGTTCGGCGGCGGCAACCCCAACGTGTGGATTTCGAACAATTATTCGAACCCCGGCCCGACGCTGGGCCGCGCCCAGGTGCGCCGGAACGCCGATGGTACCTTCTCGGTGGCGGGCATCACCGGCCTGACGGCGGCGCAGATCGCCTCCATCGGTGCCGCGACGTTGAACAATGTGGTCAGCGGTGCCAACCCGCCGGCCGAACTGGTTGCTGCCATCCGCACCGGTGGCACCGCTGGTTCGCCGACCAATTCGCTTGATCCCAACTATCGCATTCCGTCGACGTGGCGCCTGTCCACCTCGGTGGATTACAACGCCGATCTCGGCTTCCTGGGCGATGGCTGGCAGCTTGGTTTCGACGTGGTGTGGAGCCGCCTGCGCGACGCCGCCACCTGGACCGATCTGCGCTCGGTGCCGCTGGGCACGCTGCCCGACGGCCGTGTGCGCTATCAGGTGCTGCCGGGCCAGGGCACGACCACCAACACCGATATCTTCCTCACCAACGTGGATGATGGTTTCGGCTGGAACGTTGTCGCCCGCTTCAAGAAGCGCTGGAACAATGGCTTCCACCTGAACGGTGCCTATACCTTCCAGCGGTCGCGCGATGCCAACAACGGCACCTCGTCGGTGGCCTTCTCCAACTATGTCAACGCAGCCGCCGGCCAGGATCCCAACAACGCGGCCTATGGCATCTCCAGCTATCAGCGTGACGACAGCTATCGCCTTGGCGGTGGTTATGACGCCAAGCTGTTTGGTGACAACAACACCCGCTTTGAATTCTTCTTCAACAGCCAGGCCGGCCAGCGCTTCAGCTACACCTTCGCTGATCAGGCGTCGGGCAACAACCGGTCCAACGTGTTTGGCGTCACCGGCACCAACAACCGCTTCCTGATGTATGTGCCGAACGTCAGCTCGATCACCGCTGATCCGCGCGTGGTCTATGCCACCGGCTTTGATTTTGCCGGCTTCCAGAATTTCATCCAGAATTCGGAGCTGAACAAATATCAGGGCGGCATCGCGCCGAAGAACATCGGCAAGACCCCGCGTTACAACCGCCTCGATCTGGCGGTGCGTCAGGAAGTGCCGTTCGTGTTTGGCGGCAAGATCGAACTGAGCGCCGATCTGGAAAACGCCCTGAACCTGATCAACAAGGATTGGGGTGTCATCCGCCAGGTTGCCTTCCCGGGCTATGGCACGCTGGTGAACGTCACCTGCGCCACCACGGCCTGCACCCAGTACAGCTTTGCCAACCGCTCCGGCACGACGTTTGCCGCCCCGACCCAGGGCGTCAACCTGAACGGTTCGCTGTGGGCGATCCGCTTTGGTGCCCGCGTCCGCTTCTGAAGCCTGCTTCAGATCGGCCCACGGCCAAACAGTCAAAGGGCGGTCCCGCTGGGGCCGCCCTTTTTCGTTGTGGCGGGGGCGGGAATCCGTGTGTGCAATGATATTGCAACCCAGACGTCACGATGGGGTCATGGCTGATCGTTAGAGCGTCCGGGCAAGGACAGCTGAAGGGCCCTTGCCATGGCGACCATGCCGTTTGCCGAACTGCCACATGCGCCGCTTGATCGGTGGGCCGAACCGCTGCTGCCCGGCATGCTGAAGCCGGTGCCGGCCTTTCTGCAGGAGCCGGAAGATGATCCGGTGCCGGCGGCCAAGCTGCGCCACCGCACCGTGTGGATTTCCGATATCCATCTCGGCACGCCCGGCTGCAATGCCGACATGCTGCTGGAATTTCTGAAGGCGATCCAGCCGGAAACCCTGTATCTGGTGGGCGACATCATCGATGGCTGGAAGCTGAAGCGCGGCTGGTATTGGCCGCAGCGCCACAACGACATTGTGCGCCGCATCCTCAAGCTGGCGGCCAAGGGCACCCGCGTTGTCTATATCCCCGGCAATCATGACGAGGTGTTGCGCCCCTATGCCGGGCTGAGCCTGGGCGGGGTGGAAATCGCGCTGGAGGCCATTCACACCACCGCCGATGGCCGCCGCCTGCTGGTGTGCCATGGCGATGAATTTGATGCCGTGGTGCTCTATCACCGCTGGCTCGCCTGGGCGGGGGACATTGGCTATGAGCTGCTGCTCAAGCTGAATGTGCAGTTCAACCGGGTGCGGCGGCAGTTCGGTCTGCCCTATTGGTCGATCTCTGCCCATATCAAGAAGCGCGTGAAGAACGCCGTGGCCTTCATCGGCCGCTTTGAACAGGCGGTGGCCGATGCGGCGCGGCTGCGCGGGCTGGATGGCGTGGTGTGCGGCCATATCCATTCGGCCGAAATCCGCGATTTCGATGGCATCACCTATCTGAACGACGGCGACTGGGTGGAAAGCTGCACCGCGCTGGCCGAGCATGATGATGGCCGCATCGAGATCATCGATTGGGTGCAGATCAGCCGCGCCCGCGCCCGCAAGCCAGCCGAAGCGCAGCCGGCCGCCGCCCTGATGGCCGCCTGAGGAGACGCAGATGAAGCTCACCCTGGTCACCGATGCCTGGGAACCCCAGGTCAATGGCGTGGTGCGCACGCTGTCCACCACCATGCGGCTGCTCAGCGCGCGCGGCGTGCGCATCCAGGTGATTTCGCCGGATCAATTCTGGTCGGTGCCGATGCCATCCTATCCGGAAATAAGGCTGGCGATGACGACGCAGCGCCGGATTGCCCGGATGATCAGCGGCTTTGGCCCCGATGTGCTGCACATCGCCACCGAAGGCCCCCTGGGCTGGCTGGCGCGGGGGTGGGCCTTGCGCAATGATTTTGCCTTCACCACCAGCTTTCACACCCGCTTTCCAGACTATGTGCAGGCGCGCATCGGCCTCAATCCCGAACGGGTGTGGCGGGTGCTGCGCCGCTTTCACGGCGCGGCCCATGCCGTGATGGTGGCCACGCCGCGGCTGGGCGCCGAGCTGGCCGATCATGGCATCAGCCGGACGAGGCTGTGGTCACGCGGGGTGGATGTGGACCAGTTCCGGCCCGATGTGCCGCCGCATCCCGCCGCCGCCGGCCTGAAGCGGCCGCTGGCCCTGCATGTTGGCCGGGTGGCGGTGGAAAAGAATATCGAGGCGTTTCTGGCCGCGCCCTGGCCGGGTGACAAGCTGGTGGTGGGTGATGGCCCGGCGCTGGATGGGTTGCAGCGCAAGTTTCCGGCGGCGCATTTCACCGGCGCCCTGCACGGCGCGGCGCTGGCATCGGCCTATGCCGCCGCCGATGTGATGGCCTTTCCCAGCCGCACCGACACATTCGGGCTGGTGATGATCGAGGCGCTGGCCTGCGGCACGCCGGTGGCCGGATACAAGGTGCCCGGACCGCTGGATGTGGTGGGCGCCGATGGCTTTGGCCCCGATGGCCGCGCCCCCGGCCGCATCGGCGCGGTGTCGCACGATCTGTCGGACGCGATGCAACGGGCGCTGCTGGCGCGGCGCGCCGATTGCGTGGCCTATGGCCGGCGCTTTGGCTGGGATCGGGCGGTGGACCAGTTCCTGGCCGCGCTGGTGTCGGGCGATGGCGCGCCGGTGCCGCTTCTGCCGGCGCCCACCGAACTGCCGCAGGTGGCCTGACCGGCTTGCCCCGCTTGCCGTGTCGCCCTATCGGTGGGTGACAGGGGAGTGAACGGCAATGAAGACGATGATGATGCTGGCGGCGCTGCTGGCGGGCACGGCGGCACAGGCGGAAACCGTGGTGATCACCGCGGCGCGAATGCTGGACGTGGCCAGCGGCACCATTGTCCAGTATCCGCAGATCGTCACCGAAAATGGCCGCATCACGCTGGTGACCACGTCTGACCGGCATATCATCACCGACGCGCGGCGCATCGATCTGGGCAATGTCACCATCCTGCCCGGCCTGATCGACATGCATGTCCATCTGTCCAGCGATCCCACATTGTCGGGGATGCAGGCGCTCAGCTATCCCGGCAGTTTCTGGACGGTGCTGGGCGTGGCCATGGCCAAGCGCACGATCGAGGCCGGTTTCACCACGGTGCGCAATGTCGGTTCGGCCGATTATGCCGATCTTGGCCTGAAACTGGCGATCGAGCGCGGTGCCATTCCCGGCCCGCGCATTGTGCCGGCCACCTATGCCATTGGCGCCACCGGCGGGCACTGCGACAGCAACGAGCTGCCGGCCAATTATGTCTTTGATCGCCCCGGCATTGCCGATGGCCCCGATGGCGTGCGCCAGAAGGTGCGCGAGCTGCACCGGCGCGGCGCCGAGGTGATCAAATATTGCGCCACCGGCGGCGTGTTTTCCATCGGCACCAGCGTTGGTGCCCAGCAATATAGCCAGGCCGAAATGAACGCGCTGGTGGAGGAAGCCCATATGCTGGGCCTGAAAGTGGCCGCCCATGCCCATGGCACCAACGGCATCAAGGCGGCGATCCGCGCCGGGGTGGACACGGTGGAGCATGTCAGCTTTGCCGATGCCGAGGCCTTTGAGCTGGCCAAGAAGGCCGGCACCTGGTTTTCCATGGATATCTATAATGATGATTATATCCTGGCCGAAGGCGCGAAGAACGGCGTGCCGGAATCCAGCCTGGCCAAGGAACGCGAAGTGGGGCTGCGCCAGCGCCAGACCTTTCAGGCGGCGTGGAAGGCCGGCGTGAAAATGGTGTTTGGCAGCGATGCCGGCGTGTATCCGCATGGGGACAATGCCCGCCAGTTTGCCAAGATGGTGGAATGGGGGATGACGCCGATCGATGCCATCCGTGCCGCCACCATGAAGGCCGCCGAAGCGCTGGGCCGCGATGATGTGGGCCAGATTGCGCCGGGGCGCTTTGCCGACATCATTGCCGTGGCCGGCGATCCCACCAAGGATGTCGCCACGCTGCGCGATGTGAAGATCGTGATCAAGGGCGGCGTGGTGGTGAAGGACGCCCGTTGATGCCGCGCTGGTTCACCGCGCTGTTCTGGACGTCGATCGCGGTGGGTGCCGTGTTTGTCGGCCTGTCCACCTGGGATGCCCTGAGCGCCGCTGCGCCCATGGCCGATCCGGTGCGGGTGCGCCAGGTGACGATCACGCGCGACCGATGGGGCGTGCCGCACATCAACGGCAAGACCGATGCCGATGTCGCCTATGGCATCGCCATTGCCCAGTCGCAGGATGATTTCCGCAATCTGGAGGAAACGCTGGCCGCCGTGCGCGGCCGCGCCGGGGCGATTTTGGGCGAAGATGGTGCCAAGCTGGATTTTGCCGGCCATCTGCTCGATGCCAAAAGCGTGGGGGAGGCGGGCTATGCCAGCCTGTCACCGGCGACGCGGGCACTGGTGGAAGCCTATGCGCAGGGCCTGAATGACTATGCCCGCGGTCACCGACAAGAGGTGCGGCTGCAAGGCCTGTTCCCGGTCAATGGCCGCGATATCGTGGTGGGCTTTGCCCTGCGCTCGCCGTTTTTCTTTGGGCTGGACCGGCCGCTTGCGGCGCTGGTGGAAGGCCGCTTGCCGCCGCGCGATGCCGGGCCGGCGGATGAACGGGGCAGCAACAGCTTTGCCGTGGCCGCCCGGCGCAGCAGCGATGCCACCACCCGGCTGATCGTCAACAGCCACCAGCCCTGGGAAGGCCCGGTGACCTGGTGGGAACTGGTGGTGCACAGCGACGAAGGCTGGGACTTTGCCGGTGCCAATTTTCCCGGTGCGCCGTTCCCGTTGCTGGGCCACAACAAGCATCTGGGCTGGACCAACACGGTCAACCGCCCCGATCTGATCGACGTTTACAAGCTGGTGCTGGATGAAAGCGGCGCGCGTTACCGTTATGATGGGCAATGGCGCGATCTGGAACAGCGCCGCGTGTGGCTGCGGGTGAAATTTGGCCCGCTGGTGCTGCCGATCCCGCGCACCATCTATCGCAGCGTCCACGGCCCGGTGATCAAGAATGATCTGGGTGCCTTTGCCATCCGCTATGCCGGCATCGGCGATGTGGGCCAGGTGGAGCAATATTATCGCCTGAACAAGGCGCGGGATTTTGCCGAGTGGAAAGCGATCATGGCGACGCAGAAAATCCCCGGCACCAACTTCATCTATGCCGATGCCAAGGGCCATATCGGCATGTTCTACAACGCGCTGTTCCCCGTTCGCGCGCCCGGCTTTGACTGGAAGGGCGTGCTGCCGGGTGACACATCGAAGGCGGTGTGGACGGCCTATCGCCCCTGGGCCGGCAACCCGCACGTGATCGATCCGCCCGCCGGCTGGGTGGCCAATGCCAACAACACGCCGTTCCTGTCCACGGCGCCGCAGGATGAGTTGGCCCAAGCGGATTTTCCGGCGGAGATGGGCATCGAAACCTATGTCACCAACCGGGCGCAGCGGTATCAGGCGCGCTTTGCCCAGTTGGGCAACCAGCAGATCAGCCGTGAGGCGCTGCTGTCGATCAAGTTTGACAAGGGCTATGATCGCAGCGGCTGGGCCGGGCGCTGGTGGGACGAGGTGCTGGCGCTTGATACCAAGGGCCAGCCCGATCTCGCCGCTGCGCAAGGCCTGATCCGCCAATGGGATTTCACCCTGGATTGCAACGGCCCGGCCGACACGCTGGTGGCGGTGGCCTTTGCCCAGCACGCGCGCTTTGCCTATCTGCAAAAGCCCACGCCCGACGCCCGCGCCGCGCTGGTGGAAGCGGTGGCCTTGTTGAAGGGCAAGTTCGGCAGCTTGCAGGTGCCACTGGGCGATTTCCAGCGGCTGCGGCGCGGCAAACAGGATCTGCCCCTGTGCGGTGGGCCCGACACGTTGCGGGCCATCATCGGCACGCTCGCCGATGATGGCCGCCGGGTGGGCAACAATGGCGACGGCTTCATCATGCTGATCGAATGGGATGCGCAAGGGCAGGCCCGCTCGCGCAGTGTGCACCAGTTCGGCAGCGCCGCCACCCGGCCGGGATCGCCGCATCATGCCGATCAATCGCCCTTGTTTGCCGCCGAACGCTTCAAGCCGGTGATTTTCCCCGCCATGGTGGCGCCCGCCGGCCGGCCGTGATTATGCGCAGTTGCGCAAATGTGCGTTGATGTTATCCCGATCACATGAGCTCACGCGTCGCCCAGCGGCTGGCCAGCCAATATGACCGGTTGACGGTGTCGGAACGCATGATCGCCGGCTGGCTGACCGAGAATCTCGACCAGCTGCCGTTTGAGACCGCCGCCTCCATCGGCCAGCGGGTGGGCGTTTCGGCGATGACGGTTGCCCGGCTGATCAAGAGCCTGGGGTATGACAATCTGGCCGCGCTGAAGGATGATCTGCGCGGCGAAGCCCGCGATGCGCCCTGGCTGCTCACCCGGCCGGCGCCCAGCGCCGATGCGCGGCTGCAGGCCGAAACAGCCGCCATTGCCGGGGTGTATGCCCAGGCCGAAACCCCGGAATGGGCCGCCGTGGTGGCGTTGCTGGCCACAGCGCCGGCGGTGCATGTGGCGGGGTTTCAAACGGAACAGGGGCTCGCCGCCGGTTTTGCCCGTCACCTGTCTTATGTGCGGCCGCGGGTGGGCAATATCGATCTGGCCGCCGGCATCCACGACGAACTGATCGATGCCGGCCCGCAGGATGTGTTTCTGGTGGTGGATGTGCGGCGTTATTCCCGGCATTTCCGCTTGCTGGCCGAACGGGTGACTGCGGCGGGGCGGCCGCTGGTGGTGATCACCGATCCCTATTGCCCATGGGCGCGTGATCTGACGCCGCACATCCTCACCGCCGAAGTGGCGCTGGGCCATTTCTGGGACATGAACACCGCGCTGGCCTCGCTGCTCAATCTGCTGGTGGACGGCGTGGTGCAGATGATCGGGCCGGAAAAGATACACCAACGGCTGGATCGGCTTGCCGAAAACTACAGCGATTTCATTGGTTTTCAGGGCCGGACCCGATCGGCCAGCCCGCCGGCAGATCCGCTGTTGCCGTGATCTGACTGCCGTCGGGCAGGGCAAGCCCCAAGTGCCGGGCATGCAGCCGCATCGGGCCGTTTCCATCGCCATAGACCGGATCGCCGGCAATCGGGCAGCCCAGATGCGCCGCATGCACGCGGATCTGGTGGGTGCGGCCGGTTTCGGGGCGGAATTCCACCAGTTTCAGCGCGGGATCCAATATCCGCCAGTGCGTGCGCGCCGGCTTGCCCGCCGGGTCAACCACCATGCGCCAGCCGGCCGCCGCGCTGGAGATCTTCGCCAGCGGCGCATCGATCAGGCCCGCGCTGGCAGCGGGCAGGGCCGACAGGATCGCCCAATAGATCTTGCTGGCGCCGCCGCCGGCAAAGGCGGTCGCCAGCCACTTCACCCCGCGCCGGCTGCGCGCGATGGCCAGGCAGCCCGATGTGTCACGATCCAGCCGGTGGGCCGCCACGGGGCGGAAGCCGCCGATGGCAAGGCCGGGCAGATCATCCTCCAGGCTGTGCGGGGTTTTCGGGCCGGGATGCACGGCAATGCCGGCCGGCTTGTTGATCACCACCACATCGCGGCTGGCGAATATCACGTCTAACGCATTCAAATCATTCGCCTCATCAAACGTGTTTAAGCAATCTTCACCCCAAGCCGTTTCCAGTGCAGCGCCCCGCGATGTGCGGCGGCGGGAAGCGGGAGTATTTCAGATGACCGTGATCAACACCAACATCAACGCGCTGACCGCCCAGAATGCGCAGCGCACGGCAAACAATGCAATGGGCACCGCCATGCAGCGGCTTTCAACCGGCATGCGCATCAACAGCGCCAAGGACGATGCCGCCGGTCTGGCCATCAGCCAGAAGATGACATCGGATGTGCGCGGCCTGG